>NZ_JBLGBY010000025.1:0-29844 GCF_047616845.1 Natronomonas sp. | reverse complement strand
GTCGCAGACCAGCCGCGCTTCCTGGCGAGCGTCGTCGTCGGGTATACGGCCGTCACGCTCGCCGGAGCGGTCGCGTTCGGCTCCGAAACGTGGTTCTCGACGGTCGATCCGATTTCGCGGGTGTTCCGCTACTTCGGTCGGGTCGCCCCCCTCTATCGCGCGGATGGCACGCTTGGTCTCCGGCTGCCCGGCTCCGGGCTGGACGAGGCGAAGTTCGTCACCTCCCGGGCGGAGGTCGGCTTCATCGTCGCGATACTGTGGGTGACGACCTACGACGGCCTTGTCGCGACGCCGCTTTGGCGCCGCGTTGCCGTCCCCCTCGTCGAGGCCGGCATGCCAGCGTATCCGCTGTACGCCGCTGCACTCATCGTCGGCTATCTGGCCTTCGCGGGCCTCTACGCCGTCGCCGTCCGGTACAGCAAGCGACACGCCCGCACCTACGTCGACGCGGACGCGCTCGCGTACCGGTTCGTGCCGCCGCTTTTGGCCATCGCGGCCGGCTACCACCTGGCGCATTTCCTCGGCTACTTCGTCAAGTTGCTCCCGGCACTCGGCGGCGCGCTTTCGGCCCCGCTTTCGCCGCCAGACCCCGTCGCAATCGTGCTACCGGCGTGGTTCGGCGGCCTCGAACTCGCCTTCGTCATCCTCGGGCACCTGCTCGCCATCTGGATCGCCCACGCCGCTGCATACGACGTGTTTCCGGGGAAGCTGCAGGCCATCCGCAGCCAGTACTCGATTACGGCGGTGATGGTCGTCTACACGATGGTGAGTCTCTGGATCGTCTCGCAACCGTACGCGACGCCACCGTTCGTCTCATGAACCACACACTCGGCCGGCAGACGCCGCCGCCGGACGCCCCCGAGGAACCGCTCACCTGTGACCACTGCGGTGCGCAGTTCGTCGATGAGGAGCTGCTCGCGCTTCACCGCGGCCAGGAACACGGGGATGCGTTGAGCGAGGCAGAGACGGCGGCGTATCGTGAGGCTCTGGCCGCGGAGCGCGACGACATTCGACTGTTCCGACTGAAAGCGCTCGCTGGCCTGCTGGTGCTGTACTTCGGCTTCATCTACGTGTACGCGTTCGTCGTCTGATACGGACTGCTGTACGTCGTTTCCGCATCGACTGCCCGCAGTCGGACGTTCGTCGCGACAAACAGGTACGCAGTCCGTATGAGCGGCCAACCGACGGCCCTTTGAACGGGCGGTTCTACAGTTCTGGTATGGAAGCGGAACCGGGTGTCTCCGAGCGATACGAGAAGACGAGCCCCTGGCCCGTCGTGGTCGCGCTGGGATTCGTTCTCAGCGAAATCGGTATCCTGTTCAATCTCTATCCGATATCCGTCGGCGGACTTCTCCTGTTCGTCGGCAGCGTCTCGGGCATCATCCACGAAGCGGGCTACGTCACCGAGCCGTGGCGGCTCCTCTCCGCGCTCGGCATCGCGCTCGCCGCCGCCGGCGTCGCTATCGTCTCGACGCAAGTCGACGGTGGTGTCTCGGCCTACGTGACTCAGGTGTCCATCCAGAACGGCATCACACAGCGTGGCTTCACCATTGCCGCGACGGGCGCTATTCTCGCGCTTGCCGGTGTCGTCCTGCCGCGCGCTCGGAATCAGTAACCTCTTTGTGCCGGTGGCCGAATCGCCATACAATGAGTGACCGTACGTTCGACCGCGAGACGCTCCTCGACCTGTCGGTCAACGCGATTCCGATCGGGATAATCGCGTTCTTCGTCGTCGCGTATCTCGTCATCGCCCCGTACCCTAACGACCCGGCCATCATGGTCATTCAGATGGCCATCATGCTTCTGACGGGCATCGGGCTGACCATCCTGACGTACTACTCCGGGAAGGCAATCTCGACCGCTGAGGATGAGGGAGTCAACCTCCACGCCGGCTACTCGAAGCAGGACGTCGAAACCCTCGAGGAGCTAGAAGGAGAGCCCGAGGGCGAGCTCGAATCTGGCGAGGAATCGCCCACGGACGAAGCATAACGACTCGTTCTCGCTCGTCCTGTCGACGCCCGCGCCGAGAGCGGCGCATCTGCCGGCAAAAGTCGCTGCCTCGGAGACGATAAGCGCAACCTTTCTTTACCAGTAGTCCTACCTCCCGGATAGATACATGGCTGCAGAACAGCTTGCGCTCACAGTTCTCATGGGGGTTCTCCTCATCGGGGTTTTCGCTTTGGTCGCCCGGATGGAGAACTGGCGCACGTACACTCCGCTCGCGAGCGGCGAGGGCGCCGGCGCGGCGGGCCACGGACACAAGCCGCCCGGAATCGCCCGATGGTTCACGACAGTTGACCACAAGGACATCGGTATCATGTACGGCACCTACGGCGTCATCGCGTTCCTCTGGGGTGGCGTCGCCGTCATGCTCATGCGCATCGAGCTGACGACGCCGGGCACGATGTTCCTGGAACCGTCGATGTACAACGCACTCCTGACGAGTCACGGCATCACGATGCTGTTCCTCTTCGGGACACCGATCATCGCCGCCTTCGCGAACTACTTCGTCCCGCTTCTCATCGGCGCCGACGACATGGCGTTCCCGCGGATCAACGCCATCGCCTTCTGGCTTCTTCCGCCGGGCGCGCTCCTCATCTGGGCCGGCTTCTTCACGATGCCGCTGCCCATCGAGGTCGGCCCCGCCGAAACCTCGTGGACGATGTACGCCCCGCTGTCCGTCCAGCAGGCCAACGCCGGCGTCGATCTGATGATCCTCGGCCTGCACCTCACGGGCGTCTCCGCGACGATGGGTGCCATCAACTTCATCGCGACCATCTTCACCGAGCGCGGTGACGAAGTCAACTGGGCCAACCTCGACATCTTCAGCTGGACCATCCTCACCCAGTCGGGACTCATCCTGTTTGCCTTCCCGCTCCTGGGCAGCGCGCTCATCATGCTGCTCTTAGACCGGAACTTCGGGACGACGTTCTTCGCCGTGGAGGGCGGCGGCCCGATACTGTGGCAAAACCTCTTCTGGTTCTTCGGCCATCCCGAGGTGTACATCCTCGTCCTACCGATGATGGGCATCGTCTCGTGGGTGCTGCCGAAGTTCGCGGGCCGGAAGCTCTTCGGATTCAAGTTCGTCGTCTACTCGACGCTCGCCATCGGTGTGCTCTCCTTCGGCGTCTGGGCCCACCACATGTTCGGCAGCGGGATGGATCCCCGCATCCGGGCGTCGTTCATGGCAACCTCGCTCGCAATCGCGATACCATCCGCAGTGAAGACGTTCAACTGGATTACGACGCTGTGGAACGGCCAGGTTCGGCTGACGGCACCGATGCTGTTCTGTCTCGGCTTCGTCTCGAACTTCGTCCTCGGTGGTATCACCGGCGTCTTCCTCGCAGCGATTCCGGTGAACCTCCTGCTGCACGAGACGTACTACGTCGTCGGTCACTTCCACTACATCGTCATGGGGATGATCGCCTTCGCAGGCTTCGCTGGCGTCTACTACTGGTTCCCCATCGTCACCGGGCGCATGTACCAGCGCACGCTCGCGAAGTGGCACTTCTGGCTGTCGATGATCGGCGTGAACATCACGTTCTTCGCCTTCCTCATCCTCGGCTACCTCGAGATGCCGCGCCGGTACGCCACCTACGAGTTCGACCCCGCACTTGCACCGCTCGCACAGGTGACGGTGCTCCACCAGATCGCGACCGTCGGCGCGTTCCTCATCGCGTTGGGGACGGTCATCTGGCTGTGGAACATCGTCCAGTCGTGGCTTGAGGGGCCGGAGGTCACCGACCCCGACCCGTGGAACACGAAGGAACACGGCCTGCACGGCCGTGAGTTCGCGTGGTTCGAGGAGCAGCTCGCCGCCGCGGACGGCGGCGAGGAAGACGTCGCAGCCGACGGCGGCGAAGACGTCGCCACCGCCGGCGAGACCGAAAACTGATACGACTGCTATCCCTGTTTCCCGCGACGACCACCCGACTGCGGGCCGCTGCTTCGGACATGACTCATATAAAGCCGCGTAGCTGTTCTTAGTTGAGAGCCGTGATGACGAGAGTCAGCCCCGTCAATGCCATCAGGACGGCCACCCCGACGAGGACGAGCAGGAAATACTCTTTCTCCGCAAACTGCCGGCGTTCTTGTGACATACCACTCGTTAGGGCGACCGCGGCAAAAGCGTTTCAGAACGTCCCGGTTTCAAAAGGCTCATCGGGGCCGTACGCCTATCGCCGGGTGTGACTGAGGCAGACGACGCGGCCGGCTTCGGTGGGAACCGTGTCATCATCGCGCTGTATCTCATCGTCGTCGCCGTCACGGGACTGATGGGCGGTATCATCGGGAGCATCGGCCTTCGCGACCTCCAGGCCGTCTCCTATCTCGGAGTCGTCACCTTCCAGCCGACGCCGCTCGGCCTCGCGATGTTCGGGATGACGACCGTCGGCACGCTGCTGGGCGTCCTGCTTTTGCTTGTCGTGGTCGTCTCGCGGCGCTACGCCGACGAGTGAGAAGGCACTTATCTACGTGTCGCCGACTGGACTGATATGTACCACGTTGTCATCGGTATCGACTCCGAAGACGAGAACCTCACGGAGAAAATCGAGACGGTCACCGACCTGCCAGCAGCGGCCGAATCGGTTCGCGTGACGCTCGTCCACGTTCACGATGGCGACGGCGCCGTCGAATCGGTGGGCGCCGTCGCGGACGCGCTGTCGATGCTCGCCGAGGCGAACGTCGAGGCAACGGCCCACGGCGTGTCGGGAGACGATGCGACCCAGTGCCTCATCGAGGCCGCCGAAACCCTCGATGCGGACTTGCTCTGTATCGGTGGCCGTCAGCGCTCGCCGGCCGGTAAACGGCGGTTGAAACGCGGAGCGAGCGAAATCATTCTGCGGGCCGACTGTCCGGTCGTCATCGCCGGAGCCCTCGAAAGTCGAGAGCCGCGAACGTAGCTACCCCTGCCCGACCATCCGGTCTTCGTCCGCCCACTCCTCCTGGCGCAGTTCGTACTTCTGCACTTTCCCGGTCGCCGTCGTCGGAAGCTCCTCGACGAACTCGACACGGCGGATGGCCTTATACGAGGCGAGCTGGTCACGCGCAAACTCGACCAGTTCATCTTCGGTCACGCCGGGGGCGGCCGGGTCACCACCCTTCGGGACGACGAACGCCTTCGGCGTCTCGCCCCACTCGTCGCTCGGTGAGGGGATGACCGCCACGTCATCGACGGCCTCGTGTTCGAAGAGAGCGTCCTCCAGTTCGATAGAGGAGATGTTCTCGCCGCCGGAGATGATAATGTCCTTCTTGCGGTCTTGGATGGCTATCATCCCGTTCTCGTCGATGGTCGCGAGGTCACCCGTGTGGTAGTACCCCTCGATGCGGTCGGAGAAGGCCTCCTCGGTCGCGTCGGGCTTTTCCCAATACCCTTCCATCACCTGATTGCCGCGAACGACGACCTCGCCGATAGAGGCTCCGTCGGGCTCGACATCGTTGCCCTCCTCGTCGACGACGCGGATTTCCGTGCCGAGATAGCCGAGACCCTGTTTCTTCTTGATGGCGAACCGATCCGAGGAGTCGTCGTCGAAGAAGCGCCGCGCGTCGGAGGTGGTGATGAGCGGCCCCGTCTCCGTTGCGCCGTAGACGTGTTTGAGATACCAGCCGAACTCATCTTCGACGGTTCGGATGGCCGCTTCCGGCGGCGCGCTGCCGGCGGTTGCGACCCGCACGTCGTTTGCCCCCGCCGTTTCGGGGTGGTTGTCCTCGTAGTAGCTCATCAGCTGATTGAGTACCGTCGGCGCCGCACAGAAATACGAGACGTCCTCGGCCGTGACGGCCTCGAAGATGCCGCCCGGGTCGACACCGCGCGTGCAGACGTGTTTCGCGCCCATGCCCGTGACCGCGTAGATGTGGCCCCAGCCGTTGACGTGGAACATCGGGAGCGTCCACAGGTAGATGTCGTCGTCGCGGAGCTCCTGATGGGTGGAGATGAGATACGCGTGCAGTGTCTCGTTGCGGTGGGTTCGCATCACTCCCTTCGGGTCGCCAGTCGTCCCTGAGGTGTAGTTGATGGTGATGACCTCGTCTTCGGTCATCTCGGGGCGGTCGTACTCGTCGCCGCCGTCGAGCCACGCCTCGAAATCGTCCCAGTCACCATCGACGGCATCGGGGTCGTTCGTGACGAAAAGCTCCGTCGGCACATCATCACGGACGGCTTCGATTTTGTCGGCGTATTCGTAATCGGCGTAGACGGCCGTCACGCCCGCGTTCTCCAGGATGTATCGGAAGTCGTCGGGCGTGAGCCGGTAGTTCAGCGGCGTGTGGACGGCCCCGACCTGCATCGATCCGTAGGCCGCCTCGAGATGGTAGTGGGTGTTTGGATCGAGGATGGCGACGCGGTCGCCCTTCTCGATACCGCGTTCCTGAAGCGCCGCGGAAAAGCGGTCGGCCCGGTCGCCGAGTTCGGCGTAGGTGTACCGCTCGCCCGTCGTCGCCACAACCGCCTCCTCATCGGCGTAGTGGTCGCGTGCACGATCCAGGAAGTCCGTCACCAGCAGTGGCTTGTGCATACCGCTCCGATAGGCGGGTCAGACGTTAACAGTTGGGTAGAACCACGGACGGGTTGTTTCTTCGAAAAGCGGGTCAGTAACGGGAATCGAAGCGGCGTGGTTACGCCAGCCCGACCGCTTCCTGATAGGCGCCGTAGTGGTCTTCGAACACGGCCATGATCTCGCCCATCGTCGCGTAGGCTTTCACCGCGTCGATGATGGATGGCATGACGTTCTCGTCGTTCTCGATGGCTGCATCGAGGTCGTCGAGCGCGGCGTCGACAGCCGAATCGTCCCGTTCCCCTTTGACCGCTGCCAGGCGATTCAGCTGGCGGTTCTGGGTTCCCTTGTCCACCTTCAGGAGATCGGGCGAGGTGTCCTCATCGATCTGGTATTGGTTGACCCCAACGACGGTCTCCTTGCCCGCGTCGACGCGCTTCTGGTACTCGTAGGAGGCGTCCTGAATCTCCCGGTGGAAGTACCCCTGGTCGATGCCGTCGAGGACGCCGTCCCGAACCGAGCCATCGCCGATGTCGCGGATCTCCTCGATGTAGGCCATGATTTCGGCTTCCATCTCGTTCGTGAGCTTTTCGATGGCAAAGCTGCCGCCCATCGGGTCGACGATGTCGGCCATGCCGGATTCCTCGGCGATGATCTGCTGGGTTCGCAGTGCGACCCGAACCGCGTCCTCACTCGGCAGCGCAAGCGCCTCGTCGTAGCTGTTGGTGTGGAGGCTCTGGGTGCCGCCGAGGACGGCCGCCATCGCCTGAATCGTCGTCCGGACGATATTGTTGAGCGGCTGTTGGGCGGTCAGCGATTGGCCCGCCGTCTGGGTGTGGAACTTCAGTCGCTTCGACTCGTCGGCTTCCGCGTCGTACCACTCCTCCATGACGCGGGCGTACACACGGCGGGAGGCACGGAACTTCGCGATTTCCTCGAAGATCGAGTTGTGCGAGTTAAAGAAGAAGGACAGAAGCGGCGCGAACTCGTCGACGTCGAGACCGCGGTCGAGGCAGTCCTCGACGTAGGCGAAGCCGTCAGCGAGCGTGAACGCGGCTTCCTGGGCGGCCGTCGAGCCGGCCTCACGGATGTGGTAGCCCGACACCGAAACGGGGTGGAACTTCGGCGTCTCCTTGACGGCGAACTCAATGGTGTCGGTCACGATATCCAGCGAGGGCGCCGGCGGGACGACCCACTCCTTCTGTGCGATGAACTCCTTGAGCATGTCGTTCTGGAGGGTGCCGCGGATCTCCTCGCGGGGCACGCCCTGTTCGTCCGCCAGGGCGATGTACATCGCGTAGATAACTGGCGCGGAGGGGTTGATGGTGAACGACGTCGAGATCTCGCTGATGTCGATGCCGTCGAAGAGGATCTCCATGTCGCGGAGCGTGTCGACGGCGACGCCCTCCTTGCCGACCTCGCCCTGGCTCATCGGGTGGTCGGAGTCGATACCCATGAGACTGGGCATGTCGAACGCCGTCGACAGCCCGGTCTGGCCCTCGTCGATCAGGTAGTGGAACCGGTCGTTCGTCTCCTCTGCGGTGCCGAAGCCGGCGAACTGCCGCATCGTCCACGTCCGGCCACGGTACATCGTCGGATAGGGCCCCCGTGTGTACGGCGGTTCGCCCGGATGGCCGAGGTCGCCGTCGTAATCGAGGTCGGCGATATCCTCGGGCGTGTAGAGGCGGTCGACCTCGTGGTTCGAGACGGTGACGAACTCCTCTTTCCGCTCGCCGCGTTCGAGGAACGGGTCGAGCGTCTCCTCCTCCCAGCGCTCGCGTCCGTTGCGTATCTCGGCGAGATCCTCTTCATCGAACATAGAAACCGCTAGGGCAGGTGTGACCATGAAGGTTAGCGTGTTACGAGAGTCCGGTCTGGATAAACGAGAAGTTGTAGATCGGTATGGGGACGATGGATTAAGATGGCTGAAACCGGAGAGTAAATCCACAACTGAGTCGGACGCAGGTGGTTCGCAACCCCCACTCGTCCCGTTGAGTCTCGACACGTTCCCGTTACAATCGCGAATGTCAATCCGGCGTATCCATCACAAAGAGTTCTACGTCATCCGGTTGGATGCGAAACTCCCAGGCTGGGGTGTCTTGGTTCTGAATTTCATCGAGAAACTCGCTACTCATTTCGACAGTCCGGAAGAGCGAGCCATCTCCGCTTGTCGCCCGCACCGTGTATTCTCCGGCCCCCTCGAGTTCTCCTCCCAGAACGGTCTCACCGGATCCGACCTCGAACGTCTCTGTGAGAACTGAATCGTTTTCTTTGACAATCTCAATTTCGATCGCTCGCATTTCGTCTGTTTCGTTCGTTATTTCGAACGAAAACGATTCATTATTTCCACCTGATAGACAGCCCGACGTAACTGCCAGAACGGTAGAATACAGTAAATATCTCCGTTTCATTGTTTATAAATCGTCCCACCAGATATTGTGGTCGTCTCTGACCCCATACCCGGAACCACCACGCATAAGATCAGGGGTACTTCCTTGGTGCGAAGCTATAGCAAAATAATCACCGGAACTTGGTTCCCTTACCCACCAAGTTGTCCCACTATCGCCACCATCGGTAGTACTTTGATCGACGGGATTGCGAATTTCTATTCTTTTTATCAATTCGTTTGCGCAATAATCATTGGGCGTCATATCGAAACCCCATCTGGTGATTTCTCCCCAGGCTTCACAGGTTGTAACACCCCAAATGGTTACTGCTAGGTTATTATCAGCGACAAATCCTACTCCATCTTCACTTACAGTCCCACTTATATGTCGTGACTCGCTATGATTATTTGGTCGCACTACTTTTGAGAGAGGCTCAAAATCGCGGTTAGGTTCGATATATGCTATATCGTATTCTGGAGCTGTATAGACCACATTACCATATCTTTGAGTTGTCGGGAAGGCAGGGTGGTATCCTCCCTCACCATCCCCATCGGGGTCATCTCCATCGCAGTTGTTTAAACAATGGTGTGCAACAGACCAACCAAATCCAAAGTCATGAAAACTTCCATTTATAAATCTGCTTCCATTTGTGCATGTTCCTCCAGCATTAATTATATTTGAACCAATTGGTGATTCTAAACCACCAGGATACTTTCTTTCTGCAGACTCCTTCCGCTGTGGAGTACATTCTGCCGTTTCATTTTCCGGACTTTGTTCTACGATATCTATCCGGATACCCCCTTCTCGTGCAGGAATTTCACCTCTTCGTTCTTCCTTAGCAGCACTCCTTTTATCGAGAATCATATCTACATGGGGATTATCTTCATTGCTGTCCACATCGTCAGGGCTCAAAGCTGCTGATATGACTCCGTCCCTGTGTTTAAATCGGCTATTTAGATCATTTTTTACATCTTTCGATTTCTGAAACATATCATACCAGTCAGCCGGCGCATTAATTTTATAATTACCTTCTGTATCAAACGAAATAACTACTTCATCGGAGTCGGACGCTTTTATATCTTCTGGCGTGAGCGCAAGTGCAGAAGTTACAGTAAAGCCAGCAGCTATTGCTTCATTTATTATTCGACGGCGTGTCCATCGCTTAGTATTTTTTTTTATTTATGTCACTTGGTGACTTCGAATCACTATTATTAGTATTCATTCCTACTACAATTAACCCCTGTCTATATAAAGTTATTCAGTACTTATACTAGCACTGTTAAAACAGAGGTGGTACTTTTCTGGTATCCATGCCCAAACCGACCGTCAGAGTGGACTTACCGACTGGATTGACCTAGGATTTGTTGAGCGAGAGAGACACCTGAGGAGATCACTGAAGTAGGTATTCAGATCCTTCTATCTAGTCTGTCACTTTCGACTACCAAACAGTAACTTGGGTGTCTAACGGAGATGCCCCGCCATTCATAATTGGGTGCAGAAAGCCGATTTACAGCCGACCAGCGATGCTATGCCGAATCACATCACCGTTGTCGAGACGCTATCCAAAGGATGACGAGTGCCGCTGGCTGTACGCCGCCGCCTATCGCGAACCGAACGGATTGTTATATTTTCGGCTGTTTCCGACATGAACACCGCAATTAACCTACTTTTTTCCGCAATCTCACAGAAAGTGCTATTCACCCCAGCGACGATCTTCATTGGTAATTCCCATCACCTAAACTGTGCTGTTGGCTCAGTCACCGGTTTCAGAGATGTCACCACGAAAATCAGAATGTCGTCGAACGTCTCTTTAGAGAAGCAAAACGACAATCCTCTTGGTTTTCAAATACGTTCAGCCACGCCAAGCCGACGACCGCCGAGGGGTGACTCCAAGCCTTCGCAATCTGGCGGGATCGTGCATAACGTAACATGGCCTCTGAGGCCACCTATTCGTTATCTTGGAGGCGTTCCGTCGTCTCGACGAGGGGATGGTGGGCGTAATCGACCTCCTCGATGTCGGCGATGGTTTCGAGGTCGCTCTTGCGGGCCGTCTCCGCCATCCCGAGTTCGACCCGCTCGTCGAGGACGATGACGTAGGCGTCCATCTCATCGATATCGATGCGGTCGGCTGCCTTCACACGATGGTGGCCGTCGGCCAACAGCAACTCGCCCGCGTTGTCGATGACGACGAGCGGCTCGGCGAGGCCGTTCTCCAGTTCGTAGGCGCGACCCTCCAGTTCGTCGGTGTACACCTTCGTCTGGGTCGGCGTCAACTCCGAGAGGTCGACCGTCCGGCGCTCTTCGGTGGCGCCGACGCCGTGGATGCTCTCCAGCGTCCGCTTGAGCTTGCCGACCTTCTCCGGCGTGGCACGCTCGATCTGGGAGCGGATGACGTCGGCATTGGAGATGATGCCGACGAGATTGCCAGCGTCGTCGACAACCGGGAGCCTCTGGATGCCCGACCGGAGGATGACGCGCGCAGCGTCCGTGATCTTCATTTCGGGATGTGCGACGATGATGTCCCGGGTCATCACCTTGAAGATCGGCTCGTGGTCGTCCGCAAGCAGGAGGTCGCGCGCACTGACGAACCCGTCGACTCGGCGCCCCTCACAGACGGGAAAGCCGCTGTGGGCGTCGCTGTCCGCGATGCGTTTGGCGACTTCGCCCACTGTGTCGTCCGGCGAGACGGTCACTACGTCGCGCGTCATGTAATCTTTCACGCGCGGCTTTTTGCCAGCGAGAGCGGCTTCGGGGTCGTCCATTGGGCGAGTGAACGGGCCGACGGCGCAAAAACCTCACTCACGCTCTTCCGTTCCGAGGAAGTCGGCGTACACGAGTGCGGCAGCGCGGTCGGGTTCGATACCCAGCGTCTCGAAGAAGCGTTCGGTGACGACCTCCGAGATGACCTCGCCGCGGTCGGCGTCTTCGGAGCCCTCGAGAAGCATTCCAACGGGAATCTGTGCGCCCGCCATGTCGGCGTGGCCGCCGGCGCTGCCGATCTGGCTGAACGCCTCTCGAAGCGCCTCACCGAGATCGAGGTCGGTACCACGCGACCGGGCGGAGACGAACACCATCTCGTCGGTGTAGCCGAACACGAGGGTCGTCGAGATAGCCTCCATCTCGAGCAGTTTGTCGGCCGCCTGTGCCAGGGCGTCGCGGTCGGAGATGCCCCCGACACACGAGGTCAGAACGTCGTCTTCGACGCGACGGCTCGAGACGGCAGCAGCGATTATCTCGAGGGTTTCGGCGGTCACGCTGGGTGATTCGATGCGCTGGAGGGCCGTCCCGTCGGCGTCTCCGACCAGATGTGCTGCTGCCTCGAAATCGGCCGTCGATACCTCACGGCTGAAGTCGTCGGTGTCAGTCTGGATGCCGTAGAGGAGCCCGGTCGAAAGGGGCGTTCCGGCGTCGAGGCCGAGCTGTCGAAGGTAGCCGGATACGAGCGTGCTCGTCGCGCCGACGTCGCTCCGGAGGTCGACGAACCGTGCCTCGACGGGCGCGCGCGGCGGGTGGTGGTCGATGACCACGTCGACGGAGAGATCTTCGGGGAGGCCATCGTTGACGCCCGGTCTGGAGTGGTCGACGAGTGCGAACCCGTCGTACGCCTCAAGGTCGTCGTCCGGAGACAGGTTCGTGAGGTCGTACTCGAGTAGATTGACGAGCGCGCGGTTCTCCTGATGGTTGATCTCACCGTAGTAGCAGGCCTCCGCGTCGGTGCCAGTCGCTTCGGCAATTCGTTGGAGACCGATAGCCGAGGCGATGGCGTCGGGGTCGGGGTTGTCGTGTGCGACCACCGCAAGCGTCCCGTCGATATCGCGCAACACGCCCTGGAGTTTGCGGGTGCGGATACCGATGGCGCCGGCTCGGTCGAGCAGCCACCCCGAGGTCTCGACGGTCGCCTCGACGGTCCGGTCAGCGTTGGCCGATATCGCACGCGCGTCGGCCTCGCTCGTGTCGGCGGGAACATAAGCCAGGACGAAGGCATCGGGGTACGCCATCCGTGCGGTTTCGGCGAGTTGGCGTACGCGCTCGGGGGATTCCGGGGCGACGACGACCGAATTGACGCCCCCGGCAACGGTTCTGATGGCCGTCGCGTTCGTCACATCGATGTGACGTGCGTCGACGCCCTCATCGCGGAGTGCGTCGGCGCGCCGCTCGTCCTCGACGAGCACGACGAGCGGCTGGGGCTTTTCCGCCAGTCGTTCGACGAGCGACAGCCCGGCCGACGCACACCCCAGCACCAACCGATTCATATCCACCTGTGAGACGCCGACCGGCTAAAGCGTGCTGGGACGGAGCCGCCAAACGAAGCGGAAAATAGTGGCCGACTACAGCAGCGCGGCGGCTGCGTCGAAGGCAGCGGTGTCGAACACTGCCAGGCCGGGCAGCAGCAGCACTGTCACGACGGCCGCCGTCACGATGGCGGCGTACAGCGCCGTCGGGTAGCTCTCGATGTCGCGTGGTTCGTCGGGCTCGTCGATCCACATCGCCTTGACGACCCGGCTATAGTAGAACAGGCTCAGGGCGCTGTTGATCGCGCCGACCAGAGCGAGCCACCAGACCCCGGCACCGACCGCGCCGGCAAAGAGGTAGTACTTCGAGAGGAAGCCGCCGCCGACGGGCAGGCCGGCAAGCGAGAACATGAAGACGGTCATCGCGACGCAGGCCAGCGGCGCCTCCTTCGCGAGGCCGTTGTAATCCTCGAACGTGCGGCCGATCCCCCAATGTTCCGCCAGGGCGATGAACAGGAACGCGCCCGTGTTCATGAAGCCGTAGACGAGCAGGTGAATCATGCCGGCGCCGAGCGCGGTCGCTTCCGCGCCCGCACCGCCGACGTTCGTCAGCGCTGCCACGCCAATGAGGACGTAGCCGGCGTGCCCGATAGAGGAGTACGCAAGCATCCGCTTGACGTTCTCCTGGGTTGCCGCTGCGAAGTTACCGACAGTCATCGTGACGATGGCGAGCACCTGGAACGCGAGCACCCAGTCGACGCTGACCTGCACCGCCTCGATGGGGAAGGCGACGACGAACACACGGAACAGGACGACGAACCCGGCGGCCTTCGAGGCCGACGAGATGAACGCCGAGACGGGGGCTGGCGCCCCCTCGTAAGTGTCCGGTGCCCAGAAGTGGAACGGCACGGAAGCCGTCTTGAACGCGAAGCCACCGAGCACCATCAGGATGCCGACGCCGAGGACGCCCGGGTAGGTGTTTGCGGCCTCGTTCATCGCGCCTGCGACATCACCGAGCAGGAGACTACCGGTCGTCGCGTAAATCAGCGAGATGCCGTATACGAGAATACTCGAAGAGAGCGCGCCGACGAGGAAGTACTTCAGCCCCGCCTCGACGGAGCCACGGTTCGTCTTCAGGTACGCCACGAGGGCATAGGACGGCAGCGACGAGAGCTCGAGGGAGACGAAGACGACGGCGAGACTGTTCGCCGACGCCATGATGGACATCCCGGTCGCCGCAAGCAGGATGAGGAGGTAGTACTCGGCTTTGTGCGGCAGCTCACGGATGTAGTCGACGGAGGCAAGCGAGACCAGCGCGGTCACGCTGCCGAAGATGAACGTGAAGATGAGGCTCATCCCGTCAACGACGAGTTGGCCACCGAACAGCTCGACGCCGGGTTCGGCGTAGCCGGAGAGTAGGAAGACGCCCGCCGTGACGAACGCGACGACCGATCCGGCCACCGAGATAGCGGCCAGAAGCGTCGCGTTCGTGTCATCGGGGTCGATGGCGTCGACCACGAACAGCGCAAGCGCCGCAAGCAGGAAGGCGCCGGTCGGTGCGAGCAACGCGATATCGGGGAGATGCTCCATCAGATATCACCTCCGAATTCGATGACATCGACTGTCGCATCCCGAATCATCTCGAAGAAGACCTCCGGGGCGGTGCCCAGCAGGATGATGAGGACGACGAGCGCAATCAGCGGCACCACGTCGTGGATGGGAGCCCGCGTAATCTCGTAATCCGTCTCCAGCCGGAACGGGCCGAACAGCGAGCGCTGCATGGCCCACAGCAGGTAGCCGGCGACGATGACGATGCCGAACATCGCAATCGCCGTGAAAAGCGGCGCGGCGGGCAGCACCGTCGACTCGAAGGCGCCGAGGAAGATGAAAAGCTCCGCGGCGAAGCCAGCCATCAGCGGCAGCCCCATGTAGGCGAAGGCGCCGGCGACGAACACACCGGCAGTGACGGGCATTCTGTCGGCCATGCCGGACATGTCACCGACCATGCGCGTGTGCGTCGCGTTGTAGATGACGCCGACCGTCATGAACAGCAGCCCCGAGATGAGGCCGTGGGCGATCATCTGGAACGTCGCACCGCCGACACCGTAGATGGTGTAGGCGATGAGCCCGAGGATGACGTACCCCATCGATGACACCGAGGAGTACGCCACGATGCGTTTGAGGTCTTGCTGGGCCAAGGCGAGCAACGCACCGTAGATAATTGAGAGGACGGCGACTGCGGCGATTGGCACCGCAAGCATAGCCGCCTGCTCGGGCAGCATCGTGAAGTTGAATCGAAGCAGTGCGTACGTTCCCATCTTCAGGAGGACGCCGGCCAGCATGACGGATGCGGGCGTCGGCGCCTCGACGTGGGCATCCGGCAGCCACGTGTGGAACGGGACGATGGGCACCTTCACGGCGAAGCCGACGAACATCGCAAGGAACGCGAGCAGGGCGAGCTGGTCGGGCCCGAGCGGCCCGAGGCCGCCGAGTTGGCCGGCCCGCAACGCCTGGGCCACCTCGGGCAGTCCCGTCGAACTGACGGATCCGCCGAGGCCGAACACCAAGCCGAGATAGCCGATGAACATCACGAGCGACGCGATGTTCGTGTACACGAAGAACTTGATCGCGGCGTACTTCCGGCGCGGGCCGCCCCAGACGCCGATGAGGAAGTACATCGGGATGAGGACGGCCTCCCAGAAGACGAACCAAAGCAGGAAGTCGAGCGCCGCGAAGACGCCGACGAGACTGGCCTCCATGAACAGCATGAGCCCGTAGAACTGGCTCTGTCGGTCGTCGATGGGCGTCCACGCGCTCAGGATGGCAAGCGTCGTCAGAACCGTCGAGAGGACGACGAGCGGCAGGGAGATGCCGTCAAGTCCCATATGGTAGTTGACGGCGTAGGGGCCGAGTTGGAGCCACTCGAAGTACGTCTCGTAGGCGATATCGCCGCCGAGCAAGGCGTTACCGCTGCCGTCGAAGGCGCTGTACATGTACGCCGAGATGACGACCGGGGCAAGCGAGACGCCGAACGCCAGTTTGTGCGCATAGCGGTCAGGGGCGACGAAGACGACTGCCGCACCGACCAGACACAGGAGGATGATGGCTTCGACGAGCATCTAGAACCACCCCCCCATCACGGCGAACGCAACGAGCAGCGCCAGCAGGCTGAGTGTGATGAGCGCCGCGTAGTTGGTCACGATACCCGTCTGAAGGCGACGCAGGCGGTCACCGGAGAAGAGGCTCACGCTCGATACCGTGTTGACGACGCCGTCGATGACGCCCTGGTCGAACGTGTCCGCGGCGCGTGCGACGCGCACGGTGAGCCCTTCGGCGAGCCAGACCTGATACTCGTCTTGATAGTAGTTGTGCATGAGCAACGTCTTGAGACCGCCGAGTTTCTCGGTGTGTCGAACCGGATCGGGCCCTCGATAGAGGAAGTACGCCGCGCCGGCGCCAGCCACTGCTAGCCCAAGACTGACGCCCGCACCGAGCAGCATCGTCATAGTTTCGCTCCCGCCGATAGTACCGGCCGTGTAGCCGGCGTATTCCTTGGTCAGTTCCTCGTAGTGGTGGGCGCTCGTCAGGAGTTCCTCGCTCGCCTCGCTATCGAGGAAGGCGTGCAGGAAGTCGACGTGCAGCCCCGTGAGTTTCTGAATCGGAACCGGGTTGAGGAAGCCGGCGACGACCGCGAGCACGCCGAGCACGGACAGCGGGAACTTGACGTTCCAGCCGACGCCGTGGGGGTCGGCGGCGGTGTCGGTTCGCGGCTCACCGTGGAAGGTCAACATGACCATCCGAATGGTGTAGAAGCCAGTCAGGAAGACGGCCGCGAGTCCCATCGCGTAGCCGCCAAGCAGGAACGGGCTCCCGCCGAGGCCGTGGACGAGCGTCTCGAACAGCACCTCGTCCTTCGACCAGAAGCCGGCGAAGGGGAAGATACCCGCGAGCGCAAGCGAGCCCGCGAGGAACGTGAGATAGGTCACGCGCATCTCGTCTTTCAGGCCACCCATGTCCCACATGTCCTCGTTGTGGTGCATCGCGATGATGACCGAGCCGGCACCGAGGAAGAGTAGCGCTTTGAACACCGCGTGGGTCGTGAGATGGAAGAACGCGGCCACGTAGCCGCCCGCACCGAGTGCGAGCATCATGTAGCCGTACTGGCTGATGGTCGAGTACGCGAGCACCTGCTTGATCTCGTCTTTGACGACGCCCATCGTCGCCGCGAACAGTGCGGTGAAGCCGCCGACGAAGGCGATGATGCCGAGCACGGTCGGCAGGAGCGCGTAGAAGCCGTACATCCGGGCGACGAGATACACACCGGCAGCGACCATCGTCGCGGCGTGAATCAGCGCGGAGACGGGCGTCGGGCCCTCCATCGCGTCGGGCAGCCACGTGTGGAACGGGAACTGCGCGGATTTGCCCATCACACCGCCCAACACGAGCAGGCCGAGAATCGCGAACCAGGTCGCCGGCTCGAAGCCGAACGTGTTGACCGCGACGCTCGCGGAGGTTTCGTGATTGAGCACAGTTTCGGCGATCGCCGGGAAGCCGCCTTCGCCGGCGAATTTGGCCGTTCCGAACGTCGTCAGCACGCCGACGACGCCGATGAGGAAGAAGTAGTCACCGAAGCGGGTGACGAGGAACGCCTTCTTCGCGGCCGACGGCGGCGACGGCTCACGGAACCAGTGGCCGATGAGCAGGTACGAACAGAGGCCAACCAGCTCGAAGAACATGAAGGCCATCAGGAGGTTATCCGAGAAGACGAACGCGAGCATGCTCGCCGAGAAGAGCCCGAGACCAGCGTAGTAGCGCGGCAGCCCCGGTTCGCCCTCGTCGTTCATGTAGCCGAGCGAGAAGACGTGCACGAGGAAGGCGATGAGCGAGACGATGGTCAACATCGCGGCCGAAAGCGGGTCGAGAAGCAGGCCGAACGTGAGGTTGAACGGCTCGCCCGCCTCGACGAACGTGTAGAGCGTTTCGTCGTACGATTCGCCAGTCAGTGCGACGGTTCCGAGCACCACCAGCGACAGTCCGAGCGAGCCGGCCGTCGCGAGAATGCCCGCGAGTGCCCCCTTCTTGGGCATCCATTTGCCTGCGAGCAACGCAACGACGAACGACACGAACGGAAGCGCGGCGATAGCCGGCGCGTATGTGAATATTCCAGCCATATTACCACTTCAGAGTCGTTGCTTCGGTCACGTCTACGCCTTCGAAGTTGCGGTACACCACGAGGATGATGCCGATACCGATGGCGACCTCGGCGGCTGCAAGTGCCATCGTGAACAGCGCGAACACCTGTCCGGTAACGTTCTGCCAGAAGAACGCGAAGGCGACGAGGTTGATGTTCGCCGCGTTCAGCATCAATTCGACGCTCATCAGGAACATCAAGGCGTTCTCCCGGGTCAGGATGCCGAACAGGCCGGTACAGAAGACGGCCGCCGACAGCACGAGGTAGTATTCGGCGGGGACTGATGCGAGTACCATCAGGGCTCCTCCTCCTCGTCCCGTTTTGCGAGCATGACGGCCCCATCGAGCGCGGCGTCAAGCACGACGGCGATGACGATGAACGACACGAGGAAGCCCTCGCTTGCGAAATCGCCCGCGTCGAGGTTGAACATCGCGTACCCGATAGACCGTGTTATCGAGCCGTCGGCGAACCCTTCGGCGGTGCCGAACCCGGACGTCAGGAACACCGCCGCGAGGAAGCCGAACAGCGCGACCGCCAGGATACCGGCGGCCTTGCTCGTTTCCGTGTGAAGCCGTGGGCGCGTCGTCATGACGCCACCTCTTCGGCGGTGCCGGCTTCCCGGCGAACCAACATGACGGCGAAGGTGATCAGGATAAGCACCCCGCCGACGTACACGAGTACCTGCATCGCTGCCAGGAACTCGGCGCGTAACATCACGTAGTGGATCGCGACGGAGAGCAGCGCCACACCCAACAGTAGCGCGGAGTGCCACACGTCCCGAACCAACACGACGCCCAGGCTCGCTCCCACCGTCACCAGAGCGAACAAGAGGAACGCCAGTGTCTCGTACGGTACTACAGCCATTGTTTACCTCTCCAGTCGGGTTCCCTTTGAAGATTTCCTTATTCAGCCACGGGGGGGAAGCGTCAATCAGCCAATAAGTATCCGTTCGCAACTCGATAAGCCGACCGCTCACGAGCGCTGAATCGGGCTGGCAGGGTACAGAAACGGAGTGACAGAAACGCCCGAGCGCCTACATCTCCAAGACGTTCCCGCAGTCCGGACAGGTGAGCGTCACGCCGCTTTCATCGACCTCGGTGACGTGGTAATCGGCGCCGCACTCCGAACAGGGTACCAACGCGCGCGTCTCGCCCATCTCGCTCGGCGCACCGAGCGCCATCGCCCGGATGCGGTCGTCGCTCTCGTTGCGCCCCTCCTGATACTCGCCGGGCGCAAACCGGATGACCTCGTTCGGGCCGACCTCGCGGGTGCCCTCCTCCATCTGGAAGGTGGCCGTGCCTTCGATGATGTAGAATATCTCCTCCTGGTTCATGTGGGTGTGCATCCCGCCGGAGAAGGATTCGCCGGGCGCCAGCTCGTAGTAGTTCATCGCCATATCGGCGAGGGTCAGCGGGTCGGAGAGGTGTTTCTGGACGTCCGCGACGCGCGGGTCGTTATCGAGCTCGTCGATGGATACTTTCTGCATGGCGCATGGGTGATGTGCGTCCCCGAGAGTAAATCTTGGTGTCGACGCGGTCGCGTGCCGGAGACGGAGAATCAGCGAAGCATCCGCCGAGGGAACGGAGTGACTGAGGCGGTTCCGTCGCGCCGAACAAAGTGAGGCGCGAGACCAAGGCCCGACCGCTAGGGAGGGCCGCCGTGTCTTTTTCATGAAAGTTTTTGCCGGCGCGCGCAGCGCGTCGTGCAAAAAGTTTCTATTGGTAATCCAGTTCGCCTTCGCCTTCGCCGATCCACGCGCCACGGTCGGGTTCGCGGGAGGAAAGCGGGTCGATGTCCTTGAACCACGGGACGTTCTTCAGCTGCTCTTTGTTGTACGCGAGGTCGTCCTTCGTGTCCCCGGTGAACTCGAAGTTCTGCGTGAGCAGGATGGCGTCGACGGGGCAGACCTCCTCACAGAGCCGGCAGTAAATACACTGGCCGATGTGGAGGTTGTACTCCTCGCCGTTGCGTTGTTCGTCCGTGATGATCTGGATGGTGTCGTTCGGACAGACGTTCTCACACTGGCGACACCAGATACAGCGCTCCTGTGAGAACTTGTGGACGCCGCGGAACCGAGGCGAGACGTCGGGCGTCTCCTCGGGATACTGGACGGTGAACTTCTCGCCGTCCAAGGCGTGTTTCATCGTCGTTGCCATCGATTTGAGCATTCCAATCATGATTAGACGATCACCCCCACGATGACTGCGGTGAGGACGAGGTTCGCGAGCGAGAGCACGAGCATGCCCTTCCAGCCGATCTCGATGAGCTGGTCGATACGCAGCCGCGGCAGCGCCGAGCGAGCCCACTGTGTGAACAGGAAGATCGCCCATATCTTGACGATGAACCACGCGATGCCCGGCAGGACGGGGCCTGCGGGGCCGCCGAGGAACAGCGTCGTGATGATGGCGCCACCGAGGAAGATGTGGATGAACTCACCGAGGTAGATGAGCACGAAGTAGACGCTCGAGTATTCGGTCTGGTAGCCGGCGACGATCTCGGTCGGGGCCTCCGGGATGTCGAAGGGGTTCCGACCGACCTCCATCAGGTTCGCGACCATGAACAGCACGAACGCGAAGGGATTGACGAAGGCGTACCACGCCGGAATGGAGACGCCGCCGAGCGTGACGAGCGTCTCCGCCTGTGCGGCGACGATTTCGCTCATCTGCAGCGATCCGGCGAACAGGACGACCGAGGCGGCGATGAGGACGAGCGGAATCTCGTAGGCGAGGTTCTGTGCGACCGCACGCAGGCCGCCGAGCATCGAGAACTTGTTGTTCGATGCGTAGCCGGCCATCACCAGCGCGATGGACGCGATGGACGCCACGGCGAAGACGTACACCAGCCCGATTTCGGGGTCGGCGAGGTGGATGCCGCTTCCCATCGGGATAACGGCGAAGCCGAGCAGCGCGGAGCCGGCGAGGACGACGGGCGCGATATCCCAGGCCGGCCGGTCGACGCCTTCGGGAACGATGAGCTCTTTTGACAACAGGCGAACGGCGTCAGCGACGATAATCAGGAGGCCAGCGGGGCCGATCCGGTTGACCGCATAGCGGTCGGTGAACGCCGCCGTAATCTTTCGTTTCGCCCACGGGCCGGCGATAGCCGTCATCGTCAGCATGAGCGTGCCGACGAGTGCAGCGCCGATGATGGAGACCAGAATTTCTTGGCCGGTCGACATTTCGGTGCCGAACCCGAGGAGACGGCCGATGGTATCGGGCAGCGGCGTCTGGGCCGGCACCAGTGTCATCTGTCCACCTCCCCGAGGACGATGTCGAGGCTCCCGAGCGACGCGATGAGGTCGGGGATGTACTCACCCTGCGTCATCTCACGTAGCGTGTGCAGGTTACAGAAACACGGGCTGCGGATCTTGAATCGGGCCGGCTTGTCGGTGCCGTCCGAGCGCATGTAGATGCCGAGCTCGCCCTTTGCAGCCTCGACACCGCGGTAGATTTCGGTATCGGGGTCGGGCTTGAGCGTTCGCGGCACGTTGGCCTGGATGTCGCGTTCGTCTTCGGGCCACTCCTCCAGCAGGTCGACACACTGCTGGATGATCTTCGCGGACTCCTCGACCTCGCGCAGGCGGACGAGCACGCGACTGTAGTTGTCACAGCCGTCCTCGGTGACGACGTCCCAATCGAGTTCCTCGTAGTAGCCGTACGGATCGTCACGACGCAGGTCGATGTCGACGCCGGAGCCGCGAGCGACGGGGCCGGTGGCACCGTACTGCTTTGCGACCTCCGGTGGCAGTTCGCCCGTGCCGACACAGCGAACCTGGAAGATCTCGTTCGAGGTGACCAGATTGTGGTATTCCTCGATCTTCTCCGGCAGCCCGTCGAGGAAGTCACGGGTCTTCTCGAAGAACTCCTTGCGGGGTTCGGGGATGTCCCAGGCGACTCCGCCGAGGCGGAGGTAGTTGAACATCAGCCGCTGGCCGGTGAGGTCTTCGAGGATGTCCTGGACGACCTCGCGGTCACGGAAGGCGTACTGGAACGTCGCGGTGAAGTCACCGAAGACGTCCAGACAGAACGTCCCGAGCGCGAGCATGTGGGAGGCGATTCGGCACAGCTCTGCGGACATCGTCCGGATGACCTGTGCGTAGTCGGGCACCTCGATATCCGCCATGTCCTCAGCGGCGCGCGCGTAGGCCCACTCGTTGAGGATACCGGCCGAGACGTAGTCCCAGCGGTCGGGGTACGGCATGATCTGGTGCCGGTAGGTCGACTGCTGGCACATCTGTTCCTCACAGCGGTGGAGGTAGCCGATGTCGGGCTCGACATCGACGATCTGCTCGCCATCGAGCACTGTTTCGATGTGAAGCACGCCGTGGGTGGCGGGGTGGTGCGGGCCGATGTTGATGAACATCGTGTCGGACTCGGCACCGCCGCTCTGGTCGGGTTCCAGCGGATTGGCGTGTTCGCGGAAGGGGACGACTTGTGGCTTCTCGGGGTTGTAATCCTTCCCGAGCGGGTGTCCCTGCCACGTCTCGGGCAACAGGATTCGGCGCAGATCGGGGTGGCCCTCGTAATCGATACCGACGAGGTCGTAGGCCTCACGCTCGTGCCAGTCGGCCGTCCGGTAGACGGGTTCGGCCGTCTGGGACACCGGCTCGTCGCGAGCCGTCGGCACGACGACACCGACCTCCTGGGTCGGGTCGTCGTACTTCTTGAGGTGGTAGATGGACTCGTAGCGGTCGTCGTACTCCTGGGCGGTGACACAGGAGAGGTAATCGAAGCCCGCCTCCTCGCGGAGCGCCGACAGTGCCTCCTGTACTTCGTCGGGGCGAACGACGAAGGCGGGAGCGTTGACGTGCTCCTCGCGGCCGATGACCGTCTCGCCGAGCAGAGCCTCAAGTTCGGCGTAGTCGACGTCACCCTCCGCCGTTTCGCCGATGTCGGTGGGCTGGGGTTCTTCCAGACTCATGCGAGACACCTCCGGTGTCGAGCAAGAGTAGATGAGTCACAGCCCGCGCAGCCGTCAGGCGAGCAGGAATGTCTTAGCGTGCTCATGGCGAGTTAGCCCAGTTGTACCGCATGATGAGGTCTTCCTCGTCGATTTCGTCTGCGAGATGCTGTACGAGTTCGTCCTGTTCGAGGTCGCCGAACTGCTCGAGATCGTACGGTTTGACCGTCACCGGCGACGTTTCGCCGTTGGCGATACGCTCCTGCAGTTTGGCGATGCCGTAGATGAGCGCCTCGGGGCGGGGCGGGCAGCCGGGGACGTGGATGTCGACCGGGATGACCTCCTCTGCGCCCTTGATGACGTTGTACCCCTCCTGGAACGGGCCGCCGGAGATGGTACAGGAACCCATCGCGACGACGAACTTGGGTTCCGGCATCTGGTCGTACACGCGCTTCATCCGTGGGGCGAACTTCGAGACGATGGTACCGGGGACGATGATGACGTCCGCCTGTCGCGGGGAGGCCCGCGGGACACCTGCGCCGAAGCGGTCGAGGTCGTGCTTGATGGCATAGGTGTGCATCATCTCGATGCTGCAGCAGGCGATTCCGAATTGCAGCATGAACATCGACGAGCCCCGAACCCAGTTCATGAACTTGTCGAACTTCGTGAGGATGAACGGCGAGGAGCCGAACGCCTCACGCAGTTTGGAGTTGAACCGGCTGTCGACGCCTTCGCCCATCCGGGCTTCCTGCGTCGAGACTGTGTCGTGGATTTCCTGGTCGCTACTCATAATTCACTCTTGATTTCCGCACGCTCGCTTTTGACCCAGCGAACGGCACCGTTGCGCCACGCCCATCCGAGCCCAATAATGAGGATGGCGAGGAAGACAAGCATCGGGCCCAGTACTGAATTCAGACCGAACTCGGCCACTGCGTCGTTGTAGATCAGCGCCCATGGGAAGATGAGCACCGTCTCGATGTCGAAGACGACGAACAGCAGCGCGATCATGTAGTACTGGATGTTGAACCGGATGCGCGTCGTGCCCGTCGGCACCTCACCGGACTCGTAGATGGCGCGTTTACCTTGCTCGGGAACGCTGGGCCGGAGGAGACTCGAAATCGCGATCATCGAAAGTGGAATCGCGACCCCCACCAGCGCCAGCGCACCGACAGCGATCCATGGATTGCTCATCGCGTCTGTATCGTATGACGGTTAGGAGCAACCCTACATAAGAGTTGATTCATCAACCGGCCCCACCGGGTTTGTGCGGGGGTGGGCCGAACCGGCGTTCAGTCCCGTTTCGCCCGGAACGTCTCCGTGCCCTCGCCGTGCAGGCGTTTCGACACGGCACCGACGCCGTCCTGCAGCTCATCGTGGTAGTCCTCGAGCCGCCCCACCAGTTCCGGGTGCGCTCGCGCGAGTACCTGAACGGCCGACAGCGCCGCGTTGAACGATTTGCCCGCGTCGACGGCGACGATGGGCGCGCCGGTCGGCATCCCGATGACCGAATCGACCGACTTCTCCTGTACCGGCACGCCGATGACCGGTATCGGATAGGCGATGGAGGCCGTCATGTTCGGCAGGTCAGCGGATTTCCCGCCCGCGCCGGCGATGATGACGTCGAGGCCACGCTCGCTCGCCGTCTCGCCGTAGACGTACATCAGCTCGGGTGTCCGATGGGCCGAGACGACGAACGTCTCGAACGTGAACTCCGTTTCCGGCGGGTCGTCGTAATCCGTGACCTCCTCGAAGCCGAGTTCGGTCAGCGCCTCGTAGGCGCCGTACATCGTATCGAGGTCGGAATCCGAGCCCATGATGATGCCCACGTCGGGCGTGTCTTCGGGGTCACGGTTCGTCTCGGCTTCCGCCTCCAGCAGGTCGATGACGTCCTGAACGTCCTGGGAGCGAGTCATGGACGTGTCCGCGTCCGGGTACCGCTTTGGCGTTGCGGTCGCGAATCATGGCTACTCGAAGGTCAGCGCATCACGGAGCGTTCGAGCCTCCCCGAGCAGTTCGACGGCGTCCGTCGCGTTCTCATCGATGAGCGTGATGTGGCCCATTTTCCGCAGCGGCCGCACCTCGCGTTTGCCGTACCAGTGCAGCGATGCACCGGGGGTTTCGAGCACCGTATCGGTACCCGACAGTTCGGCGGGCTCGGGCTCCTCGACATCATCGAGGATGTTCGTCGTCACGCTCGGGGCGCGCCGTGATGCATCCCCGAGCGGCCACCCGAGCACTGCGCGAACGTGTTGCTCGAACTGCGAGGTCGTCGCGCCCTCGATAGTCCAGTGCCCGGAGTTGTGCGGCCGGGGTGCGATTTCGTTGACCAGAATCTCCCCCTCGGCCGCTCGCGGTTCGTCACCGCTCGCGCCATCCGAGGCGCTCTGCGCCTCGCGCGTTTCAAAGAGTTCGATGCCGTAGACGCCGCGCCCCTCGAGGATGTCGAGCACTTCGAAGGCAACCTCTCGTGCGCGCGACCGGACGGCGGAGTCGGCACGTGCGGGACAGACTGTCTCCCGAAGAATCTCCGCTTCGTGTACCGTCTCGGTGACGGGGTAGGCGCGAACCTCGTCGGCACCTTTTACGCCCATGACCGCCAGTTCGCGCTCGAAATCGACGAGTTCCTCGGCAAGCGCGGAGCCACCGACGGCATCGAGTGCGTCAGCCGCATCCTCGGGGCTATCGACGGGGAGGTTTCCGCGGCCGTCGTAGCCACCCTCACGGGCTTTGAGCATCAGCGGCCAGCCGAGTTCCTCACCGGCTGCCTTGAGGTCGGCTTCGTCGTCGACCTGTCGGAACTCCGGAACGGGAATGCCGGCGTCGGCGAGCGCGCGGTTCTGGACGAGTTTGTCCTGAATCGTCCGCAGCGTGTCGGGATCGGGATGGACGGGCGTACCCGTTTCCTCGCTGACCCGCTCCATCTCGTCGGGGTCGGCGAGTTCGATTTCGAAGGTGAGCACGTCGGCCCGGTCTGCGAGGTCACGGATGGCCTCGTAATCGTCGAAATCGCCGACGATCTGGTCGCGGACGAGCGGTGCCGCGGGGCAGTCGGGCGTCGGGTCGGAGACGACGATTTCGACGCCGAGCGGGCCGGCAGCCTCACCCATCATACGACCGAGTTGGCCACCGCCGACGACGCCCAGTGTCGCGGCTGGCGTAGTGTGTTGCATGGGTGTGCGTCGGTCGTCACCGTTGGAGAACCTTGCTATTCCGCGCCATCACTCCAACTGCGATTCGTCCACGTAGAAGACGAACGGGGTGTCGGAACTCCGCATCAGGAAGACGCGCCGGTCGTAGCGGTCGGGAATGCGCTCGTCGACGGCGGCGCTCTCGCTACTGTGGGCGATGACTACCGGCGGATCGTCGGCGAGCTGCTCGTCGAGCGTCGCGTTATCGGGCGCGCAGTCGACGTCCATGTCGCTGGCCTCGAAATACCACGGTAATGGCAAGGCGTTGAACCAGTTCGAACAGACCGGCCGCCGTTCCAGTTCCTCACCCCCGGTCGGACTGTGGAAGTGCTCGCCGTAGAGGACGGCGTCGGTACCCTCGTTCTGGTCGGCAAGCGTCCGCATGTCAGCGAGCGTCGCTTCGACATCACCGGACGGCTGGGCGTACTGGACAAGCGGGTTCGAGTCGCTCTTCGGGTCGGCAAAGCTCGTCGCATAGCCCGTCCACGCGACCGACCCAACGAGGACGATCGCGATGACGACGACCAGAGCGACGCTGACCAAGTCCTCGTCGCGTTCGGCATCACGACCCCACCGATAGAGGAGACCGAACGCGAAGGCGGCCGGAATCGTCAGCGGGAGGACGATGTGGACGGCGAGCCAGCCGGCACCGCCGATATCGGCGACGAACGGGTAGCCGACGACGGAGGCGGCCCCCCAGTAGAAGCTAAAGGAGACGAGGTCGTCGGGCAGTTCGGAACTGTACAGCGTTGCGAGGAAGCCAACGACGGCGAGGACGATGACCGCGGTCGAGGCCTCAGCAGTAAGCAACGATAGTTCACCGAGGAACTCCAGATAGGGGTTCGGGTCGTCCGCTCGCGGGGTGATCCACTGACAGCCGTAGAGTTCTGCGGTCGAGCCGAGCGTGAAACTGACCAGGCGTGGAAGCTGTAGAGGGTTCGCAAGCGCCTCGCTGAGCGTCGGCGCCGCGGCGACGTCGAAGTACCCCTCGTATCCGGTACAGGAGCGGTAATAGATCCCCTGAGACGGCAGTTTCCCGCGTGGGGCGTACGCGTAGATGAACACCAAGAGGAACAGCGCGATGCTGCCGGCGATAGAACGGGCCTGTCTGATGACGCCGCCCAGTGCCCACGCGAGGTAATCTTGGGCCACGTTCAGCGGTTCCCGGTCGGTGAGGCGAGCGAAAAGCAGGCGGTGATGTAGCAGGAGCACCGCCGCGCCAGCGAACGCCATGAGGTACGCAAGCGGGTTCTCCTTGGCGGCGAACGCGAGCGCGAGCGCCGCGGTCGCACCGTAGAGATATCGGCCGTCGTCGAAGTCGATGGCACGGACAAAGCAGGCAAAGGCGACGAAACAGAACGCGGCCGTGATGATATCGTTGCGCATGAACCGCGAGTAGTAAAGCAGGACGGGGTCAAGCGCGAGGAAGAAAGCGAGCGCGACGACGGTCTCATCGCGGAGGCGGTGCCGGAACATGAGCGCGGTCAACGGCAGTGCGGCACCGACGAGGGCAGGGAACAGTCGCATCACGAAGTCGGTCTTGCCGAACAGTTCGAACAGCGGGGCGTTGACCAGATGCAACAGCGGCCCGTGGATGATGGGTCGGTAGAACAGCACGCCCGTTTCGCTGTACTCGACGATCCAGTAGGCGACGCGGGCCTCGTCCCAGTGGGCGACACGACTGCCGAGGAAGGCAACGCGGAGGGCGACGGCGAGGAGGGTCAACGCGAGCACCGCCTGCACCGTCCGGTCGCGGCGAACGTTCATCGACGGAATACTGACACGGGGGGATTAGAACCCTTCTGGTTCTTACCGTGAGTTGTGGTAGCATACAACAAGATACAAGCGGGTGGCTATCGAAGCGTAACGAGACTATGTCCAGCCAGCAACCGACGTTCGAAACGCGGGATAGACGCCGCCTCTACGAGTTCATCGATTCGCGCGCGGAGGTCACCCACGACGAACTCGTCGACGCCGACCTGTTGACCGACCCCGACCGCTACCGACAGCTTGTCGCCGTGATGAAACGCGACGGCCTGCTGGAGGAAGACGACGGCGTCCTCCGAACAGCCCTCGACGCCGGCATCGAAGAGGTACACCGCATCGACGGCACCGAGGTGACGATTCGGCCGGCGCGACAGGAGGACATCTCCGGCATCATCGGCGTGATGAAACAGGTCGCAAGCGAGAAACGCTACATCGTCGCGGAGAACGTCGCCCAGGAGTTAGCCGCCGACAGCGCACTCGTTCGCAACGACCTCGAGAACCGCCGATTCTTCGTCGCCACCGTCGATGACGAAGTCGTCAGCTGGTGTGGCGTCGAACAGCCAGCCCTCGAAAAGCTCGAACACAACGCCGAACTCACGCTCGGTGTCCTGGAAGAGTACCGTGGCAACGACATCGGGAGCCACCTCATGGCTCGGGCGCTCTCGTGGGCGCGCGAGGACGGGTTTCATAAGGTGTACAACAGCATCCCAGCGACGAACGCAAGCGGCATCGAGTTCCTCGAAGAGCACGGCTGGGACACCGAAGCCATTCGCCGCGACCACTACCGCATCGATGGCGAATTCGTCGATGAGGTGATGATGGCGACGGAACTGGAGTGACCGTAGAGTGCGGCTGCGGAACTCACAAGTGTGGGCGTAGTTCGGCAGTTCTTTTACCGGGCACAGAGACGCACTGTGTATGGTAGCGCTCGGACTGGTGGTCGCGCAGTTCAACAAAGAGCGGCCGATTACCCACGAGATGGAGGCGCGCGGTCGGGAGGCGGCCGCCGAGGCCGGCGCCGACATCGTCGACACCATCGAGGTGCCAGGCTCCTACGATACGCCGCTCGCCGCCGACCGACTCGCGCGGCGCGACGATATCGACGCCGTCGCCGTCATCGGCGCCATCATCACCGGCGACACTGACCACGACCGAGTCATCGCGGACGCGGCCGCCCAGGGACTGACCGACGTTTCCCTGAAGCGTGACACGCCAGTCACGCTCGGCATCACGGGCCCGGGAATGAGCGGGGCCGAAGCCGAAGAGCGGATCGACCACGGCGCGAGTGCCGTCCGGAGCGCTATTGACATCGCAGAGGAACTATGACAATGGATTTCGCAGACCGCGTCGAACGGGTCGAACCCAGTGCGACGCTCGCTATTAGCAATCTCGCATCGCAACTCGAAGCCGATGGGGTCGACGTCGTCGACCTCTCCGTCGGTGAACCGGATTTCCCGACGCCGGAGAACGTCGTCGAGGCCGGCAAGGCCGCCCTCGATGCCGGCCACACCACCTACACGCCGTCGAACGGGATTCCGGAACTGAAAGAGGCAATCGTCAAAAAGCTCGACGCCGACGGGCTCGACTACACGACCGACGAACTCATCGTCACGCCCGGGGCAAAGCAGGCCCTCTACGAGACGTTCCAGGCACTCATCGACGAAGGTGCCAGCGGGCACCCAGGCGACG
>NZ_JBLGBY010000024.1:0-30402 GCF_047616845.1 Natronomonas sp. | reverse complement strand
CGCAGACCTCGGACGGCAACACGACGGATACGGATACGACGCAGACCTCGGACGGCAACACGACGGATACGGATACGACGCAGACCTCGGACGGCAACACGACGGACACGGATACGACGCAGACCACCGACAGCACCACGACAGACACTCAACAGACGACGGGCGTTCGTGGGCTTCTGCAGGCACTCGACGCAGTCGCTGCGTCCGCAGACCGCGCCAGGGAGCGCGCTGAAGCCGGCGATGGGACTGGGGCGGACAAAAGCCTCGAGGCCGTCCAGACCCGCCTCAAGGCCGTCGCGGACCGCCTCGAAGAGGCAAGTGATGACCTTCCCGACCCGATTTCCTCGGCCATCGACCGCCGGCTGGAACAGGCCCGGCGGCGCACGGAGCAGGCGCTCACAGCAGAAAAGCTCTGAGAACGGCGCGGGAAACGACGGAAACCGGTTTGGTGGTGCCGGCCGAACCGGGTTGTATGCACGTTGTCGTCGCCGGTGGCGGTCTCGCCGGGTTGGTCACCGCACGGCGTCTCGCGGCGGCGGGCGCCACCGTCGAACTGTTCGAAGCAAAGGAGACGGTCGGTGGCCGCGTCAGGTCACGAACCGTCGACGGGTTCACGCTCGATCGGGGGTTCCAGGTGCTGTTCACGGGCTATCCGGCCGCCCAGAGAGAACTCGAGTTTGACGATCTGAATCTGCGGACGTTCTCGCCGGGCGCGACAATCGCAGAGCCGAACCACCGGTCGACGCTTGCCGACCCGCTCGGTGACCCCGGTGCCGCCGTCGCAACGCTCCTGAACCGCGACGTTCGGACGAGCGATAAGCTCCGTCTGTTCCGCCTCCAGCGCGAACTCCGTGGCCACGCCTTCGACGAGCTGTTCACCGGTGACGAGACGACGATTCGGGAGTACCTCTTCGACCGCGGCTTCTCGCGGGCGTTCGTCGAGCGGTTCGCCGAGCCGTTCTACGGCGGCATCACGCTCGACCGCTCGCTGTCGACGTCGAGTCGCGTCTTCGAGTACACGTTCAAGGCGCTCTCGGAAGGCGAGACGGTCGTCCCGGCGGCAGGGATGGGTACGATTCCCGAGCAGTTGCGGCGCCGCGCCGAGGATGCTGGCGCGACCGTCAAGACGGGGCGTGCGGTGACCGACGTCCAGGTCGACGGGGACGACATCACCGTCGTCGCGGAGAACGAACGCGTCTTTCCCGATGCAGTCGTCGTCGCGACCGACCCGAAGGAGGCCGGCGAACTCACCAGTGTCGAGACGCCGACGGACGCGAAGGCCTGTGTCACCGTCCACTGTTCGCTGCTGACCCATCAGTCGCTCGATACGGGGTCGCGAATCCTGTTGAACGCCGCCGACGAGCGGCCGAACACGGTCGCGCCAATGAGCGCCGCTGCACCGGAGTACGCCCCGGAAGACGAGCAACTTCTCAGCGCGACGTTCCTCGGTGACCGGGCAGAGAGTGACGCGGAACTCCTGGAGGCGACCCGTGAGGCGCTGGACGCCTGGTACCCGGAGAATCACTTCGGGGCGCTCGAGCTGGTCGGCATCGACCGAATCGAGTTCGCCCAGTTCGCACAATCCCCGGGCTTCTTCGAGTCGCTGCCCGCCGTGGATGCCCCCGACGGCCCGGTGTTCCTCGCCGGCGATTACACCCGCTGGTCGTCGATTCAGGGCGCCCTCGAAAGCGGTACGCGGGCGGCCGACGCCGTCCTCGAGGAGCTACAGTAGACGGCGGAATTCACCGAGCGGCGGGAATTCGTGGGGTTCGCCGGCATCATCGTCGCGGACGATGGGTCGTAAGGCGTTCGCGTCACGGATGAGCGGCGACTGGAAATCACTCGCCCTCATCTCGTTTATCGCGACGCCGGCCGGGAGCCGACTGAACGATGGCAGCATCAACACGCCGGCGTCGACGTACTGCTGTGTCCCGTACAGATAGCAGGGTCTGCGCACACCCTCGATTTCGATGGTCGGGTGGTCGTGGCCGACGACGTACCACTCCGCGTCGGTTTTCGGTGGAGCGTGGCCGTGCGTCACGACGATTTCCGTGTCGCCAAGGCGGTGTTCGGGTTCCAGCGAATCGTTCCATAGCTCTTCGAGCAGTGGGTCGTGGTTACCGGGGGTAACGACCAGCCGGCAGTCGACCGCGTCGGCGAGGTCTTGCAGGCGCCGCGTCGTCTCGGCGACACCGGTCGGAAGCCGGTCGAAGGAGTGTAGCAAGTCGCCGGCGATGACCGCTTCCGTGGGGTCGTAACGGTCGAGGAGCGCCTCGAAGCGGTCGGCCATGGCCGTGGCTTCGCCGAGCGGAAGCGCCACCTCGGAGGTCGCATCGCGGCCGACGTGGAGGTCAGCACAGGCGAGGGCGTCCGCCGCCGGCAGATACACGGCTCTGTCCCACGGCTCGAACTCCATATCCGTCGTACGGCGAGCGTCGCCAAAGCCCTGACGGGCGGCCGACGAGTGCCGGGCTTTATAAATAATCGCGCCCAGATGAGGGTATGGTCGACGTCCTCGACAACAAGCGGTCGGCGACGAAGTTCCGCGTGCTCGTCGAAATCGCCGACCGGCAGCCGGCGGTCAATCAGGGGGAAATCGCCGACGCTGTCGGCGTGACCAGCCAGGCGGTCTCCGAGTACATCCGTGAACTCGTCGACGAGGGGTTCGTCGATAAGGAAGCGCGTTCTCGCTACCGGGTCACGAAACAGGGCGTCGATTGGCTCTTCCAACAGGCCTCCGATGTCCGGCGGTTCGCCGACCACGTCACCGAGGATGTCCTCGGCAGCATGCAGGAAGACGCTGCTTTTGCCACTGACGACATCGAATCGGGGGAAACGGTGTCGCTTTTCATCGAGGACGGATTGCTCCACGCGACCCCCGGCGATGAAGGTCCGGCCACGGGCATCGCGACGACCGACGCCACGGAGGGCGACGTCGTCGGTGTCACGGGCTTTGCCGGCATCATCGACCTCGAACCCGGCGACGTCACCGTGTATCAGATCTCACCAATTCGGTCGCGGCATCCGGAGGGATCGGATGAACTCGGTGAAACCGCTGGCGCCGCCGACCTCGTCGCTGCCGCTGGCGTCGAAGCGGTCGCCACACTCAGAAAGTCGGGCGTCGAACCGGGCGTGACGTTCGCTGCCGGCGAGGTCGCAGCCGACGCCGCGAACCGCGGACTCGATGTGGTCGTCGCCGCGACGACGGATCTCAGCGGTCGCGTCACGGATGCGCTCCGGGACGCCGGCCTGGCTTACGAAGTCGAGGACGCCTGACGGTCGGCTTTTGCTTGCTGGATGGCCTCATAATACGTCGCAGCGTCAGCCTCGTAGACGAACTGGGCCAGCTCCTCGAAACCGTAATCCCGGGCGGCGAACTGCGCGCCCATGTAGTTGTGCTCGTGGTCGAGCGCGTCAGCTTCGAGTAGCTCGCTGAGCTGCTCGACGACGTCGTCGGTGATCGGGACTCGTGTCATGATGCGTGTTGTTTGGCGGTGTCGTAGGCTTCCCGTACCCGCTTGAACTCCTCTTCGTCGCCACCGTGGTCGGGGTGGACTTCCTTGACCCGTTCGCGATAGGCGCGCTGGACGTCGTCGGCGTCCGCACCGGCGGGCAATCCCAACACGGCGTAGGCCGTTTCGGCGGGGTGGAGGTCGCGCCGCCGTGCTCGGTGCTCTGTGTCGTCCTCCTCGTCGTCGGTATCGGAACCGAAGGAGACGTCCGGCGTCTCGAAGGGAAGGCGATGCCCGAGCGCGATGCCCGGCATCTCGTGTTCGACCAGAATCGTATGCATCGGAGCGCTCTCCAGATCGTAGAACGTTCGAGCGTCGAACGTGACGGCGACCTCTCGTCGCGGGAGATAGAACGCGACGGTTCGGCCACTGATGGCCGCGTTCTCGGTGAATCGTTCGTCGATAGCGTCCAGATACTGCCGAATCTCCGCACGGCGGCGTGTCTCCGTCGACCGATAGCTGCCGCGCTCGTCGTTGCCGTCCGGGAACAGCCGCGTGGCCACGAAAAACGTCGCGGCGACGCAGAGGCTCACGAACGCGCCGGCAGAGAGCCCGAGGTACACCCATCGGGGCAACGCGAGCAGCGTATCGACTGGCACACGCGCTATACGGTCGAATCGCTTAAGAGAGTGTTGGGGTCGGCAGCGTTACCCGATGTATCGGAGGTCTTCCTCGCTCGGCGTGCTGCCCTGCTCCATCTGCCGAATGCGCTTTACGACCTCCTCCATCTCCTCTGCGCGCTCCTCGAGGGAGTCGTAGCCGATGTCGAAGCCGACCGCCTCCTGCAGCACCTCGAGGACGCCGCGGGCGCTTTTGGGGTCGACCAGATACCCGCTCGTTTCGCCCATCACGCAGGCCGCCTCGAAGTCACGGCGCTCGCCGACGCCGAGCAGGAGTCCCGAGATGCCGACGATGCCGCCGGCGGGTTCGTTCTCGCGGAACTCCACGCCGACCGCTTCGAGGTCGTCGATGAACGCGTCGGTCGTCGCGGCGCCGATAACGTCCGGTTCGTCGACGAGCTCGCCGGTCGGAACGCCACCCAGCGCGTAGATGCGCTCGACGTCGAAGGAGTCGGCGACATCGAGGAAAGCATCGGTCAGGCGGTAGTGGCCTGGGCCGTCCCCGGCCTGGTGGTCGCCGGTCAACACGAGCATGTCACGGGCGTCCGTCTCGATGGCGTACACTTCGGCGCAGGCGAGCGTCGTCCGTCCGTCCTCGACCGTCACCTGCGGCGGGAAATGCTCGGAGTAGACCCGGCGTACGAGCTCCGCGTCGAACTCCTCGAGCAGATGCTCGGCGGCGAGCTTGCCGACGTGGCCGACGCCCGGCAACCCCTCGATCAGTACGGGCGCCTCGAGCGCCGGGTCGGCAACTGTCTCGATATCGAACTCGTCCATGCGGCTCACTCGGGGGCCGCCCGCATAAGAGCACGGCGATGTGCTGGCCAAGACCTACTCGCGGCGTCGCTCGCGCGCGCGTCGACGATACTCGCCGTATGGGTCGTCGGGGTTGAACGGCGCCGGCGCGCTGTTCACTGCGTCGGCACCGCACTCCGGGCACGACGCTCCGAGCGTGTAGACGGGGCTGTCGTGGGTGGATTCCCAGGCCGAACACACCCGGATATCGGATTTCATCTCGCCTTACTCCTCTTCGGTTCGCCGCTCACGGTGGAAGTCGGCCGTTCCGCCGACGGCCTCAATCGTTTCGCGCGCCCGAGCGGCACTCTCTTCGAGTTGGGTTTCGGCGGTCTTGTAGTTCGGCGCCTTCACGCGGATGCGGTATTCGGGGGCACCGACGTAGGTGACGTCGAGGTCGACTTCGTCGGGGACTTCGCCGTCGCCTTCGGCGGCTTGCATCGCCTCCCGAACCTCCTCGACGCCATCCGTGCCGGGCGCTTCGAGGTCGACGTAGCCCGTGACGGTCACGTAGGGAACGGAGACGTTCTCGCGGGCGGTATCGACGATGGCGGAGATTTCATTGTCGTCGAGGTTGGTGTCGTCGAGCGCTTCGGGGCCGTGAATCGCGGCCTGCTCGAAGCCCTTGTACAGCGAGCCGTGGATGTCGATGAGTTCGTTCGCGACGCGGCGGAAGGTCTCGTCGTCGACGTCTTCGCCGAAGGCGATCTCCATCCACTTGTCGGCTTTCTGCTCGCTTTTCCACTCCTGGATCTTTTCGGAGCGCTGGTGGTCGTTGACGTCCTTGATCGAGAGGTCGACCTGCTGGGCGTCCTCGTCGACCTCCAGCACCTTGCAGACGACCATCTGGTCTTCGTTGACGTGGTCGCGGACGTTCTTGATCCAGCCGGAGGCGACCTCGCTGACGTGAACCAGCCCGCGTTTGTCTTCGTACTCTTCGAGATCGACGAAGACGCCGAAATCCTCGATTTCGTCGACTTCCCCGACGACGAGTTCGCCCGGGGTGGGCCAGCCACTGTATTTCATACCCGTCGCTACCCGTCTAACGAGAATAAAAGCACCGTTCCGCCCGCCGGCCGGTCGTTATCGCGCTTCGACGGTTTCGACGACGTCGCCATGGATTTCGGCCTCGCCGCCGGTCGGTGTCGCGAGCGTCGATCCGCAGACGGCACAGGCAACGACGCTTGCGGCCTTGCCGAAGACGACCTGTTCGTTCTCACAATCGTCACATTGGACGCGGAAGAAGTTTCCTGCCATTGTTACTCCTGGAAGGTGAGTCGACCAGCGCGCCATCCCTCGCGGAGGTGGGCCTTACCGCACTCGCTGCAGCGGTATTTCAGGTCGGTTTTCTTGGTTGGTTTGTCGCCACCGGGCACCTTAGAGAAACGACCGGCGTTACCGATAACGGCCTTCCCGCGGCGGGTACGGCGAGCGTCCCATTTCGTTCCCGAGGAACGGCCCGTCCGAACCTTCTCCACTTCGTGTTCGTGGTGGGTATTACAGTGCGGGCAATACGTGTTGAACCGGCGTGGCATTTCCATAGTTATCGACGGCTAACGCGCCGTGGGTTAAAACGGGTTTGGTTTCGCGCCCCGCTACCAAGCGGTTTTACTCGCGCGCGTCGATACCTTGATACCGACGATGGCGACTCAGACCGCCGCGTTCGCGCTTCTCGGCGGCACGCTGTTGTTCGCGCTCGGCGCAGCGAGCATCGCCTGTGCCTGTCGGCTCTGCGTTGCCACCGATTACGCGAGCGCCATATTGACGCTCCTCGGAGCGGTGACGGGCGGCCTCGTCGGCTTTCTGTGGCTCGACGGCCGCATCGGGCGGTATTTTCTCGGCGTACTGTGGCTGATCGTCCTCGTCGCACCCCTGGTGGGAATCCTGGCTGCCAGTTCTCGGCGCAAAGCTGGAACGGCGACAGCCGGCTGGGTTCTGGCGTTCGCTGCCGTCTTTGCACTCCGGCTTCCGCTTGCCGTTCCGCTCGGTACGGCCGCCCTCATCGGCCTCACTATCGAGGTGCTCGCTGTCACGTTCACTGCGTTCCCGGCATTCATCGTCGGCGCTCTACTCGGGACGCATCCGGTCACCCGAAAGCACTTGCCACGCCTTGACAGAGAGTGATAGTATGCGCCGTGCGACGCGTGTCGGTCTCGTCGGTGCGCCTATAACCGTTCGCGGCGCTCGTTTTCGAAGACTAACCGGTCTGCTGTGTGCCCGCGCCTTCGAAGCGCTTAACCCACATTCCTGCAAATCACCTCGCATGAAGAGCCTCATCATCCACGGCGACCCCGGTATCCGCAAGGATGCCATCATCAACTACGACGGTGAGGAGTACGTCTGCTTCTCCATCAAGCGTCAGGGAGAGTGGCACGGCCCCGACCGGGTGCAGCTCTGGTGTACCATCGGCACCAAGGACGAACGCGAGGACTTCGAACGACGGAACTTCGTCCCGATGCATCTCGACGTCGACGATATCGACGCGGATGCCGTCGATGTCGTCAAGGCGAAAGGCGAACCTGCCGCGCAGTAACGATCTCGTCTGCGAGCCGTCCGACTTTTTATATAATAACCCGCGGCCACGCGGCGTATGCTCTGACGATTCACCGGCGACCGTTCGGATACCGCGCGGTCGGTCGCCGGGCAGCCAACCGCCTGTTCACTGCCGACGAACTTCGTAGATTACCACGTCGCCCTCCCGGAACACGGGTTCCAGTGCCGGGTGTTGCTCGATGGTGAGGTCGTAGGCGTTGCGTTCCGCCGGCCCGACGTAAACGTACTCGACTCCATAGCGGTCGAGCAGCTCGGTCTGTCGCTCCGTCGACCCTTCGTAGATTGTCGTCACGTCCGCGAGACGGCGCTGGTAGGGTTCCTCGCCGCGATACTGCTCCTCGTGGAACCACCCGAGAACGGTCGGAACGCCGGTGAGGCTCGCCGGCGCGGACGCACCCTTCCCCTCATCAGGGTTCCACCGATAGCCACCCGGCGCAGCGGTGACGATGTTCGGTTGTCCCTGCCGGCGATTCAGCCAATCGATAGCCGCGGCCTCGTCCGGATACACCGCGTAGGTGTACGCTGCCCCGTCGAGCGTTCGTTCCTCGGAACCGACCGGCTCGTTGCCGAGCTGTGCCGGCACGGCGAAGCCCGCATACAGCGCCGTCACGAGCAGAACGACGCTGACGATGGTGGCGCCGACCGTTCGCCAGCGTTGCGTATCGAGTTCGGGAAGTGCCGAGGACGGGTCGAGAAGCCGCGCCAGCGCAACACCCGCCGCCGGCGACCAGATGACCCATACCTGCATGTACGTTTTGAACACCGTGTTCAGGCGTTCGAGGTCGGTGCCCTGGTACTGTGGCTCGATGATGTAGACGAACTCTACGAGGAGCACGAGGCCGAAGCCGCCGATCATCAACACCGTCTCGAAGCCGACGTCGGTTCGGCTCCGGAGCAACAGCCATGCCACGATGAGGAGCGGGCCGAAAAGCGCCGCCGCCGCGAAGCCAGCCACGGCGAGGCCGACGATGAGAACGGTGGCGATGATGGCCCACGCCACCGCGCGCGATGGTCGTTTCGGGTCGATGTGCTCGGCCGCTCGCCCCGCGAGGTACGGCACGAAGGCAAGGAGGAAGCCACCGTGAACGAGCAACAGCCCGCCAAGGCCGCTTCGTGGTGGCAGGACGCCAACGCTCCGCGTGCTGGCGCTGCCGAGCCAGAATGGGAGGACGAGGAGGCCACCGACAAGCAGGACGAGGACGGCGGTGAGAACCGCAAGTCCATCACGTCGGAGTTCCTCAGCGATTCCATCCCGCGGCGGTAGCTGCTCGGCCAGCGACGGCGGCAACAGCGTCGCCGGATCGGTCGGAGCGAACGCGATTGTCAGCACCAATAGCCCGCCTGCTGTCGGGAACGACCACGTGTTGATGATCGCCAACAGCCCGGCGACGGGGACGACTGCCGCCAACAGCAGCCGACGACGTGTCTGCTCGGCCGCTGGCGTCTGCCAATAACTGTAACACAGCGCCGCCACCAGAAGCAGGAACGGCGTGCTCATCATGTGTGCGTGGAGGTCACCGTTGAGCCACGCGAAAAGCGGGAATTCGTTTATCGTGCCGTCGATGACGCGACTCGCAGACCAATAGGAGAACTCCGCGGGCGTCCACGCAAGCAGTTCCGCGTCGATGCCTGGAATCGAAGTGAGAAGCCCGTCGGGGAGCAGCCACGCCAAGACCCGGCCCGCAGTGTGGAGGTTGCCGGCGATGCCGACGAAGAAGGCGCTGATGCCACCGGCGACTCGCGGTGACGAGCCGTGGTTGGCCGCGATGGCACCGGCAAGCCCGTAGGCTCCCGTGACCAGCGAGGCATAGAACCCTGCGAGCGCGAGATTGTACGCAAACCGCGGTGCAGTGCCGGTGAAAAGCGTCAATAGCGCGGTGAGCATGTGGCCGCCGTAGTAGTAGCGAACGCTCTCGCCGGCGAACCACATATCCTCCGGTGGGAGCGCGCCGGCCCGGAGCAGCGTCTGCAACAGGCCAAAGTCGAGGAACTTCTCGCCGATCGCCAGTGGTAGGGGTGCGATAGCGGGGTTGACCGACCGGAGCGCGACGATGAGGAGGAAGCCGAGTGTGAACACAACGCCGGCCTCAGCGTAGGCGCGCTCGTCGACGGCATCACGGTCACCGACCGTCGCGCTGGCGGCGACGATGACGACGAGTGCAACGATGAGGGCTGGCCAGCCAAACACGAGGTGGCCCACCAGATAGCCGACGATGCCGATGACGGCGAGCCCGACCGGGATGGCGAAGGCGGCGCCAGCATCGTGGAAGCGCGAGAACAGTGCAGCTGCGAGCGGTAGCGTAGCGAGCCCGACAACGAGGTACATCGCCAGCCAGAGCACGACGAGCCCGTATTCCATCACCCGTATCGGCGACGTGCACCCCTATACGTCTTATGGAGTCGGCAGTGGCGAGCCGAACCGTTTTTGCGGAACGGGATGTGAGGAACGGATATGACACGCCTCGGGGTCGTCATCCCCGCCCTCCAACCCTCAGTCCCCCGACTCGAGGCGTACCTCCGCGATATCGTCGACGAGCTCGACCCCCACGTCGTCCGGATCGAACTCGACGACCCGGACGCCACGGCATCGGAGGCCGTCTCGTCGATCGACGTTCCCACAGTCGAGGTCAACAGTGTCCCCTATCGCCGCGGCAAGGGCGCTGCCATCACCGAAGGCTTCGAAGCCATCGATACAGACCGGCTCGCCTTCGCCGACGCCGACGGGAGCACGCCCGCTTCCGAACTCGCCCGCGTTGTCGATGCCCTCGAAGGCGCCGATGTCGCGGCGGGCTCACGCCGCCACCCTGACGCCCACGTCGTCGGCCACCAGACGTTCGCCCGTCGGTTCCTCGGCGATGGGTTCGCGTGGTTCGCTCGTCGCCTCCTCGATGCGGAGCTGTACGATTATCAGTGTGGCGCGAAGGCGCTCACGGCCGAGGCATGGGAACGCGTCCGCACCCATCTGTACGAACCGGGGTTCGCGTGGGACGTCGAACTGCTCGCGATGGCGGCCGCGCTCGGCCTCGACATCGTCGAGGTGCCCATCAAGTGGGAGGATATGCCTGGGTCGACCGTCGACCCCGTCTCGACGACGTTCTCTCTGGGCGCGGCACTTTTCACCACGCGGCACCGCGCGAAGCGACTCCAGAACAGCCGCTTCCATGGCGCCATCGCAGCGACGCGGGAAGAGACGCCACCGCTCGTCGACCGCGAACAGGTACATCGCGGTGGGAGGCAGTGAAGTGAGCCTCGTTGGAGTCGTCCGAGCGCGGTTGCGCGCCCTGGCTTCCGCGGATCGCCTCGGGCAGTTCGTCTCCGTCGGCGTCGCAGGCGCGACGCTTGAAACCGTCATCGTCGCGGTACTCACCGCCGGCCTCGCCCTGCAGCCACTGCTGGCGAAGGCAGTCGGCGCCGAAGCGTCCATCACGCTCATGTTCCTGCTCAATGACCGCTGGACGTTCGCGGGCGAGGGCGGTGACGGCATCCGGTCGTGGCTCCGCAGATACGGGAAATCGCACGCGGTTCGCATCGGCGGCCTCGCCGTCGCCTTCGGGACGCTGTTCGTCCTCACATCGTGGACGGATATCGAACTGGTCGTGTTCGGCGCCGACTTCTGGCCGACGGTGGCCAACGGCATCGGCATCGGCGTCGGTATGACCCTCAACTACGTCGCTGAGAGCCTCATTACCTGGCGCGTCCATCTGGAACGATAGCCGCCCGCTCGATACGAGAAGATGTGACGGACGGCTTCCGAATCACAACCCTTACATCGGGCACCCGACTAAGAGATAATAGCGGGATGGGATAGCCAGGAGATTCCGCCGGGCTCATAACCCGGAGACCGGACGTTCAAATCGTCCTCCCGCTATACTTCGAACTTTTTGCACGCGAAGCGCTCGACCCGCGTTCGCGTGCAAAAAGTGGGAGTTTAGTAGAACTCTCGAACCAGATCCATCGCGTCTTCGGGCGCGCCGTCCGGAATGTCGGTCATCGGCGCGTCGACGCCCTCACGCTTCTCGTAGCCGACGGAGTTTTCGTCCTGGTAGATGACGCCCTGATATTCCTTGTCACGATCCATGATGAGGTCTTTCGCCGCGTCGTAGTCGGAGGAGTCGTGGTCGAACTCCTCGTCGCCGACGTCGACGATGGCGTCGCGGAAGTAATCGTAGGTGTCGACGTCGTTGAACGTGACACACGGCGAGTAGACGTTTACGAAGCCGAAGCCGTCGTGTTCGATGGCCTCCTGGACGATTTCGGCGTGTCGCTGGGAGTCCGAGGAGAACGACTGGGCGATGAACGTACCGCCAGCGGCCAGTGCGAGCGCCAGCGGATTGACTGGCTGCTGGTTCGTGCCATCGGGCGAGGTCGAGGTCTCGAAGTCCTCACGCGAGGTCGGGGAGAACTGCCCCTTCGTCAGGCCGTAGATGCGGTTGTCCATGACCACGTAGGTCATGTCGACGTTGCGGCGGACAGCGTGGACGAAGTGGCCAGCCCCGATGGAGTAACCGTCACCGTCACCGCCGGCGACCATCACTTCGAGTTCGGGGTTGGCCATCTTCACGCCCGTCCCGACGGGGAGAGCGCGGCCGTGGACGCCGTGCAGCGCGTAGCTGTGCATGTACGTCCCGATCTTGCCGGAACAGCCGATGCCGGCCACGACGAACGTGTTGTCGGGGTCGTTGCCGGTGTTGGCCAGGGCCTTCATCATACCGTTCATCGTCCCGAAGTCACCGCATCCGGGACACCAGGTCGGCTGCTTGTCGGATTTGAAATCTGTGAATCGAACGTCGCTCATGCTTCCACCTCCGTGGCCTCACCGAGCGCCTCCTTGACGTCCTCGGCGAGTTCGTCCGCCTTGAAGCGGATGCCGTTGTATTTGTTGATGCGCGTTACTCGCGTCAGGGCGTCGTGTTCGATGAGGTCGGCGAACTGCCCCGTCGCATTACACTCGACGACGATGACGTCGTCGGCAGCCTCGATCTCCTCGGTGAGGTCGGGACGCGGGAAGATGTACGGCACCGAGATGAACCGGACGTCCAGGCCGTCCTCATCGAAATACTCCAGCGCTTCGAGCATGGCGCCCTCGTTGGAGCCCCACGAGATGACGAGCGTATCGGCGTCCGCGACGCCGAACTCTCGGTAATCGAAGTTCTCCCGCTCGATTGCGGTTTCGACCTTCCGGTCGCGCTTGTCGACCTGTTCGACGCGCATGTCGGTCTCCTCGGTACGGCGGCCGAGTTCGTCATGTTCGAGACCGGTGGACATGTGAGCGCCACCCTCCGTGCCAGGGAACGAGCGCGGACTGACGCCATCTTCAGTGAGCGCGTGGGGCTTGAACTGCCCCTTCTCGTTCGTCCACTCGTCGATGGTGTCGTCGTCGACGACCTTGCCGCGGTCGATCTCGACCTCGTCCATGTCGAACTCCTCGGGTTCGAAGGTCTGTTCGGTGACCGCAAGCGAGAGGTCTGCCGTGAGATACACCGGCAGCTGGTACTTCTCGGCGAGGTTGAACGCCTCGATGGTCTTGTGGAAACACTCCGAGATGGTCGTCGGCGCCAGAACGAAGCGCGGCACCTCGCCGTGGCCGCCGTAGAGCATCCCGTTGAGGTCGCCCTGTTCCTGTTTGGTCGGCATCCCGGTCGACGGGCCGGAGCGCATGACGTTACAGATGACGAGCGGCGTTTCGGAGGTCGCCACGAGACCGAACGTCTCGGTCATCAGGTCGATACCCGGACCGGACGTGGCGGTCATCGAGCGAGCGCCGGCGCGTGCGGCACCGAGCGCCATGTTGATGGCCGACAGTTCGTCTTCGGCCTGCACGACGACGCCGCCGTAGTTCTCGACGCGACCCTTCAGATACTCCATCACGTCCGTCGCGGGCGTGATGGGGTAGCCGGCGTAGAACCGACAGCCGCCGGCGATAGCGCCCATGCCGATGGCCTCGTCGCCGTTCAGGAGGACGTAGTCGTTATCCGTCGTCTCAAGGTCGTACGGCGTCGAGAAGTCGTACTCCTCTTGGACGTACTCGGCGCCGAGTCGGGCGGCCTTCTTGTTGTTCTCGACGATAGCTTCGCCCTTGCCGCCGAAGCGCTTCTCGAGCGATTCGTCGAGATACTCGATGTTGAAATCGCTGACGGCACAGGCGGCACCGAGCGCGACGATGTTGCGCATGATGGCGCCGCCGGCGTCCTCCGCAAGCCGCTTGAGAGGCACGTCGAGGCCCCTCGTCTCGCCGGGCGCCTCGAAGTCCGACATCATCGACCGCTCGCCGTCATAGATGATGATGGAATCGTCGTGGAGCTCATCGAGGTTCTCGTCAACGGTTCGCTGTGTGAGTGCGATCAGGATGTCGAGTCTGTCGACGACGCTTTCCACGCGGTCGACCGACGTCCGTACTTTGTACGCGGTGTATCCGCCCCGGATTCGGGAGGCGAAATCCTTCGAAGTAAAGACGTGGCGCCCCGCACGAGAAAGCGCCTGGGCGAAGATCTTCCCGGTGGAGTCGATCCCGTCGCCGGCCTCTCCGCCGACGGCCCAGTTAAGGTCCTCTGGCATACTACGTCGGGGTTCTGCACGACGGACGTTAAGCCTTCTGAATATTGCCGTAGTTGACCGGATTTCCACGTTACGGGCGCCGAGCGACTATTTTAACGAGTGACATGCGCGAACCGACCGACGGGGTACGTCCCGGTCTTGCTCCGTAAACGCCTTCCCCCCACAGTCGCCCATAGAAGGCATGGAACCTATCGAGACGACCGTCGCCGCCGTTCACGACATCGGCCCCGACGCCGTCGCCATCGACCTCGAAACCCCGCCCGGGTTCGACGCCGACCCCGGCCAGTTCGTCAAGCTCTCGACTACCATCGATGGCGAAACCGAGGGCCGCTTCTACACCGTCTCCTCGCCGAACACCGACGAGACGTTCGAGTTCACCATCTCATATGACCCGGAGGACGGCGGCGCCTTCAGCGAGTATCTCCTGAGTATCGAGGCCGGCGACACCGTCACCATCACCGGCCCCTTCGGCAGTGACTACTACGTGGGCGAACCCCGCGTCGTCGTCCTAGCGGGCGGCCCCGGCGTCGGCCCCGCGGTCGCTATCGCCGAGCGCGCGCTCGCGGATGGCCACGAGGCCGCCGTCGTCTACCGCGATGACGAACCACTACACGAGGGGCGCCTCGCCACGCTCGCGGATTCGGGCGCCGACGTGTTCGTCCTTACCGAATCCGAGGATCTCACCGATGCAGTCGCGGCCGTCTTCACGAACGACGACGACGAGCAGGTGTTCATCTACGGCTTCGCCGACTTCCTCGACGACGCCGAAGCCGCGATCGAGGCCGCCGGTGGCGATTCCGACAAAGCAAAAGCCGAGAACTTCGGCTGAAACTTTTTGCACGGGCGGCCTGCGGCCGCCCGGCAAAAACTTTCATGAAAAAGACACGGCGGCCCTCCCTACGGTCGGGCCTTGGTCCCGCGCGCCTCCGGCGCGCGGATGCTATCTCTGTCTTTGCGTAGATGTCTGAAGCCGCTGCTTGTATAATCAGCCGGAGCTCGTTTCCTCCCCGGCTATTCGATAAGCACTGCAATCGCCTCGATTCGCGCTTCGGTCTCTTGGACGAGTTCCTCGACGACCTCTGCAGCAGGCTTGATTTCGTCAGTCAGCCCGCTGCTTTGGCCCGCATAGAGGGCAAGTGCTTCGATGTTGCCCTCGACGCCTTTCATCGGTAGGTCGTCTCCGTATCGTTTGATGGGATGGCCACCGGGGTACTCGGCGACCGTTTCGCCCTCGCCGGGGCGCTCGCCCGATTCGGGGCGACCGGCCTGTTCCCACGCCTCGATAGTGCTGTTCCGGAGCGTCCGGTGGGGCATCCCTTCCCAGCCCGCATCGAACAGCTCGCCGCGGAACGTCGCCGTCTCGTCGGCCTCGACGATGCGCTCGCGGTAGAGTTCCTCAACGGCGGCCTCCTCGGTCGCGACGAATCGCGTGCCGAGCCAGGCGCCATCGGCGCCGGCTGCGAGGACGGCCGCAACGCCACGGCCATCCGCAATGCCTCCGGCGGCGATGACGGGAACGTCGACCGCATCCGAAACGCGGGGGACGAGCGGCAGGGTTGCAACGTCGCTTTGGATATGGCCGCCGGATTCCCAACCCTGTGCGACGACGGCGTCAGCGCCGGCCGCCTCGGCCTGTCTGGCCTCCTCGGCGCTGCCGACGGTGACGAGTGCCTTCGCGCCCGCGTCGTGGACGCGGTCGACGTAGCCCGAGGCATCGCCGAAGGAGAACGAGACAACGGGAACGCCAGCGTCCAGTATCGCATCCAGATGGTCGGCGGTGTCGACCTCTTTCGCGTCCTCGTCGAGGACAATATTCACGCCGAACGGCGCGTCGGTCAATTCCCGCGTCTCCTCGACGCGGCGGCGGGCGACGTCCGGCGGAATCCAAGTCACTGCGAGCGTCCCGAGGCCGCCAGCGTTCGACACCGCCGCGGCCAGTTCCGGCCGAGTCGCGCTCCCGATGGGCGCCTGGACTATCGGGTGGTCGATGCCGAGCGTCTCACAGACCGGCGTCGTAACGGGCATATGTACCGACTGGGCTGAATGCCGAATAAGCGTGACGACGGTCAGTGCTCGACGAGTTCGACGAGGACGCCGCCGGTCGATTCGGGATGGAGGAAAGCGACCTGATGACCCCACGCCCCACGGCGCGGCTCCTCATCGATGAGTTCGACACCGACATCGGTTGCCTGCTCCAGGGACGACTCGATGTCGTCGGTCTCCAGGGCGATGTGGTGCAGCCCAGCACCGTGGTTCTCCAGATATCGTGAAATGGTTCCTTCCCCCTGTGGTTCGAGCAGCTCGAAGTAGCCGTTCTCGAGTTCCAGAAACATGACGTGAAGTTCGTTGAACCGCTCCTCGTGGGCGATTTCACAGCCAAAGACATCCTCGTAGAGGAACGCGAGGCCTTCGGCGTCGTTCGTTGCGACGCCGGCATGGTCGAAGCGCATATCGGGGCGTCGCCGCCCGGCAGGAAATAACCCGCGTTCGCGGTCAGATGCCGGCCCGGTACTCGCCGAAGACATCCCGCATCGCGTTGCAGATTTCGCCCGTCGTCGCGTACGCCTTCACCGCGTCGACGATGTATGGCATGACGTTCTCGTCACCCTCTGCGGCGTCTTTGAGGGCAGCCAGCGCCGCCTGGGCGGCCTCCTCATCGCGCTCCTCGCGGAGTTCCTGAACGCGCTCTCGCTGTTGGCGCTGCTCCGCTTCGGAGACCTCCTCGATGTTCTCTTTGGGCTCCTCGTCGACCTGATACTCGTTGACGCCGACGATGATGCGCTCGCCGGACTCGATTTCGCGCTGCCGCTCGAAGGCGACGTCCTGAATCTGTCCCTGCACCCACTGGTTCTCGACAGCCGGCCGCATCCCACCGCGCTCGTCGACCTCATCAAGGAGTTCGAAGGCCTCCTCTTCCAGGGAGTCAGTGAGCGATTCGACGTAGTAACTCCCCGCGAGCGGGTCGATGGTGTCGGCCGCGCCGGATTCGTGCGCGAGAATTTGCTGGGTGCGCAACGCCGTACGGACGGACTGTTCGGTCGGCAGGCTCAGCGCCTCGTCCTTGCCGTTCGTATGGAGGCTCTGGGTGCCGCCGAGGACGGCCGCAAGCGCCTGATACGCCACGCGGACGACGTTGTTCTCGACCTGCTGTGCCGTCAGCGTGGAGCCAGCGGTCTGGGTGTGGAACTTCAACTGCTTCGAGGCGGGCTTTTCCGCGTCGAACCGCTCCTCCATGATGCGATACCACATCCGCCGGGCGGCGCGGAACTTCGCGACCTCCTCCAAGATGTTGTTGTGGGCGTTGAAGAAGAAGGAAAGCTGTGGCGCGAACTCGTCGACATCGAGGCCGGCCTCGATTGCGGCTTCGACGTACTCGATGCCGTCGCCGAGCGTGAACGCGAGCTCCTGAGCCGCGGTGGCGCCGGCCTCCCGGATGTGATACCCCGAGATGGAGATGGTATTGAAGTTCGGAACCTCCTCGGCACAGAACTCGAAGATGTCCGTGATGATACGCATCGACGGCTCCGGCGGGAAGATGTAGGTGTTGCGCGCGATGTACTCTTTTAAGATATCGTTTTGGATGGTGCCGCGGAGCTCCTCGCGGTCGACGCCCTGTCTGTCACCGACGGCGATGTACATCGCGAGCAGCACGGACGCGGGCGCGTTGATGGTCATCGACGTCGACACCTCATCGAGCGGGATGCCGTCGAAGACCGTCTCCATGTCGTCCAGCGAGTCGATGGCGACGCCGGCCTTGCCGACCTCGCCTTCCGCCATCGCGGAGTCGGAGTCGTACCCCATCTGCGTCGGCAGGTCGAAGGCCATCGAGAGGCCGGTCTGGCCCTCGTCCATCAAGTAGTTGAACCGCTCGTTCGTCTCGCTGGCGGTACCCATGCCGGCGTACTGTCGCATCGTCCACAGTCGCCCGCGATACATCGTCGAGTAGACGCCGCGTGTGTAGGGTTCCTCCGCGGGAAAGCCGATGTCCTCGTCGTTGTCGAGGTCGGCGACATCGGCAGGTGTGTACAGCGGGTCGACCTCCTGGCCGCCCGTGTCAGTCGTGAACGCCTCTTTGCGCTCCCCGAAGCGCTCGACCGTCGGGCCGTACGTCTCCTCCGCCCAGCGGTCGTGGCCCTCGCGAATCGCTTCGAGATCGTCGGGGTCGAACATTGTCGAGAAAAGCGGCCGGGTGGGCTTAAGCGTTGGCGGGTCACCACCGACCGACCGCGGCGCAGTCAGGTACCGAAAAATCCCTTCGTCTTCCGAACCCGTTACGAGCATTGAAAGCGGACACCGGTACTTACAGTCCACTCTCATATGGACTGGTAATGTCTGTGAGCAATCGCGAACTCGACCAACCGTTCTTGGGAGTCCTTTTTGCCTCGTTCCGGCTGGTCGATGTCGTCGCGCTCTGTGCCGTGCCGGTCGCGCTCGTCGCCGTGTTCTTGTTGCCGATGGAACTGCGTCGTGCGTACCTCTTTTCGTACGGCGCCCCGACGCCGGTGACGGCGTTTACGGCGAACTACATCCATCTCGAAATCGGCCACCTGTTGTCGAACGTCGGCGGCTATCTGCTCATCGTTCCCGTGACGTACCTTCTGAGCGCGCTAAGTGGCCACCGAAAGCGGTTCTACGTCGCTTTCGTGACGTTCCTCCTTGCGTTCCCGGTTGCGCTGTCGTATCTAAACCTTGCTATCGAGCGTCCCGGCCTTGCCGTCGGCTTCTCGGGCGTCCTGATGGCCTTCGTTGGCTTCCTGCCGCTGGCGGTGACGGGCTACCTGCAGACCTACTTCGACCTCGACGATGCGCTCGATGCCTCGAGTGCGCTCTTCTTCGTCGGCCTGGCGCTCATCGCCACCGTCAGCGTCAACTCCTTCGAGACGTACGGCCTCGCGGTCGCTTCACTGCTTGCGGCGACGCTGTATGCGCTGTCGGTCACCGAAAACCGGGACGCGTTCCTGCCGAACGTGAAAGCTGCCTCGGGCGTCGCCGGTCACTTCGAGCTTGCCTCGCTCGGGCTGTTTTTGACGCTTCTCGTGCCGCTGGCCGCGTTCCCCGGTCCGTCGGTCACGACCGGCGTCGTCAACCTCTACGTCCACCTGCTCGGCTACGCGCTCGGGTTCATCGCGACGTATCTCACGGTGCAGGTCGCCGACAGTATCTCAGTCAATGATGGGACGACTGTCGCGGCTCGGTAATTCCTGAGGGTGCGGCTTGCGACGGCACTACCTAGCTCGTGTCGTACTTGTAGGTCGCCTCGTCGGAGTCGATACCGAAGTCCTCGGCGGACTCTTCGGGCTCGGGTTCGGCCTGTTCTTCGGCGGCCATCTTGAAGCGGTCGCGGAGCTCCTCGGACATCTTGAACCGCTCCGTATCGATACGCATCGGCACCGCCTCGAGGTCGAGCGACTCCCGTTTCTCGTCGAGACGTTTCTGGAGCACGTCCGGCAGCTGGTCGTCTGAGACTCCCTCGAACCCGAACTGCGAGAGGTACTCGTGGGAACTCGTGAGCGCGTACACGTGGTCGAACCCCTTCGCTTCGGCGCTGTCGACGAGCCGTTCGATGACGTGGGCGCCGACGCCCTGGTCGCGCCAGCTGTCGAGGACGCCGATGCTCGTGAGTTCACACACCTCCTCCTCGGTCGTGTGGATGCGGATTCGGCCGAAGCCGGCCCGTGCGTCTGACTCCTCGTCGACGGCGATGACGTAGTCCCGCGACCGGAACGACGTCTCGTCCAGGCCCATCTCCTCGATGTGGTCTAATAGCCAGGCCTCATCGCGGTTGCGTGCGTCCCGGACGTACATGCAACCCCGTAAGTAGGGCCCACGCAAAACCGTTCCCCCTCGAAATATAAACACCAAACAGATTCTCCGTTTCTCCCGGAGGAAAACTACTTGCCGACGGCTACGAACATGTGGCGATATGGAGTCCTTAGAGGAATTCGACGAGGTGGTGTACGAACCCGACCAAGAGTTCGTCGAATCCACGAACGTCTACGAGTTCATGCAGGAGTACGACATCGAGGACTACGACGAGCTCATCGAACGCACCACCGAGAACGTCGAGTGGTTCTGGGACGAACTCCCCGACTATCTCGGCATCGAGTGGTACGAGGAGTACGACACGGTGCGCGACGACAGCGACGGGCCGCAGTTCACCCACTGGTATCCGGGCGGGGAGCTGAACATCGCTCACAACACGGTCGACCGCCACGCTGCCCGTGGCGAGGAGCGCCGCAACACGGTCGCCTGTCTCTGGGAAGGCGAGGACGGCGAGACGCGCAACTTCACCTACCACGAACTGAAACGCCAGTCGAATCAGGTCGCGAACTACCTCAACTCGGTCGGCATCGAGAAAGGCGACACCGTTGCACTCTACATGCCGATGGTTCCGGAGGTCATCTCCATCATGTACGGCTGTTTCAAGGCCGGTGCCATCGCCGTCCCCATCTTCTCCGGCTTCGGCGTGGATGCGACCGCCACCCGAATCGAAGACCCCGAGGCCGACCTCCTGTTTACCGCCGACGGCTTCTACCGCCGCGGGTCGCAGGTGACGCTGAAAGACACCGCAGACGAAGCCATCGAGGAAGCCGACCACGACGTCTCGGACGTCGTCGTCTACCGGCGCTTCGACGACTCCGACCCCTCGATGACCGAGGGCCGCGACGAGTACTGGGCTGACTCCGTGGCCGAGCAGGACGACGACTACGAAACCGTCGAGTTGGACTCCGAGGACGAGTGCATGCTCCTGTACTCCTCGGGAACGACCGGCAAGCCGAAAGGCATCGTCCACACCCACGCCGGCGGGCAACTGCAGGCTGCAAAGGAGGTCTATTTCGGCTTCGACCTGAAGCCCTCCGACCGCTTCTTCTGGGTGTCGGACATCGGCTGGATGATGGGGCCGTGGCAGCTCATCGGCACCCACACCTTCGGCGGAACGATGGTGATGTACGAGGGCGCGCCCGACCACCCCGAACCCGACCGCTTCTGGGAGATGATCGACCGCCACGACGTCACGCAGTTCGGCATCTCGCCGACTGCGATTCGCGCCCTCCGCAAGCAGGGCGACGAGTGGATCGAAGACCACGACCTCTCGAGTCTCCGCCTGCTCGGGTCGACCGGCGAGCCGTGGGACCCCGAATCGTGGATGTGGTTTTACGAGGAGGTCGGCAACGGCGAGACGCCCATCATCAACATCTCCGGCGGCACCGAGATTTTCGGCTGCTTCCTCATGCCGATGCCCATCCAGTCGCTGAAACCCTGCACGCTCGGCGGCCCCGGCCTCGGGATGAACATCGACATCGTGGACGAGACGGGCGAATCCGTCGCCGACGACCACGAGCGCGGCTACCTCGTCGCTCGCGACTCCTGTCCGTCGATGACGAAATCGCTGTGGAGCGGCGACGAGCGCTATCGCCACGAATACTGGTCGTCGTTCAAGGAGCCGCCGATGTGGGACCACGGCGACTGGGCCCAGAAGGACGAGGACGGCTTCTGGTATCTCCACGGGCGGGCCGACGACGCCTTGAACGTCGCCGGCCGGAAGGTCGGCCCCGCCGAAATCGAGGGCGCCTTGATTGAACACGAGGCGGTCAATCAAGCCGCCGCCGTCGGCGTGCCCGACGACACGACCGGGACGGCCGTCGTCACGTACGTCGTCCTCGAACCCGGCTACGAGGAAAGCGGGGCGCTCAAAAAAGAACTCCGCGAGAAGGTCGGCGAGGAACACGGCAAACCGTTCCGGCCCCGCGAGGTGCTATTCGTCGACGAGTTCCCGAAGACGCAGTCGGGCAAGATAATCCGGCGGGCAATCCAGGCGACGTACACGGGCGAAGACCTCGGCGATATGTCTTCCATCGAGAATCCGGGCGCTCTGGAGGAACTCGAAAACGCGCGGTGACCGTCGTCCGCTGAGGACGGCACGTATCGGTTGCTGGCGCTAATATCGGTTCGGCCCGTGCGGCGAATGGGCACCGCCGTCGGGTTCCGCGCCCTTTTTGCCACCCCGCTCCGTCGTCGGGGGCATGCAGATTGCGGTCGTTCTCGAAACGCCCCCGCCGGAAACCGAGCGGACGGGCGCCCTCCGCCTGAAGCGGCTCGCATCGGATTTCGCCGACCTCGGCCACGATGTCACCGTCTACTGTGTCGGCTGGTGGGAGGACTCCGGGCGCCGAATCGAACTCGACGGTATCACCTACGAGGCCGTCACGTTCGACACCAAGCCGTTGTTTTTCACGCGGATTCCGGGCCTGCTTGCCCGCCACCACCCGGACGTGGTGCTCGTCTCGCCGTCGCCCGCTGGCGCCGTCGTCTCGGCGCGAATCGGTGGCACGCTCGCGCGTGCGCCCGTCATCTGTGATTGGTTCGGCGACGAACCCGGCGCACTCGATTCGGCGTGGCGCGGTGCCGCCGCGCGGCTGCCAACGCGGGTCGTCACTCCCTCGGAACTACACCGAACCCGCGTCCGAGAGTGCGGCGCCACAGCGGAAACGACGACGATCAGCCCCCAGAGCATCGAGTTCTCACTCGTGGAATCGACGCCGCCGACCGACCGCCACGAGGTGGTGTACGCCCGGCATCTCGACGCCGACGCGAACCTCGAGAGCCTCCTGCTCGCGCTCGCTGAACTCCGCGGGCGCGACGACTGGACGGCGACGGTCATCGGTGACGGCCCCGAGCGCGCCGATTACGAACGGCAGGCCCGCGACCTCTCTATCCGTGACCGAATCGAGTTCGCCGGCGAGTGCGGACGGGAGGAGCGTATCGCCATCTACCGGGGCGCCCACACGTTCGTCCAGACCGCGAAACGAACCCACTTCGCCGAGGAGTTGCTGTGGGCACTCGCTGCTGGCTGCGTCGGCGTCGTGGAGTATCAGGGCGCCTCAAGCGCCCACGAACTCGTCGAACGTCGCGAGCGCGGCATCCGCGTCACCGACATGGAGGCGCTCGACGACGCCATCGAGGAGGCGTGGGAGTTGCCGTTCCAGAACCTCGATGAATCGTTCGCGGAGTTCGACCACACCGCCGTCGCGCGCGACTACGTCGACCTGTTCCGGGAGTGCGGCGCCGACGGGGGATAGGGGTACGCCACCGTGAGACGCCACGAAAGCGGCAATTTTCAGGGTAGATTCAAGTAGGTGTGGTAATACCACGCACCTATGAGTTGGCGAGAGGCAGAACAAGAGTATACGGACGAGGTAATCGGGGAGACGACGATTCCGCGGATGTTCTTCGACGCCGTCGAGCGGTACGGCAACGGCATCTGTCAGATGTACAAGGGGGGCGTCTACGACCGAGCCCTGGTCGACGGTAGTATCGTCCCCGCCGCTCCCGACGGCGAGTACGCGGAGCTGACGTACCACGAGACGTCGGATATCGTCCGCCGGCTGGCGGCTGGCTTCCGTGAGTTGGGCGTCGATCCCGACGACCGCGTGAGCATCTACGCCGACACGCGGATGGAGTGGGCCCAGGCCGACATCGCGCTCATGACGGCCGGGGCCGTCGTCACGACCGTCTACACCGAATCGTCGTCGAACCAGGTCGAATACCTCCTCAACGACCCGGGCTCGACGGGCGTCGTCGTCGAAAGCGAGGAACTCTTATCGAGCATCGAGGCCGTCGAAGACGAGGTCGACATCGATTTCGCCGTCCTGCTCGAGGCCAGCGACGCCGGCGACGCACTCGACATCGATGTCTACACCCTCGATGAGGTGTACGAACTCGGCAGCGAGGGGTACGACGACGAGGTCGTCTCCGCGTGGGTCGACGACCAGAACTGGAACGACCTCGCCAGCCTCGTGTACACCTCGGGGACGACCGGTGACCCGAAAGGCGTCGAGTTGACCCACAAGAACTGGCGCAGTTGCATGAACCAGATCCGCAAACGTCTCGGGCCACGGCCGGACAAACCCGACGACGTGCCCGTGCTCGAAGCAGGAATGACCTCGCTTTCCTTTCTGCCGCTTGCCCACGCCTTTGGGCGGGCGAACCACTTCCAGAGCTTCGGGTCGGGCATCACGCTCGCGTACGCGGCCAGCAGCGACACCGTCGCAGAGGACATCCAGACGGTACAGCCGGACGTGGCGGCGGCCGTCCCCCGCGTGTACGAGCGCATCTACAACGGCATCCGCGAGGAAGCGGGGAGTTCGGCGGTCAGCAAGCGCATCTTCGAGTTGTCGGTCGACGCCGCACAGGAATACGACAAGGCCGAGAATCCGAGTTTCATCCAGCGGGCGAAGCTCTCTGTCGCCGACAAACTCGTCTTCTCGCAGGTGCGGGAGGCCCTCGGGGGCAACATCGACCTGTTCATCTCCGGCGGTGGGTCGCTTGCGGAATCCCTGGCCCGGCTGTACCGTTCGATGGGCATCACCATCGTCGAAGGGTACGGCCTCACCGAAACCGCGCCGGGGCTGACGTTCAATCCGCCCGAGGAGATCCGCATCGGCACGATGGGGCCGGAACTGGTCGACGTCGACGTCCGGCTCGACCCCGACGTGGTCAACGAGACGACGAAAGCGGAGGTCGACGGCGAGGTCGGCGAACTGCTCGCGAAAGGGCCGAACATCACCGAGGGCTACTGGAACAAACCCCACAAGACCGACGAGGCGTTCACCGAGGACGTTCCCGCGAGCGAAGCGAGCAGGAAGCCGGAAGAGCAGCGCTCTTCCGGACGGTGGTTCCGCACCGGCGACATCGTCGCCCGCGACGAGGCCGGCTACTACCGGTTCGTCGACCGCCGGAAGAACCTCATCGTCCTCGATACCGGGAAGAACGTCGCGCCGGAGCCCATCGAAGACGAGTTCGCCACCTCCGCGCGCGTCGACCAGATAATGGTCGTCGGCGACGATGAGAAATTCATCGGCGCGGTCATCAAGCCGAACGTCGACGAACTGTTCGAGTGGGCCGACGACGAGGGTATCGACCTCCCGAACGACCCCGAAGCGGCCATCGACGACGAGCGCGTCCACGAGTGGGTGGGCGAGGAGGTCGACCGCATCAACGAGCGACTCGCGAAACACGAGACCATCAAGGAGTTCCGCCTCGTCGCCACGGAGTGGACGGCCGACAACGACCTGTTGACGCCCTCGATGAAGAAGAAGCGCCGGAACATCCGGTCGGCCTTCGAGGCCGAAATCGAGGACATCTACGGTCGGGAGGTCGAACGGGAAGCCGAAGCCGAGGCCGCGACGACGGACTGACGGCCGTCGGCGGTAGCGGCGACGGCAACCGCCACCCGCTCACTCCCGGTCGCGCCGGTAGATCGTCCCGAAGTGATAGACGGTGCCGTGTATCTTCTCGCAGGTCGTAATCGTCCGAACGGGAACGGTCTCGCCGTCGGGCCGCTCGTGGGTCGCCACGTGTTCGCGCGTTTCGCCGCGCTCGTACGAGGCCCAGTAGTCGTCGAACCGCACGGGATCGAGGGCCGGGCTGTGCTCCCAGACGAACGACCCAAGGAGGTCGTCGACCGTCGTCGCGAGCAGCGTTGCGTATGCGCTGTTGGCGTACTCGAAGCGTCCGTCAGCGGTGTAGACAGCGATGCCGACACCGGTGGCTTCGACGACCCCTTCGAGGAACGCCGCGCGGTGTTCGGCGTGGCGCTCGTCGCTGATGTTCCGAAGGACGCCGGCAGACCCCTCGAACCCGGCACTCTCGAACGGCAGCGTCCCCATGTGGTCTTCACAGATGATCGTCTCACCACCGGCGGTCGTAATCTCGACCTCGAACACCGTGTCCTCGGGGCCCTCAGTCGAGAGAATCCGCCCGAGCTCGCCCTCGGCTCGCTCTATCATCGGCTCGCTTTTGATGATGGAGGGATCGTGCCCGATGACGTCCTCGTGGTCGTAGCCGGTCAACTCCAAGAAGGCGTCGTTGACATAGGTGAACTGGCCGCGCTCGTCGAGGACGTAAACGGGGTCGTGAATCGACTCGACGATAGTCTTGTACTCGGCGTACGACGTCGCGATGCGGTACTCGGAGACGGCGCTTTGGATTCGGTTCCGAAGCAACTGCACCATCTCGAGGCCGCCCTTCTGTAGGTAGTCGGTCGCGTCGGCTTCCAGCGCTTCGGCCGCCACCTCCTCGCTACCCCTGCCGGTGAATAGAATGAACGGAACATCCGAGTCACGCTCCCGAACCGCCCGAAGGAGGTTAAGGCCAGTTCGGCCAGGCATGTCGTGGTCGCTGATGATGCAGTCGATGTCACCCTCCTCGAAGCGACGCAACCCCGCGTCCGCGTCGTGTTCGGCCGCCACCGTTATCGAGGACTCCTGCTCCAGAAACTCCTTGCACATGTCGGTGAACGGCCGGTCGTCTTCGACGTGGAGGACGCGAATCGGGGATTCCTCAGGCATCGCAACACACGTACATGCAAACGAATCAGCATAACTCCGTCGGCGAAAGCTGCACGAGCGTTCATACTGCCGGCTGTAATTCCGTACCGATCGTTTCGAGATATTCGGATTACGTGGGGCTGGAACGCGGAATTTCGGACGGTATCGCTTCAGATAGTTACAGCCGGTAGTATCAGGGATCGCTCTCTCCTACCATTTCTGATACGGGAGGAACTTGCCCTCGTAGGTGATGCGCACGCGGTTGCCACTTCGGCCTCGATGCGGTCGACGTGACATTCGAAATCGATGGCCGACATGATACCGTCACCGAACTCCTCGTGGACGACAGCTTTGATGGCGTCACCGTAGACCTGCGGAATCTCGTAGAGTCGGTACAGCATTGGATCCGACGGAATGTGGGGTCGTCCTCACCTTTCGTCGTCGCCGGAGACTGCAACAACGCCCGAACCTCGGGGTCGTCGACGCCCATCGCCGAGCAGAGTGCGTCAGCCTCGTCGACGCTCATGCTCACCTGTCCGTAGACGGCGGCCGCGACCCATACCGGGTCACGATCGACCGTCGTTGCGAGGTCATCGAACCGGATGTCGGCGTCGTCTTTCGCGTCGAGCAATCGCTCCGTGGCGGCATCACGCGAGAGCATACGCGACGTTACAAATCCCTGTCGCTTATTTATGTGGCTGAGTGCCACGCCACGCGATTACTCCTCGAATCGCCGGGGCGTTTCGGCTGCTTCGGCCGTCCGAACCGCCGCCACGTTCTCGGCAACGTCGTGAACGCGGACGATGTCGGCGCCGCGTTCGGCCGCGAGCGCGCTGCCCGCGACCGTTGCTGACAGCCGGCCGTCGGAATCCGCGAGGCCGACAGCGTCGAACAGTGACTTCCGCGAGTGGCCGACGAGCACCGGACAGTTCAGGGCATCGAGCTCGTCAAGGCGGCCGAGCAGCTCGAAGCTCTCGGCGGCCGATTTCCCGAAGCCGAGACCGGGGTCGATGATGATCTGCGAGCGGTCGAGCCCCGCCTTCTCCGCGAGGAGGACGCGCTCGGTGAGTGCATCGATAGTGTCCGTCACGACATCGTCGTACGCCACGTCAACGTCGGGGTCGACCGGCGCGTTGATAGAGTGCATTACGACGACCGGGACATCGTGGTCGGCGGCGACGAGCCGCATTTCGGGGTCTTCCAGCCCCGACACGTCGTTGAGGATATCGGCGCCGGCGTCGAGCGCCGCGCGGGCCACGTCGGCCTTCCGCGTGTCGACGGAGACGAGCGCATCCATCTCCGAGATGGCCTCGATGACAGGGACGACCCGGTCGATTTCGGCCTCGACGGGCACCGGTTCGGCGCCCGGCCGGGTCGACTCCCCGCCGACATCGATGATGTCGGCGCCCTCCTCGACCATCCGTTCGGCCTGTGCGACGGCGTCCTCGATGGCTTCGTAACGCCCGCCGTCGTAGAAGGAGTCGGGCGTGATGTTCAGAATGCCCATGACGGCAGTACCGTCAGTCCAGGGATAGTCAGCGCCGGCTGCGTCGGTGCCGATATCCAGCGTCTCTCGGAGGTCGTCGGCGACAGCCGAAAGGCCGTACCGCTGGCCGTCGAGTTTCCCGGCGAGGCGCTTGAACTGTGCGAGTGTCCCCATCAACACCACGTCAACGAGTTCGCGCTCCTGAATGGTGATACCGGAAGTCGCACACTCGCCGCCGAGCGAGAGGAGCTCCTGTTTGAGATACCTCGCCTGGCGCGGCTGGACGCGCGTTGCGACGACACGGTGGACGCCCTTGCCGCGCATCCGGTAGACGCCGCCCTCGGTCACGTCGGCGCGTTCGAGCACCGAGGCTGCGGTATCGAGGTCTGGAACGCGTTTCGGGACGTAGTTCCGCGTCCAGCGCCGTCTCGCCTCGGCGACGACGAACAGTGAGCCACAGACGACGACCGCATCACCCTCGTCGGCGGCGGCAAGCGCCGTCTCGACGGCATCACTGACTGCGTCGTTCGCCCGGACAGCGGCGTCGCTTTCGGCTTCGAAGACGGCCGCCAGCGCCTCGGGCGTTTCAGCCCGCTCGAAATCCGGCCGGCAGGTGTAGACGTGGTCGGCGGTCGGCAGTGCCTCGGCCATCTCGGCGTGGTCTTTGTCGCACATCGCGCCGAAGACGAGATGGAGATCGTCGTACTCGAACGTAGCGAGCGTGTCGCCGAGACCGGCGCAACTGCCGGGGTTGTGCGCGCCGTCGAGGACGACGAGCGGCGACTGGTTCATGACCTCGAAGCGGCCCGGCCAGTGGGCGTTCCGGAGGCCGCGCTCGATGGCATCGGTCGACACGTCGCCCAGCTGTCGGGCGAGCGCCGCCGCGACGCCCGCGTTCCGAGCCTGGTGGGCGCCCAACAGTGGGAGCTGCGTGCTGGCTGCCCACTCGTCGCCGTCGATGGCGACGGCCTGCTCGACGCCGATTCGGCCGCCGTCCTCAATCTGAATATCGCAGTCATCCTCGTCTCCGACGCGGACGAGGCGTCCGGCGACCGATTCGATGACCTCGAGGGCGTCCCCCTCCGCGGCGGTGACGAGGGGGTTCTCGTCGGGCGTCACGGCGGCCTTGTCACGGGCGATTTCGGCGACCGTATCCCCGAGGATGTCGGCATGTTCGAGCGTGACGTTCGTGACCGCCGACGCCTCGGGGTCGAGGGCGCTCGTCGCGTCATGTTTGCCGCCGATGCCGACCTCGAAGACGGCGATGTCGACATCCGCGCGGGCGAACGCCCAGGCCGCAAGCGCCGTCGTCGCCTCGAAAAAAGTCGGCGAGACCCCGGCAGCGGCCTCGCTCGTGGCGTACGGCTTGACGGTTTCGGCGAACGCACGGACGGCGCGTTTCGAGACCTTGCGGCCGTTGATGCGAACGCGCTCGCGAAGGTCGTCGAGGTGGGGCGAAGTGAACAGGCCGACGTCGTAGCCCGCCTCGCGAAGCACGCTTTCGACCATGCGGGCGGTGCTCCCCTTCCCGTTCGACCCCGCAATCTGTACGACTCGGAGGTCGTCGTCCGGGGTATCGAGATGCTCGAGAAGCCGTCGCGTGGGCTCGATGCCCGTCCGCGACGGGTACCGACGGAGGTCGAACAGGAAGTTCGCCGCCTCGTGGTACTCCATACTGGTCGAAACGTGGCGAGCGGTATATCGCTTTTCGCTTGCGGTCGAGGCGTGTCGTTTCGCCGTCCTCGCCCCGCGCTCGCCCTCGAATTGTTGCAACACGAAGCTTCATTCCCCGTTCCGTCGAAGGGAGGGCTATGCAAGACACCGACGTCGGTCAGCTCATGACCGAACCCGTGTTGACGGTCGAACCGGAGGCACTGGTCGACGAGATCGCCGACGCGATGCTCCAGGAGGGAATCAAATCAATCGTCGCCATCGACGACGACTGCGAACCCATCGGCATCCTCACGTCGACCGATTTCGTCGACATCGTTGCCCAGGGCACGCCGAAGACGAAGACCACCGTCGGCGACCACATGACGACGGACATCATCACGACCGCCACGGACGTGCCGATTCCGCGCGTGGCGAGTCGGATGGTCGAACATGACATCAGTCACATCCCGGTGGTCGACAAGGACGGCACCGCCATCGGCATTATCTCGGCGACCGACCTCACCGACTACGTCGCCGGCATGGCCGTCCGCGAGCCGAGCGAGTGACGCCACTTACACCAATTACATATATGTCACTTCGGGCGTATTGGCGACCCTGCCCATCGACATCGAACGGTTCGACTCAAGTTTGGAGGAAGATCTTCAGGAGCTGAGCAACCCGGATACGGTTCTCGTCTTCCTCGCATAAAAGGACGACATGGCGTTCACGGCGAGGGAGCTCGTGGAGGAAACCGGATCGCTCGCAACTCCATCGTGGCCGTCCTCTCGCGGCCGGAGAACCGCGGGCTCACCTGCCACAAGGGCCAGTGCTGGTCGCTCGGCGAATCGAACCGGATCCGCTCTTTCGTGCAGTACCAGCGTGTGACGAGTTGACTAACG
>NZ_JBLGBY010000023.1:0-31075 GCF_047616845.1 Natronomonas sp. | reverse complement strand
AGAGGAGGTACACTTGTCCAATCCCCCACAGCATCTGGATAGTCAGTGCGACGTACCCGGATGCCCGTAGTATTCGTGACATGCGGTTCCAAGTGATTACGGCCTCCTATTTATCTGTAACGTATGATAGTTGATAGGTATCTGGCGGCTTGCTGTTCTGTGCCACGTTTCATACTGTCCCTACGTTCGATTCGTCTGTGGCTGACATACGGTATCTCTGTAACGCTCCATGCCGTGACCGATACGCGCGCTGTATTCTGGAGTGATTCACCGTGGCTGCTGTATCACGCCACGGTGACATCTTCCCCGCGCGGGACGTGCGTCCCGCGCTCGTTGAGTGTTTGCAGTCCACCGTCGCGGTCGGGGTTGGAATCCCCGACTGCGACCCGTTCAGCGACGGGTGGACTGCCGGCGGTGCCACGCCGCCGGTACTCCTATCCGCAGCCCCGTTCTGGCCCGTCGTTTCGGCTCCGGCGGAACCGAAACGGGTGTCAACGGACTCGGAGTTACTGCTCGAAGCCCGTTCCGCGGAGTTCGACGTTCTCGTCGGCCACCTTCGCCTCGCAGTCGAACACGGCACGGATAGTGTTGTGCGCTTTCTCCTCGTGCATCGCGGGATCCATCGCGAACACACCGAACATATCGCCCGACCTGATGCGCGCGGTGAAAACGTGCAGAAAGCGAAACATTGTCTGCAGCTCGGCGTACATCAGCGCCGTCGACACCGACGCGAAGCCGACCCGCACCGGCCCGGACTCCTCCTCGTCGCTCTGGTCTAACAGCTTCGCGAACTCCAGGCTGATGCCCGTCAAATCGCCCGGCGAACTCAACTGCCGCACCGGTGTTTCCTCGACGGCGGTCTTCTGGCCCGTACAGTCGATAACGCCGATCTGCTCGCGGTCGGCACCCCGCTCTTCGAGTTCCTCGACGACCCTTCCGGCGTCGAGATTTGTCGTGATGACGATCGCTCGTTCATCGTCATTCGGAGCGACCGCATCGAGCAACCGCTGTTGGGTGAGCATCGACGTCCCCGTCATCAAGAGGCTCGTCCCGGGCTCGAACGTCGCCGGGCTTCCAACCCCGTCGACCTCATAGCTCATCTTGCTCATCCCCCTCCTGTCCACCCGTATCGGTATCATCGTCGGCTTCGATATCCCGAACCATCGCGACGAACTCACCGCTTTCCATCCCCGGCAGCGCGGCATCAAGCTCCGACCGGAGCTCCGAGATGCGGGCTTCGAGTTCGGCAAACTCCTCGCTTTCCTCGAGTTCTTCCGCCGGCTTCGAGGAGCGAAGCGCCGCCTGCTTCGCCGCCAGCGCGTACAGTTCCTGTTCGAGGTCGGCGAACTCCGTCCGCGCGAGCAGCCGCTGGACGGTCTCTAAGAGTTCCTCCCGCTCGACGGGCTTCGTGAGATAGTTGTCGAACCCCATCTCGATGACGTCGAAATCCGGTTCGACTGCCGTCACCATGGCGACTTTGCAGTCGGGGCTGCGCCCCTGCAGTTCCGCGAGCACCTCGTCCCCGCTCATCCCCGGCATCAGACGGTCAAGTAACACCACGTCGACCTCCTCATCGACCTGTTCCAGTGCCTCCTCACCACCCTGGGCTGTTCGGATATCGTACTCGCCCTCCAGCCACCGAACGTACAGTTCGATGAGCGCCCGCTCGTCCTCGACGACGAGCACCGTCGGCCGGTCGTCTCCCTCGTCCATTATCTGAGTTTGCGTTAGAAGGTGAGGGTGATAGGTATTCCGGCGTCCTCAGTCAGGAGATACGAAATAGATAGCCCGCTCGCCGCCATCAAAGACAACCGTCAGGACGAAGAAGTCGCCATCTTCGACAGTCCGACTGCTACCATCGCTAGTGGTGAAGTAGAACCGATATTTCGTCCCGTCATCATCGATAGTGGCCGGATCCTGGCGCCACTGGGAATCGGTTCTGTCGTAGAATTTACCACCGATTTCTATCGGGCCGACAGCGGGTGGTTCATTGCTGGTGGTTTGACCCGGGTTGTAGAGGCTGGTGTTGGCGGGTTGATCCTGTTGACCACCATAGAAGTTCATCCGCATCCGTGCGATGTCACGAGTCGATCCGGGTGACGTGGTTTTAAAGTTGACTTCCATCCCGTCGGTACTCGTGCTGAGAAGGGGAGGAAGGAGGATTGAACCCGTAACGACCGACGCATTGACGAACCGGACACCGGATCCGGGGTTGATGCTCAAATCAGAGACCTGAACAGTGTAGGTGGCTTGACAGCGTGCCGGCGCGCCTGCACCGTTGCAACCACTCGTATCTATCGACGCGTTGACTGACTCCGATCCTCCGTCAGTGGGCGTGAGCGGAGTAACAACTCGTCCTTCTCCGTCCGTCGTTTTCCTAACGGTCGTGCCGTTCGGGTACGTGATATCTACGTCAGTCCCGCTCACCGGATTGTTGTACTCGTCTCGAACCTCGTATTTGACGTTCGTCGTCTGGCCGACACCGACAGAGGTAGTCCCATCATCGGCAGGAACGATATAGTGAGCATCGGGTTTCTCAACGCCGGGTTCGAGACTGAGCCGTGACATCCGAAGTGTGTACCGCTCGCTGCCGTTGAGAGCGATGCGAACGGTATCGTTCGCCGGCTTGCTCACGTTGAGAACCGTATCCTGGCTACTGACCAACTCCTCCCACGTCGAGAGGGGCATCTGTGTCGGCAGCTCCAGGGTGATGTTATCGTTGCCGTTGTCCGACCCCTCAATCGTGACTGGCCGCGCTGGCGCGCTATTCGGGCGGACGTCAAGTGACTGTACCGACGCGGACGCATCGGAGTAATTTCCGGACATGAAAATCAGATTGATGTCCGTGTCGTCGACGACCGACCCCGGATTCTTGATGATAGTGGCGTCACTGAAATTGTTGTAGAGGATGCCGTATTCGTAGCGCGTCGTGGGCGCGTTATCGAGATAGTTGTAGCTCACCGAATACTCGAAGTTGCGGCTGTTGAGTCGCAGCGTGCGCCCGGACATATACTGCCGCACCTCGGGTTCGGTCGCGGTCGCGTTCTCTATCCGAACGGTTCTGTTGTCCGTCGTCGCCAATCTACCGGTCGCTGCCGACGGACTGTAGAACAACAGCCGAGACGGGTAGCCAGTACCGGTCTGGATGCGCACCGACTCACCCTGGCCCGTGTTCGAGACCTCCGAGGCCGTCTGGTGGAACTTCACGAGGTCACCCTGTGCTTCCTGGTTGTGGTTGAACTCGATCTGTTGGTTGGCTGCCGGAATCGCCTGCGTCTGCAGAATCGAAAGCAGCGCAATCAGGATGCCGAACACAAGAATTGCGCCGACGACCTCCGATACACCTCTGTTGTCTGGAATGAGTCTCATTGTTAGATAAGGGTGAACACGACGAGTGTGATCGTCACGAGAGCGATGCTGTATTTCAGCCCCGCAAGTGCGTTGTTCTCCGCGAGTTTGCCGGCGAGGAGGCCACTGCCGATACCCTGGATGAGCGCCGAGTGGAAGAACACCGTCCGGTAGATCTGAACCGGCACCGTGCCGACGTTGAGCAGGCCGGCGGCGCTACTCCCGGATTGTTCGGCGGTGCTTGCGGCCGCCTCCGTCGTCAGCTCGCCGATTGGCGTCAGGTAGCTCGTATCGAGCATGACGATGACGGCGAGGTAGACGAGGAAGCCGATGATGACGATGGCCGTGTACGCGCCCATCTCGCTGCGGCGTTTGCGCTCGATCTGGTAGCGGTTCCGGGTGTCCTCGGCTGCGATGGAGATGATGTTCGCGAGGTCACTGGAGGAGTGGTTCCCCTTCGCGATGAGCTTCATCGTCCGGGTGACCTGCGGCACGCGCAGGCGGTTCGCGAACTGGAGTAACGCGCGCTCGATGTCGTGGTTCCATCGGATGTCGTTTCGCACCTTCCGAAGCTCATCGGAGAGCACGCCCTCCGACCACCGGGAGACGAGGTTCAGCGCATCGACCAGCCGGATTCCCATCTGATTCGCACTGGAGAGGATGTTCAGCGTGTCAGGGAAGCGCTGGGAGATTCGCTTCTCGCGGCGGCGCTGGCCCTCGTAAAACAGGGTCAGCGGCACCGTCATGATGAGGAACGGAATGACGAAGAGGCCGATAGTCGCCCGAATCGGCGCCTCGAGCAGGCCCTCGGCCGAGACTGGAACGGCACCGCTGACCAGCATAAAGCCCACGAACAGGAGGCCCGCGGGCACCGAAACCAGAAGCGAAAGCAGTGGGTTTCGCTGCCGGATGTGGTCGATCGGGTTCTGCAGGATTTCGCGCCGCGCGTCCTGTTTCTTCCGTTCTTCGTAGCTTTCGTATTTCGGGTGGTTGGTCACTCTGGAGCCCCACTCGCGGTCGACCTCATCGTTTTCGACCTCGAGTTCGTCGGTATGCTCCGCGTACGGCTTCGAGAGGATGTCGACAGCCGCGAGGAAGCCGAGCATGCCGACCGGCAGGCCCACGTAAACGAGGAAGTACGTCTGGAGGAGGGCTTCCCCACCGAGCAGGCTGATGACGAGCAGCGTGACGATGAGGAAAAGCGGTGCCGCGACGAACGCGACGACGAAAATTTCGGAGAGTATCGACAGCGTCCCGAGGAAACTGTCCTGTTCGTCCCGGGCCTCGTCCATGTACGTCTCCGCTTCGTCTTCGAGGAAGGTCGCGAAGTCACTCCCGGAGTCCAGCACGGAGATCATGTCGTCGAGGAACTGCTCTAAGTTCTCCGAGGGCGTCAGGTTCCGTGCGTCACGCAGCGCGGTGAAGAGGTCGTTGCCGAACAGCTCCACGTCACGGACGACCATGTCGAACTCGTTCGAGACCTCACCATACACTTCATCCGCGGTGGCGAGTTCTTTGATGACCTCGAACGTGTTCATGCCGCCGTGGCTCAACGCGTACATGTACACGATAGAGTGGGGAAGTAAGATGTTGATACTCCGCTCTCTGGTGTTCGTCCGTACCCTGGGGTAGTAGTAGCCGGTCGCGAAGGCCCCACCGGCGAACACCGCGAGCGACAGCAGAACGACGAGTACGCTCGCACCAACGGCGACGAGCGTGTTGGTGACACCGAGTGCTTCCCATCCGCCGAAAGCGAACAGTTGGACGGTCAGTAGTGCCCCCAAAAACAGCCCGATAGCGGCGGAGATGAACGTGTAGCCGATGACGCGAGTGAGGTAGATGTCGTAGGTGTACCCCATCCGGGCCTGGTTCAGCCACCGCTGGAGCGACCGGAACCGGTCTGGATTCATCAGGAAGTACGTCCTGATGTAGCCATGCTGGTCGCGGAGCCGTTCCTCGTCGGCCTCCGAGAGGTCGTGCCGTTCAGGGAAATACTGATCGAGCTCGTAATCCGGAATCGGCGTCGCGTCGTCGATGTTTCCCTGGCTCATTCGTACTCGAACTCGAGTTCGCCTTCGGGCTCAAGATCTCCGGGCTGGAGTGTCCCTTCGTTGACCCGTTTCATCAGTTCTTCCTGGTTGTTCCCGAACATGTGGATCGCGGTCGTGACCTCGTGATAGGCGTTGATCTCGTTGTCGACGAGATACTGGAGGAACTCCCGCCGTTTGCGGAGTTCGTCGGCGAGTTCGCGCCCGCTCCACCCACGGTCGTCCGCGATATCCTGCAGCACCTGTGAGTTGTTCACCCGCTGGTGGGTGTCGGCTTCGGCGTCGCGGTCGAAGATATCGATGGCGCGAATCGAGTCACTCGCGTCCTCACCGGGCAGAATCTCCGTAACCCCGTCGTTCCGGCGCACGCGGTCGCCATCCATGAACGTCTGTTTCTGCACGGAGATAATGTCGAGTTCAAGCACCATCTGCCCCGGAACGTTGAGCGGCTTGTTCTCGAGGCGGTTCAACACGCCCTCGATGCTCTCGGCGTGAATCGTCGTGTAGGCCGTGTGGCCGGTTCCAATAGCCTGGAAGAACGTGAACGCGACGTTCTGTTCGGTTCGAATCTCACCCACGAGCAAGTACTCGGGGCGCTGCCGGAGCGCGGCCTGGAGGAGTTCGTACATCGAAACCTCGCCACGGCCCTCCGAGGTGATCGACTCACGGGTGAGGCTCTGAATCCAGTTGTCGTGTGGCAGCGTGATTTCACGGGTGTCCTCGATGGAGACGACCTTCGCGTCCTCGGGGATGAACATCGAGACAGCGTTCATCGACGTGGTCTTCCCGGATCCGGTTCCGCCGGCGAAGATGAGCGAGCGGTTGTTCGCGATGGCCAGCCAGAAGTACGCCATCTGCTCGACGTTGAACGTCCCGCGTTCGACGAGGTCGACGGGAGTGAAGGGGACGTTCGCGAACTTTCGGATGGTGAAGTTCGATCCCCGTGTCGCCACGTCGGAGCCGAACGTCAACTGCACACGCGACCCGTCCGGGAGCGTCCCGTCCATCAACGGCTCCGAAACGGACACCTGCTCGCCCGCCCGCTGTGCCAACCGAAGCGCGAACGAGGAGAGCTTCTGTTTCTCGAAGCTGATGTTGCTCGGCATGTCACGGTGGGCGAAATGATAGACGTACACCGGGATGCCGACACCGTCACACGAGACGTCCTCGATGTTCGGGTCACGCATGATCGGGTCGATCGGACCCAGGTGGACGAAATCACGGAGGAGGTAGTATTTGAGTTTCAGCAGCGACCCGTCCTCGATGGTGGCGGCCGCGTGGTCGGAGATGATCTCCTTGGCCTTCGTCTCGAAGATGGCTTCGCGGTCGTCGTCGGCCTCCAGGTCCTGATACATCAGGCTGTTCCGGAGTATCTTCACGAGGTCTTCGCGGACGTACTCTTCGAACTCCGTCAGATGTGGCTCGTGGACGTGATAGCGGAGCTTGTCCTCCCCATCACGCTGCAGAATCGAAACGTACGCATACGGTTTGTTTACCCAGAGCCGATCGATTTCCTCGTGGTTGTCGAGATACGAGAAATCGAAGAACTTCGACTTGATGAAATCCAGATCAGGGCGGGCTGCGAAGGACTCGTCGATGTCCGTGGTCTCGAAATGCTCGTGTACCTCTCGGAGAATCTCACCCTTAATCGGGTGATCCGAGACGAGCGTCCGGTCGTCGTCTCTTTGCTGGGCGGCCGGCGTGACCGATGTCTCGCCATCGGTCGGCTCCGGTTCCTCCGGCTCCTCCCGTTCGACCTGTTCTTCCGATTCCTCGGTGGAATCCGGGCTCGTCCACTCGAATTCGTCGGCCTCCTCGGCCGGTTCACTGTCGCTACTCATGAGTTGTCTCTCGGGCACTGCGGAGTCCTCCGACTACCCCTCCGATACGCCTCCACATTTTGTCCGACACTATATTTAGCGGTGTTAGTTGTAAACATTAGCATAGAATCACCGTTCACGACGCGCTCGCGCTACCGGCCCACGTGAACGTCCCACACGGGAGCAAAGCACACTCGCGTTGGCTCTACTGGACGAGGACATTACTACTGGTTGACCCTACGCGTGCACGTTAATATCATTGACGGCTGAATCCGGAAATGAAACTGGTTCAGAATTTATTCCCGTTTCTGAGCTGGCACGAAACAGGGCGGCTCGGCCGACTCGCGTTCGTCTCGGGAGATGCCGCGGCATCTTTAGCCTCAGACCACATACCACCGCACATGAATCCGGATGAAAACCGCCAGGGGTGGGCCGAACGCTCCGGGGAGTTCTCACCGGCGTACTACGCCGAAATCGGCCCCAACGAGGTGAGCGACACCCTCGCCGAGGTGTTCGACCACTACGTCCCCCAGGACGCTGCGGTTCTCGAAATCGGCTGCAGTTCCGGACGGCATCTCGAACGTCTTCGTGCCGAGGGCTACGAGAACCTCACTGGTATCGACATCAACGAAGAATCGTTCGAGGTCATGGCCGAGTATTTCCCTCCCCTCGCACGGACGGGCACCTTCCACACCGGCGCTATCGAAGAGCTCGTTCCGGAGATGGACGACGGGCAGTTCGACGTCATCTTCTCGGTCGAAACGCTCCAGCACGTCCACCCGGAGAACGAATGGGTGTTCGAAGAGCTCGTTCGCGTCACGGACGACCTGCTCATCACAGCGGAAAACGAGGGGAACAGCCCGGAGCGTGGCCGGCCGGATTCGTCGGTCAGCTACGTCCACGACGAGTTCCCGCTGTATCACCGCGACTGGAACGAGGTTTTCTCCGCGCTCGGCCTCGCTCAGCTCCTCCGGGAACCCGGCAAGCGCGATACGGTTCGCGTGTTCCGGACGGTTTGAGCCACTGGCTCGGAGCGACAGAACCGGCGAGCCGTTTCCTTCACTGGGTGCGATTGCCGTCGCCGTGTTCGGACAGGCCCACCTCACGGGCATCGTCGAGCGCGTTAGCAAGAATCGGTCGACGAGCGATTGAAAGAACGAGTGTCGTTCAGGTACCGCGCTCGTAGCGGTTCCGGACGACGATGGCGATGGCATTCATCGTCAACATCAGTCCCAGAAGCACGATTGCAGCGGCCGCAACAACGCCAGTCCGGTACTCCGGCTTCGCATTGCCCGCTGCCGCGAAAATCTGTAGTGGCAGTGCCGTTGCGCCGGCGAACACGCCGTCCGGCGGCGAGTACGTCGTCGTTGCGACGCCGATGATGACGAGCGGGGCCGTCTCACCGATGGCTCGCCCGAGCGCGAGAATCGTGCCGGTGAGGATGCCCGGCACCGCCTCCGGAAAGACCACCTCCCGCAGCGTCTGCCAGCGGCTCGCACCCATGCCGTAGGACGCCTGCCGGAGCGATTCTGGCACCGAACGCAGCGCCTCCTGAGCGGAGACGACGACGATAGGGAGAATGAGGAGGCCGAGCGTGCCGGCCGCGGCGACGACGAGGCCGGGGCCGAATCCGAGGGCGTTCCGGAACAGCGCGAGGCCAAGGAGTCCGTAGACGACCGACGGGACGCCGGCGAGATTCGAGATGTTGACCTCGAGCAGCGTCGCGAGTCGCCCCCGAAGCCCGGTTTCGGGCGCGTACTCCTCCAGATAGACGGCGGCGCCGACGCCGATGGGGAACGTCATGAGGGACATGAAGCCGACGATGATTATCGACCCGACAATCTGGGGGTACACGCCGGCGTTGCTCGCCGTCAGGCCGTCCCACGAGTTCAAAAGCAGCGTCGGGGAGAGGTAGCCTTCGAGCCCGGACACACCGAGCTGTCGTTCGATGAAGGCCCCGAGAAGCGTTCCACCGATGATGACGAACGGGCCGAGGAGCCCGATTCGCCCCCGAGATTCGGTTGCGACCGTCTCACCGATGACGTACCCGGTCGGGACGACGAGCAGCGAGAACATGACGACTCCCAACGATGGGTCGATGCCCGCACCGAGGGAGCCCCCGACCGTTGCGAGCGCGCCGCCGAGTACGAGACCGGCCACGAGTAGGCCCCTCTGGAGTGACCAGCGCCGCGTCGCCAGCACGCCACCAAGAGCCGCCACGGGCAGCGTGACGAGGATGAGGAACGCGATCCACCGCGCCGCGATGCCGACGATTGGTCGAAGCGGGCCGTAAGCCACGGCGGCGACAGCGATGCCAGCGAGGATGGACACCGGAATCGCCGGGCCTGTTCGCGTTTCGTTGCCGAACCGACGACCGTAGACGGCCACTGCGAGCGGTGGTACTGCACCGAAGACGAAGTAGATGAGCACGTCGTAGGGATTCAACGCGTCGAAGAGAGCGTACACGACGAGGCCGATGACCAGTCCGCCGAAGACGGCCGCGAACGATTTCGCGTTCGCTGTTCCGGCAGCCGGATTCCGGCGGGCGTACAGTGTGAATGCGGCCGTCGGCGCGACGAGCGTGGCGAAGTAGATCAGATACCACGTCGGCGATGCCGCCAACAGCCCGAGGGCGTCGACGGTGATGTAGACGAACAGGACGAGCAACGAGAGGATACCGACGAGTGTCGAACAGATGAGCAGTATCTCGAAGAGCCGTCCTTTCAGGCGCTCGAACTGGAGTCCTGTTGTCTCTTTGATCTCGTCGAAGCTGCTCGGGGCCGCCATTATTCATACACCTCCCGGAACCGCTGTCGAACGAACTCGGCGAGGATGTTCATCAGGAGTGTGATGACGAAAAGCGTCATCCCGAGTGCGAACATGGCCTCGTAGGTGACGCCACCGAGCGATTCGGCCTGTGCGATCTGCACCATCGCGGCCGTGATGGTCTGGCCGGATTCGGTGAGGTTCTGCAGCACGTTCGGGAAATACGGCATCTGCGGGCTCATGCCCATCGCCATCGTCACGGCCATCGTCTCGCCGATGGCCCGCGAAATCGCGAGCACGTAGGAGGCGACGATGCCGGACGTCGCCGACGGGACGACGATTTTCGTCGACACGTCGAACTTCGTCGATCCGAGGCCATAGCCCGCCTGTCTGATGCTGTCGGGCACCGAGTTCAGGGCGTCTTCACTGATGGAGGAGACCATCGGGATGATCATGATGCCGACGACGATGCTGGCTGCGAGGGCGTTGAATGTTCGCAGACCTGGAACGAATCCCTGAAGCGCGGGGGTGATGTAGACGAGCGCCATGTAGCCGTAGATGACGGTCGGGACGCCGGCGAGAATCTCGAGGGCTGGCTTGAGAACCGAGCGCGTTCTGACGCTTGCGTATTCGCTCAGATACACGGCTGCGGCCAGACCGATCGGGAGTGCGATAGCCGCCGAACAGATGGTCACGATAAGCGTGCCGCTGACGAGCGGTAGAACGCCATACGTGCTGTCGATGATAGGGCTCCAGTTAGTGCCGGTGAAGAAGGACGTGACCGATACTTCGCTGAAAAAGAGGATGGTTCGGCCGGACAGCGTGAGGATGATACCGACTGTTACCAAAATCGTAAGCAGCGCACACGCCGCGATGAGGCGACCGTACAGTCGTTCCTTGTTGACGACGAATCGGTCACGCGAGAGGTCGACCTGATCCGTCTCTGAGTTCCTACTCATCCGTTACTCCCTATCATCCATTACAGATTCATATACACCGTGGATTCGACCGCCGATTCAGCCGGTGTACTCCTCGAGGGTGCTGAGGTTCTCATCGACCATGTCCTGACTGCTGGGGACGTAGCCGATATCCTCCGCGACGAAGTCCTCGGCGGCGGATTCGACGTAGAAGCGGACGAACTCCTGGAGGTGATTTTTCGATTCGAGCTTGTTGCTGTTGGCGTAGAAGAACAGCGGCCGTGCGAGCGGATAGTCGCCGCTCTGGGCGCCTTCGAGGCTCGGTTCGACGGGGTCGCCGCCGTCGCTGCTGATGCTGAGTGCTTTGACCTCTTCGGGGTTGTTCGTGTAGTACGCGAACGGCAGGTAGCCCATCGCGTACTCGTTGCCTTGCACCCCCTGTGCGATCTGGTCGTCCTGCTCGGTGCCCTCGAAGTCGCTCCGAATCTTGCCTTCCTCACCGACGACGGTCTCGGTGAAGTAGTCGAACGTGCCGGAAGTGGTCGCAGGCCCGTAGAGGTCGAACGGTTCGTCGGGCCACTCGTCGTTGACGTCCGACCAGAGTTCTGGCGGTGACTCCGGCGACCAGATCTCCCGAAGCGTCTCGACGGACATGGAGTCGACCCAATCGTTGTCGTTGTTGACGACGATGGTGAGTGCGTCCTGTGCGATGAAGAACTCGACGGGCGTGAAGCCGTTGTTCTCGCTCTTTTCGACTTCCTCATCCGCAATCGGCCGACTCGAGTTGTTGATGTCGCTGTCACCCGGGATGAAGACGTTCCGGAACCCACCGGAACTGCCGTCGCGGGTGAGATTGAAACTGACGTCCGAGTGATCCTGCTGGAACTGCCGACTCATCTCCTGGGCGATAGGATACACGGTACTACTTCCGGAGATGCGGATGTTCCCCGACAGCCCGTCCGAGCCACTCCCTCCGTTGTCACTCGTACAACCGGCCAGTGCGAACCCGGCGGCGGAGCCGGCTGCTGCGAGGACGCTGCGACGCGAGACGACATCGGATGCGTTCTCTGCCATCACCGATACGTATCCGAGGGGCATATAAAGAGAGTGCTATGTTTACTGTATATATTACCAGATATCTACCCACTTCGTGGATTGGGTATGTTTCCCTATATAGATACGCAGCCACCAAGCGCTGTGGCTACGAGAGCTGCTGTGTCGTCCCCTCGGAGGCGAAGATCGCATCAACCACGCGCTGAAATCCGTGAACGCCGGACAGTCGAACTCCTCGCCGAACGCCTGCGCTTTCGAGGCGACACGTCGCAGGCGGCCCGAACGGACGCCTCCGGGTGGTCGGTGGCGGCCTCCGCAAAGCGCGTCCCGATGACTCCACAGCCGACGATGGCGACGTCGTATATACCGGTATCTCGTCGTCCGGACATATGTCGGTTCAGGTTTCTCGAGGTACGGAGCGGTCGCTGCTCGGGGGAGAATGTACGCCCGGAACACTAACTTCCGACATCACTCCAAGCGGTGTGCTCCGGTCAGTCGGCTAACCCTCGTGCCGGGCGGGAGACGTAGCGTCTCCAGTTGCCGAGACGGCGCAAACCGTCTCGGCGGTGGTCGAATCTGAACGTGACCAGCGTGTATGTCGCACACCCGGGTTCTCCGAGTCCTCATCGCCGCCCGAAGGGCTGCTCAGTCGGGGACTAAAGGTGCGCACCCGATATACGTGGTCGAACGGTAATCCTCTTTCGGGTACGGCTACATCGCGTAGTCGTCTTCCCGAACCTGTGCGTAGCGGCCGCCCCAGTAGCGGAGTTTCCTGAGGCCGTATTCGCCGAGCAGTTTGGCACCAGTGGTACCCCCGTACACGAGTTCACGCGGCGTGAATCCGTCGTCGCTCGTGACGCTGTTGACGAGTCCGAACACGGTGTCCCAGTCGTCCGGTTCGTAGCCGCGCACCATGTCGGCGAACACGCAGTTCCGCCGGACTTCGTCGCCGATGGCCCGCTGCCACTCGGCGTTGTAGGCGCCCAGTTTGTTCTGGGCGGCGAGACGGCCGGCGATGTGGCCCGTCCGAATCGCGACGTGGTCGCCGCCCTCGTGAAACGCTGAGGTGGCGCCCATTGCGCCGCCGACGACGGCGACGTTCGCGACCGTCGGCGACTCGATCGGCCGAGTCGAGGAGATGGGATACGTCTCCGTCCCGCCCGTCTTCCCGCGGTCTTCGACGAGCGGGAAATCCTCGAGGTCGTACTCCGGGTAGACGTCTTCGAGCATGCGCTCGATGTAGGTGCCACCCTGCGGAATGCGGTCATCCTCGGGCCGAAGCAGGCGGTAGGATTCGCGGTTCTCGACATCCGCCATGTCCATCCCGATGGGCATCGTCAGCCCGACGCGAGCGACCGGCTCGTCGTTCGGGAACACCCACGGATAGGCGGTATGGCCGGGCATGTACCCCCACCAGAACTTGATGCGGTCGCGCTCGAACAGCTCCTCGGGGAGGCGTCGATACTCCTGGTAGGCGATGTGGTTCGCCTTCCGAGAGGAGAGGGTCTCCATGTGCTCGTCACCGAGCCAGTTTTGGAGTACGGTGCCCGTGATGGTTCGCTGGGGGCCGTCGGCGAGGACGAGATAGTCCGCCCGGATTTCGCTGCCATCGCGCAGCGTCAGGGTATGACTCGGCGCGCCCGTGAGGTGGCTCTCGATGTCGCTGACGGCGTCGCCGACGCGGTACTCGGCGCCGGCGTTTTCGGCGCGCTCCCGGAGCCAATCGTCGAAGCGGGCCCGGTGGATGGTGAACCCGAAGTTCGGGTACGAGGATTCGAGGTTCGTGTCCGTCACCTCGAGTGTCTCGTTGGGGCCGATGAACTCCGCGGCGTTGAGCTCCTGAAGCTTGACCCGCTCGGGGATGGGTTCGTCGAGGGCCATCAGGTCGACCCAGTAGTCGAGGATGCCGGCGGCGTCGGTCGAGTCCGGCCCGAGCCCCTCGCGGTCGGCGCGCGGAACGCCCTTCTCGATGACGACGGCGTCGGCACCCTCTTTGGCGGCCGTGTAGCCGGCTGCGGAACCGGCCGGCCCCCCGCCGACGATGGCGACGTCTGCGCGTTGCATACTCCTCTCCGTGCGTGCAAGCAGCATAAAACGCTTGATGGCCGTCGCTCGCTGGGCGCCGACGCGGTGGCGAGCGGCCTAGTACTCCGGAGGCTCTTCGCGAACGCCCTCGCGTTTGTTGACTACGCGTGCCCAGACGAACAGCGCGTCAGAGAGGCGGTTCAGATACGCGACGGCGGCGTCGTTTACGGGCTCGTCCGAGGCGAGGGAGACCGCACGGCGCTCGGCGCGGCGACAGACCGCGCGGGCCTGGTGGAGTTTCGCGCCCACGTCGCTGCCGCCCGGGAGGATGAAGTTCTGGAGCGGTTCGAGCTCGTCGTCGAACGTGTCCATCCACGTTTCGAGCTGTTCGACGTGGTGTTCCTCGACGTGGGGTGCGTCCTCGTCATCCGTGTCGGGGTTAGCGAAATCCGCCTGGATGATGTGGAGGTGGTTCTGCACCGCCTGGAGTTTCTCGTCGACGTCGTCGTAGCCCGAGGGCCGAATCATCCCGATGACGCTGTTCACCTCGTCGACCGTTCCGTAGGCTTCGATGCGCGCGCTCGTCTTCGAGACGCGGGACATATCGCGCAGGTCGGTCATTCCCTCGTCGCCACGGCCGGTGTAAATCTTCATACCGGCCCATCGACCCGTGGGGGCTTATAGGCAGTTGCCTACTCTTCTGGTTCCGCCACGTCCTCCTCGGCTGCCTCGTCTTTCTCGTCTTCTTCGCCGGTCTCCCCCGCCGTCGGAGCGATGAAAAAGTACGCGAACACGCCGAAGGCGACGCCAAGCACGACGCCCGTCTCGATACCGCTGCGGAGGTCACCGAGCAGGGTTCCTCCAACGGTCGTGATGGCGAACGCCAGCGCGAAGAACGTCGTCGCTCGGATGAAGTCGTCCTGGACGAGACTACTCATTGCTCCCGATAGCGAGCGCTGTGGGGTAAAGCGTCCGTTTCAGAAAACGCGACGAAACGCAAGCGAGGTGCAGCAGCCGAAAGCGCAGCGCCTTCGGACGTTTAGAATCCCTTGCCCTGGAGTTCGCGGGCGATGATCATCTTCTGGATTTCGGTGGTGCCCTCGTAGATCTGGGTGATTTTGGCGTCGCGGTAGAAGCGCTCGGCGTCGAAGTCGTCGACGTAGCCGGAGCCGCCGTGGATCTGGACGCACTCGTTGGCGTTCTTCACAGCAGTGCGGGAAGCGAACTCTTTGGCCATCGAAGCGAGCTTCGTCAGCTGGCCGTCGGCGTGGTCGACCGACCACGCGGATTTGTAGGTGAGGTTCCGGGCCGCTTCGGCCTCGGTGTGCATGTCGGCGAGTTTGTGCTGGATGGCCTGGAAGTCGCCGATGGGCCGACCGAACTGTTCGCGTTCCTGGGCGTAGTCGAGGGCGCGCTCTGCGGCACCCTTGGCGATACCGACACCCTGCGCGGCGACACCGGTACGCGTCTCGTCGAAGAACTGCATCTGCTGGAGGAAGCCCATGCCCTCGGTGCCGACGAGGTTTTCCTCGGGGACGCGAACGTTATCGAGGATGAGCTCGGCCGTATCGGAAGCGCGAATGCCCATCTTGCCCGTAATCTTGTCGGCGGTGAAGCCGTCGCGGTCGGATTCGACGATGATCTGGCTGAAGCCGTTGTAGCGACCCTCGGCGTCGGGGTCGGTCTTACACAGCACGACGAAGAAATCACCGATGGAACCGTTGGTAATCCACATCTTGTTCCCGTTGATGACCCATTCGTCGCCGTCCTTCTCCGCGCGCGTGCTCACGCTTGAGACATCGGAGCCGGTGTCCGGCTCGGAGATGGCCGCGCCGCTGATTGCCTCGCCACGCGCGACGGGTTCGAGATACTCCTCTTTCTGCTCTTCCGTCCCGAACTCGATGATGGCTTCCGTTCCGAAGCCGGTCGAACAGAGACACAGGCCGATACCGGGGTCGGCGGCGAACAGTTCCTCGACGATGATGGCGGTGTCGAGCACGTCGTAGCCGGCGCCACCGTAGTCGAAGGGGATCTGCGGGGCGAGCAGGCCCATCTCGGCGGCCTGATCAATGACGTCGTGGGGGTATTTCTCCTCGCGGTCGTACTCTTTTGCGACCGGGATGATCTCGTTTTCCGCGAACCGCTGCACCTCGCTTTTGAGTTGCTGCTGTTCGTCGCTTAGTTCGAAGTCCATACGCTCCTGTTTGACTGGAAGTATAAAAGGGCAACTCTTCTAACGACGTTTGCAGGGACTCTACATACGGTTTACAGTGATAACCGGGTAGTGCCGGTGCCTTTATTCGAGGTCGACGTACTGGTCTTCCCATTCCCGGCGCGCTTCGATCTCGCGGCGGCCGCGACGGGTAAGCGTATAGAAGTTCGTCCGACGGTCGCGCTGGCCCTTCTCGACGAGCCCCTTGTCGACGAGGGTGTCGAGATTCGGGTAGAGCCGGCCGTGGTGGATCTCCTTCTCGTAGTAATCCTCCAGTTCCTCCTTGATGGCGAGTCCGTGTGGGTCGTCCCGGCCGGCGATGACGTACAGCAGATCACGCTGGAAGCCTGTCAGGTCGTGCATCGGTAAGTCCTATCTTTGTGTTATTGTCGCATTAGTTTAAATATGTCGAACCGGCGCTCGGCGTATCGGTCACGAACGCACACGAGACGACGCCTCCGGCAACTTTAGTCGCAGCGCGCTGATGGTAGAACCTGATACTAATCCAAGGACTGTCGAATCAATGACTGTTCGAGTATGATTGACGCTGGCGGCCATAACACAGGCGTGCTACGAGTCTCGCGTTTGAGAGACAAGGACATCGCTGTTCGGTGTTGCAGCGAGTGGAAAGCGGCCGGCCGGTGAAAAGATCGGCCGGCCGCTTGCCGCCCTGAATAGGTCCCCGCTGACGCTTCGGCCCTCCAAGCGAAGCGTCGACTGAATCAAGTGGCTATCGGATCATAAATGTACCGGCACGGGCAGGTTTGCTCAGATGTACTCCTCCTCGAGAACCCACCCGAGGGCGCGCTTGTAGTAGGTAAACATCTGCCTGACTCCCTCGTGGTTCATGTCCTCATCATCGAGTTCGTTCTTCAGGAATTCGTACTGCTCGCGGATCTCCTCTTCGTCGCGCATACCTCGTCGTTGGGGCCGGCACTGATGAATGTTCATCACCCGGAAAACCGGAACCCCCAACCGACCCCCGCTCCGACACCGCGCATGCGCGTTCACGTCATCGCGACTGGCGGCACCATCGCCTCCACCGCGGAGGGAAGCGACTCCGGCGCCGCGCCCGAACTCTCCGGCGACGACCTCGTCGAGGCCGTCCCCGAACTCGAAACGTACGCGGACATCACCGTCGAAAGCGTCGCCAGCAAGCCGGGCTTCGATATGTCGCCCGGCATCTGTGCTCGCGTCGCGGCCCGCATGGATGACCTGGCCGACGATGTCGACGGATTCGTCGTCACCCACGGCACGGATACGCTCGCTGAAACCGCCCGCTATCTCGACCTCACGACAAGCGCCCCCGTGGTCGTTACTGGCGCCCAGCGTCGCCCCGACGAGCGCGGCAGCGACGGCCCGACGAACCTCCTTACCGCGGTTCGAGCCGCCGCCCACGAGCGAGTCACGAGCGGTGCCTTCGTCGCCTTCGACGAGGAACTGCACGCCGCCGCCACTGTCCGGAAATCCCACACCAGCTCGCTCGATACGTTCCGCTCGCCCGAGTCGGGGCCGCTCGCCCGCTTCACTCGGCGCCGTATCCACTGGCACAGCGAGCCGACGGGCGATGATGCCGACCTGCCCGTGCCCGACGAACACCCGACTGTCCCGCTCGTCGTCTCCGCTTCCGGCGTCGGCCACCAAGCCTTCGCAGATGCCGAAGCCCGCGCGGACGGCATCGTCGTCGCCGGAACCGGCCTCGGGAACACGACAGCCGCGCTCGGAGCGGCCATCGCGGACGCCGACTGCCCGGTCGTGCTCGCCTCGCGCTGTCACGCCGGGCCGACCGAACCGGTGTACGGAACGCCCGGTGGCGCCGCCACGCTCGCCGGCTACGACCACGTCAGGTTCGCCCACGGAACGCCCTGGGCGGCCCGTATCGAGCTCATGCTCGCGCTTGCGGCCGACCGGGTCGACGACCGCTTCGAGCAGTTCGACTCGTAGTCGCGGGTGTTTTGCCGCCCCACGCCTCATGACTGGGTATGAAAGTTCGCGGGCAACGGGAGTGCAAGGAGTGTGGGGCGCGGTGGTCGTACTACCAGACCGGCGAGGTTGCCTGCCCCGACTGCGGCAGCCTCCACAGCGTCGGCGTCGACGAAGAGCGGTCGCTGCACACCGCGACGGCGGCGACGCTTGACCTCTCGCCGATTCGCACCGACGTCGACGACGTGCCCACCAGACGCCTCGCTGACCGCGCCGCCGACCGCACCCAGGCGTTCACGCAGGGGTACGGCTTCATCGAGGCGGGCGAGCTCCAGCCGCTCGACGACACCTATCTCGCCGCGATGGAACTGCGCCACGTCGCTGCCGAACTGGCCCGAAAGACCAGCGTGGACGACGACGAGGAACTGTATTTCACCGAACTCCTCCGCGCTGACGGGGGTGAGCGTCCCGACCCCGAGCAGGTGCCCGACTCGCTCCGTGCCATGCGCGGCCTCGCGTACGCGAACGCGGTCAAGGAGTATCGCTCCGACCTGCGTGCCTACCTCGATGAGCACCCCGACCCGGCCGTCGATTCCGTTCTCGAACGCCTCTCGACGCACGTCAAACGGGTTCGCGCGCTCGACGGCGACGTGGCGCCCCGAGAGGCCGAAACGCTCGTTTCCGTGGCTCGCGACATCGGTCGCTATCTCATCGAGGATGAGGAAGCCGCGCTCGCTCAGGCCGAGAGTCGGCTGGACGGCCTGGCCTGATTTCACCGATACGCCGCCACGAGCCGTTTCACGAGATCTCTATCGAACGTGTTGTCGGGAACCGCAGCTAGCCAGGCGACCTCGTCGATAGCGTCCTCGTGCGCGCTCGTGACGGTGGTGTCTCCGCCCGAAAGTACCCCGACGAACGTGGCGAAATAGAACTCGTAGGAATCGTCGCTGCCCTCTCGAACGAACGTCTGCTCGGCGATGGCACCGAGTTCGGCGATCTCGATTTCGGCGCCCGTCTCCTCTCTGACCTCCCGAGCTGCTCCGTCGGCAGGTGGTTCGCCAGCTTCGAGCCGACCGCCAGGGAGGAGCCACGTATCCCCTTCACGAACGAAGAGAACGCTCCCAGCATCGATGACTAGCGCGCCGACGCCCCACGCGCCGTCGTCGCCGCGCTCTACTCCCCGGTCGAACCGCTCTGCCGGGAGTTCGATGCGTTCGGCTTTCCGATACGGGTCGTCGTAGCGGGCGGCCAGTTCGTCCGGTGACAGCGGCATCCTCAGGGCAGTTCGACGTCGATGTCGTTCTGAAGCCCGGCCGCCTTGACGGTGTTGTAGAGCAACATCGCACGCGTCATCGGGCCGACCCCGCCGGGGACGGGCGTGATGAGGCCGGCCTGTTCTTTGGCGCTCTCGAAGTCGACATCACCGACCAGCTCGTACCCTTTGTCGGTGTCCGCGTCCACGCGGTTGATGCCGACGTCGATGACCGTCGCACCGTCACCGACCATCTCGGCGTCGATGAACTCCGGCATACCGGCGGCGGCGACGAGGATGTCGGCGTTCCGGGTCTTCTCGGCGAGGTTCTCGGTGCGGGAATGACACACCGTAACCGTCGCGTTGCCGTCCGGCGCCTTCTGGAGCAACAGATTCGCGAGCGGCTTGCCGACGATGTTCGAACGGCCGACGATGACCGCGTTGGCGCCCTCCGTCTCGACGTCGTACGCCTCCAGGAGCTTCTGGACGCCGTGGGGCGTACACGGACGGTAGCGGTCGTTGCCGGCGACGAGCCGGCCGACGTTCTCGGGGTGGAAGCCGTCGACGTCTTTCATCGGGTCGACGCTCCGGAGGACGCGGCGTTCGTCGACGTGATCGACGAGCGGCATCTGGACGAGGATTCCGTGGACTGCGGGGTCGTCGTTGAGGTCGTCGATGGTGTCGTGCAGTTCCGCTGCGGGCGCCTCGGTGTCGAGTTCGACGTGGATGCCGTTGATGCCGACCTCCTCGCAGTCCCGCTGTTTCATCGACACGTACGTCTCGCTTGCGGGGTCGTCGCTCATCAGAACGGTCGCGAGTCCGGGCGTGACGCCCTCGGCGTCGAGCGTCTCGATGCTCTCGGTCAGCGACTCGCGAACCTCGCTGGCGACGGCGTTGCCGTCGATGACCTCTGTCATTACCGGAGGCTGGTTCGCCCGGACGTATCAATGATTCGGGTTCGTGCTATGTTCGGCTCGTTCTGTGGCAGATATGAACACGAACGTGCTTACATTTTCCCGCCGAGCACCTTCGCCGCGGTCAACACCGGATCCCACGTCGTGTTGAACGGCGGCGCGTACGCGAGGTCGTAGTTCGACAGTTCGGCGACCGTGATTCCCTCGGTGACCGCGCCGACGATGGCGTGGCTGCGGTGGACGGCCCCCTCGCCGTATTCGGAGACGAGGCTGGCCCCGAGGACGCGCCCGCTTTCGCGGTCGGCGGTGAGCGTCACCGTCACGGTGCCGCTTTCGGGATAGTAGCCCGCACGGGATTTCGCATCGATAGTCTCGGTTACGGGGTCGAAGCCGGCGTCGCGGGCTTCCTCGTGGTCGAGAATGCCAGTCCGTGCCGCCTCGACGTCGAAGGCCTTGACCGCCGCCGTTCCGGCGATGCCGCCACCCTCGGTCAGGGTGCCAGCGACGGTCTGTCCAACCGCGCGGCCGTGCCGGTTCGCGGTCAACGCCAGCGGAACGTAGGCCGGTTCGCCGGAGACGACGTGTTCGGCCTCGGCACAATCGCCCGCCGCGTACACGTCCGGGAGGTTCGTCTCCCGATACCCGTCGGTCGCGATGGCACCCGTCGGCCCGAGTTCGACGCCCGCTTCCTCGGCGAGGTCGGTTCGCGGCCGGACGCCGGTGCCGACGAGCACCATCTCGACGGCCACCTCCTCGTCGGCCGTGACGACCGCTTCGACGGCGTCATCGCCGGTGAGTTCCTCGACCTCCGCACCGAGATAGAGGGCCACGTCCTTCTCGCGGAGGTGTTCTGCGACGATCTCGCTCGTCGCCTCGCTGAACCCCTTGAGCACCCGGTCGCCGCGCTGGAAGAGGTGTACCTCGAAGTCGTTTTCGGCCAGCGCCTCTGCCATCTCGACACCGATGTAGCCGCCGCCGATGATGCCGACGGCGCCCTCACACTCTTCGAGAAAGTGACAGGCCGGCCCGCGGTCGGGCTGTTCCAGGGGGCTCTCCTCGCGGGCACGGGCGATGAAATCCCGGAGCTCCTTGCCGTCGGTCATCGACCCGAGCGTGTAGATTCCTTCCCGGTCGATGCCCTCGACGGGCGGCTCGGTCGCCTCTGCACCCGTCGCGATGAGCAGGTGGTCGTACGACACCGTCGTCTCGCCGCCGTCGCTGCGTGCGGTGACCGTCCGGTCGTCGGCGTCGATCCCGACGACTTCGTGGCCCGTCCGGAGGTCGATATCGCGCTCCTCGCGGAACTCTTCGGGCGTGACCGAGACGAGTTCTTCGAGCGTCTGAATTTCACCCTTGACGTAGTACGGCAGCCCGCAGGCGCCGTATGAGACCCACTCACCCTTCTCGAAGACGATGATATCGAGGTCGGGGTTGTCGCGCTTTGCCTTGCTCGCGGCCGACATGCCGGCGGCGTCCCCGCCGACAACGACGAACGTGCTCATGACTCTCCGGTGCAGCGCGCGGGTGATAAAAGCCGGTCGGGTGTGTGACGGCGATGCCTGCGGGCGTTACTCGAAGTCGATGATGGAGCCTTCTCGCTCGTAGAGTGGGAACTCCTCACAGAGCGCTTCGACCTCCTCGGTCGCCTCGGCTTTCACGTCGTCATCGTGGGGGGTATCGACGACGCGGTAGATGATGTCGGCCACCTGCGCGCAGGCTTCCTCGTCGAAGCCGCGGGTCGTGAGCGCGGGCGTGCCGGCGCGGATGCCCGAGGGGTTGAACGGACTGCGCGTCTCGCCGGGGACGGTGTTCTTGTTGAGGACGATGCCGACCTCTTCGAGGGCTTCCTCGGCGACGGTGCCGGTGGTGTCGGGGTGGGACTCACGGAGGTCGACCAACACGAGGTGGGTGTCGGTGCCGCCGGAGACGAGTTCGAAACCGTGCTCCTGAAGCCGCGTACCGAGCGCCTCGGCGTTGTCGATGACCTGCTGGGCGTACTCTTCGAAGGCGGGCGTGAGCGCTTCCTTGAAGCCGACGGCCTTGCCGGCGACGTTGTGCATAAGCGGGCCGCCCTGTGCGCCGGGGAAGACGGCGGCGTCGATGTCGTCGGCGTACTGCTCGTCGCACATGATGATGCCACCGCGGCCCGCACGGATGGTCTTGTGCGTCGAGCCGGTGACGAAGTCGGCGACGCCGACAGGCGATTCGTGGACGCCGGCGGCGACGAGGCCGGTGATGTGAGCGATGTCAGCGAGGTGGTAGGCGTCGACGGCCTCGGCGGCCTCCTGGACGCGCTCGAACTCGACCTCGCGGGGGTACGCGGAGTAGCCGGAGACGATGATGTCCGGATCGAACTCCTCGGCCTGTGCGCGGAGCTCCTCGTAGTCGATGTAGCCCGTCTCGGGGTCGACCTCGTACTGTTCGACCTCGTAGGTTTTGCCCGTGAAGTTCGCGGGGTGGCCGTGACTGAGGTGGCCGCCGTGTTCCAGCTCCAGAGAGAGAATCTTGTCGCCAGGATCGAGCATGGCGAGGTACACGCCCATATTGGCCTGCGTGCCGGAGTGGGGCTGTACGTTGACGTGCTCTGCGCCCCAGAGTTCCTCGGCGCGTTCGATGGCCAGTTCCTCGACCTCGTCGGCGTACTCACAGCCGGCGTAGTATCGTTCGCCGGGATAGCCCTCTGCGTACTTGTTCGTCAGCTCTGAGCTCTGTGCTTCCAGGACGGCCTCGGAGGCGTGGTTCTCCGAGGCGATCATCGCCAGGGTGTTCTCCTGGCGGTCGCGCTCGCCCACGAGTGCGTCGGCAACCGCGGGGTCGATGTCGCGGACTCGGTCGTAGCTCATGTGTGACGCTCGGGAACGGCAGGACAAGAAGGTACCCGTTCTCGCTGAGCAGCGGCGACGAGCGGACGACTGCGAACCCGAAAACGCCCGACGGTGGGGTTCCGGAATATGATGGGCCTCGTGTATCCGGGGATACGCCTTTACAAGGGGAGGCGAACCGAAGAGGTAGATGGAGTGGGCTGCGACGGAACAGCGCGTCTGTGGGTTCGGGGAACGGGGGACAGTGAGCCTCGACGTCGACGGCTGGCGGCCGGGTGACGGCGCTCCCGCATTGCCTGTCGGTGTCGACGCCGCCACAGTCGGCGAAACGAGAAGTCTTCGACTCCCGGCGGAAGCGACTGCCACGACAGCAGACGGGACACCCCTCACGGAGGAGCGACTCTCCCAAGGGACGCATCTGCTCAGAGCCGACGCTACGTTCGAGGTCGATGTCGCCTTCGAGGGGTCGGCCAGCATCCACGACGCTGCCGACGGCACGCAGCTCCAGTTTGACGAACCAACCCCGGTCGCTGTCGGTTTCCGGGAGACGAAATCAGAGCGGCCGAAAGTGACGGTACCGCCGACGCCTGCGGGCATCGCGACGGCCGTCACCGCCGCCGGCCGGACGCACCGAACCGATGGCCCCGAGCGTTCTCATCCCGGCTTTCGACCGCGGACGCCCGCCGTGGCGTTCGGCGAGGAGTCAATACCGGCCGAACTCACCGGCGGGTCGGACGGTTCCACCATGACCGTCCCGGAGACGATGCCCGCCGTGTTGGTCGCGGCGCCGCTTGCGTACTATCTCGGGGCGACCCTCCGTGTCGACTCTGGGCCGCCGAGCATCGACGGCGATGCCCTCTCCCATGAGTTCGAGCCACTGCCCGACTTCGCCGAAGAGATGGCTGACGCGCTCTGTGGCCTCTGTCGACTCGACTGTCGGCTGCGCTCGGTGCCCGGCGAGACGGGGCCAGCCGACGGTGGCTTGGAGCACCTCCAGTCGGCGACACCCGGAGAGCGACTGGCCGCCGTTCTTGAATCGCCGCCGTCCGACCCCCCGACCTGGCCGCTGTCGACGTACGTCAACGACGATGTCGAGAACGGACGCTATCTCCCGTATCTGCTCGACCGGCTGAGTCTCGTCCACCCGGCTTCGGCTTCCGCGCTCGACCCGCAGACCCACCTCGAGCGCTCGCTCGATGAGTTTTATCGCGGCGAGGCGCCGTGTGTGGAGGCAGTCGACCCGTCGCTTACTGAGAGTCGCTTCCACACCTGGCTGGGCGACGGCACGCCCGTCGACGCCTCGACGCTCGTGGGCTCTGCGACACCCGACCCGGGCGTTGGCGACCAACTCACCATCGATGTCATCTGCAACGAGCCCGAGATGGGTGGCGAGCGCTGCGTTGCCGACGTGTATCGGCGCCGCCTCGACGCCCACGACGTCGACGTGCGCATCCACGAGCGGCTCAGCACGGCTGAACTGGCCGACGTGTTCCAGCGGCCGACCGACCTCGTGCATTTCGTCGGCCACATCGAGGTCGATGGGATGGTCTGCCCGGACGGGCTGTTGGCGGCGACCGACCTCACCGAGTGTCGAGCGGACGCCTTCTTCCTCAACGCGTGTGGCTCCTACTACGAGGGGTACGACCTCCTCCGGCAGGGCGCGACGGTCGGTGCAGTGACGCTGAATCCCGTGCTTGACGAGCAGGCCGTGACGTTCGGGATGTCGTTTGCGGCGACGCTCGCGTCCGGGTTCGCGTTCGACCGTGCGCTCGCGCTCGCCCGCGATGAGATCATCGTCGGGCGGGATTACGCGGTCGTCGGTGACGGTGCCTCCCGCGTTCGGCAGCCGCGAGGCCAGCCTGCAGTGCTCCACGTCGACAGGACGGTCGATGGCTTCACCGTCAGCTACGACGTCCTCACACCGGACGGCGCGGGCCGCCGCTACCGAGACCCCTTCGAGGGCGCCGAACATCCGGTCGGCGTCACCACGAGTGCCACGCTGGCCCGTGACGAGGTCGTCGACTTCCTGGAGCGAACTTCAGCACCAGTCCACTACGACGGCAGCCTCAGATGGGGGAACGAGCTAGCACGCCACGTCGAATCGTCAGGGCAACAGAGTTAACTTCGGTCACTTGTTTCGGTGATATAACGCAAGCCGTACCAATACGGCTCTTTATATATCTTTGGCGGGATTTCCGGCCGATAACACGCTAATATTAAATACGCTCACCTACATACATCTATACACGATAATGCAATCAAATCTCGTTGAGCGAACTATCGCAGGCGTTCTGCGCGAGACGCTCTCGGCCGCTACTGATGAACTGTACGTCGTCGATCCGACTCCCGAAACCATCGAGGCACTGGTCGACGTACTGGGCGAGGGCGCTCCGACTGTCCGACTGCTGGCCTCCGAGCAGACGCTGAAAAGTGTCATGGACGATTTCATCGTCGCCAGCAGCGCTGCAGACCACGCCGAAGCAGGCCGTCTCGAACTCCGAACGTACGAGGCGGGCGCGAACACGCTCCTCGTGACCGAAGAATCCGTCGTCTCCGTCGTCCACGCTGGCGACCGCGTTGCGGGCCTCGGCACCGACGACGAGGCGTTCATCGAGAGCGCCTACGAACGGTTCACTGATGCCTGGGCTGACGCCGACGAGTTCGGCCTCCGTACCCCGGCGATCTCCCGTGTTCGCTCGACGCTCGAAACCCAACTCGGCGACGCGACCGCCGACGACTTCGATGCGGTGCTCACCTCGCTCGAAACCGCCCGTGGAAACGGCGACGGTCTCGACGAAGTGACGATCTCGCTCCTGGTCGCTGCCCGGAACGAAGACCTCCTCTACGACATCTCGAAGTGGGGCGAGGACGTTGGCATCGCCTCCAAAGCGACGTTCTCGCGGACGAAGACCCGGATGGAGGAGATGGGGCTGCTCGACACCGAGAAAGTGCCCATCGACATCGGCCGCCCGCGACTCCGCCTGAAGCTCGGTGACGACCGACTCAAGGATGCCGACAACGGCCAGCTCGCAAGCGTCGCCCAGTCGATGCTCGCAGCCTAACCGGGCCCGCCGCGTTCCTTCCCGCTGTTTTATCGCCCGCCCGATGCTTGAGACACGCATGTCACCGCTCGCTGACCGACGACGATACACCACACGACCGTGACGACGGTCGGCTTACTGGGCTCGGGCCCGGCGATTGCGGCCGTTCGGGCGGCACTCGAGGAGACGCAAGCGAGGCCGACCGAGACCGCCATCGACGACCTGCCACGCGCCGATGTCGCCGTCGTGGCCGCCGCTGTGGACGGGATGCTGCTCGACGGTGCAGGTGCGATAGCCCGCGAATCCGGAACACCACTCGTCACCATCGAGTTGGGCGGTATCGGCGGCACCCCGGTCGCAGGCGTGAACGCTGCCGTCTCGGGATTCGCCCCGGAGACGGGGTGTTACGACTGCTTGTGCCACCGCGTCGAGGCCGCAGCCCCCGAGCCCGGTACCAGCGACCTCGAGGCAGGGACAGCGCGGTTCGCCGGCGCCATCGCCGGTCACGAACTCGCGACGCTCGTCACCGGCGGGCAATCGTCGGTCATCGGCGGCACAATCGAGATTCCGCACGCCGAGCGCCGCGTGCTGCCGGTGCCGTTCTGTTCGTGTGCCGACCCGAACCGCGACCGCTCGGGCCTCCGGCGAACTCACGAGGAGCGGTCACTGGACGAGGCGCTTTCGGCGGCCGAACGCGCCTTCGACGAGCGCGTTGGCCCCATCACGAACCTCGGAGAGGTGGAATCGTTCCCCGTGCCGTACTATCTTGCCACGCTCGCGTCGACGCCGTTCTCGGACGCCGACGTTCCCGAGCACGCCGCTGGCGTCGGGGTCGACTGGGACACGGCGTTCATGAAAGCACTCGGAGAGGCACTGGAGCGGTACAGCGCGGCCGTCTACCGTGACCCGACGTTCGAGACGGCGCCGACGAACCCGGTCATTCCGGCACGGTTCGTTCAGCCCGGCGACGCCCCCGACCCGGATGCCATCGAATACTGGTATCCCGCCGAGCAGCTTGCGACCGACGAGGCGGTTCAGCTGCCGGCCGAAACGGTCGTGTTCCCGCCGCCAGAGCGCAATATCCGGCCGGCCATCACGACGGGGCTCGGGCTTGGAAACGGCGGCGTCGAGGCGCTTCTCTCGGGGCTCTACGAGGTCATCGAGCGCGACGCGGCGATGTTGTCGTGGTACTCGACGTACGACCCGCTCGGGCTCGCCGTCAGCGACGACGATTACGCGACGCTTATCGCCCGCGCACGCAGCGAGAACTTGGAGTCGACGGCGCTCCTACTCACGCAGGACGTCGATGTCCCGGTCGTGGCTGCCTGCGTCCACCGGAATGGCGAGTGGCCCCGCTTCGCCGCCGGAATGGCGGCCGATCTGAACCCGAACGTGGCCGCTCGCGGCGCTTTAGAGGAGGCCATCCAGAACTGGCTTGAACTTCGGCGGATGGGCCCCGAACAGGCGAGCGAGGAGTCCGGCGCCATCGGGCCGTACGCCGACTTCCCTGCCGAAGCCCGGGCGTTCGTCTCTCCCGAAACAACCATCCCTGCATCGAGCGTCGGCCCCGAGGCTGTTCCGGGCGGGCGTGCCGAACTCGACGCCGTCGTCGAACGGGTCACCGACGCGGGGCTGACGTCCTATGGCGCTCGTCTGACTCCTCGGGACATCGAGGGACTCGGCTTTGAGGCGGTTCGGGTCGTCGTTCCCGAGGCGCAGCCGCTTTTCACCGGCGATTCCTACTTCGGCGAGCGGGCCCGGACGGTGCCCGAGGAACTCGGCTTCGAACCGCGCCTCGAGCGGGCCCACCATCCATTCCCATAACCGCTTGACAACGGAAAACACATGACTCCTGACGCCCTTCTACCACTACTAAACTGAATGGCACTTGAAGATAGGGCGCGGGCGCTGAAGGAGCTCAACACCTTCGCGACCGAGATAACGGAGTACGACGACCGGACAGCCGTGTGTGAACGCACCATCGAAGCCGCCGAGTCCGTCCTCGATTTCGATATCTGCGTCATCAATCTGGAGCGCGATGGCCTTCTCCACATCGCTGCTATCTCGACAGCCACGCCGCCGGAAGGTGCCCAGCCGATGTCGACCGATGAGGGCCTGATCGGCAAGACGTACCAGGAAGGCGAATCCTTTCTCGTCGAAGACCTCGAAACGTGTGCGGATGCCAACACACAGGGGCCGTATCGATCCGCTGTCAGCGTCCCCATCGGCGAGCACGGCGTCTTCCAGACCGTCTCCGGGGAGACAGCAGCGTTTGACGAAGACGACATCGAACTCGCCGAGCTGCTCGTCGCCCACTGTGCGGCCGCGCTCGACCGCATCGAACACACCGAAGAGATACAGGAACGAACCCGGCGTCTCGAACGACAAAACGAGCGCTTAGCGGAGTTCGCAAGCGTCGTCAGCCACGACCTCCGGAATCCGCTCACGGCGATGCAGGGGTATCTGGAGCTGGCCCAGGAGACGGGCGATCCCGAATATTTCGAGCGGTGTGAGTCGTCCATCGACCGGATGCGGGCGCTCATCGACGACCTGCTCTCGCTGGCCCGTGAGGGTGAATCGGTCGACGAAACCCAGGCCGTCTCCCTCACGGATGTCGCCGAAACCGGGTGGGAGACGATCTGTGATGACGAGCCGACACTCGAACTCACGGAGCCCGTCCATATCGAAGCAGACCCGGATCGGCTCCGACAGCTGCTGGAGAACCTGTTCCGAAACGCAGTCGAACACGGTGACGAGGCTGTCACTGTCCGCATCGGCCCCCTCCCCGACGGGGACGGCTTCTTCGTCGAAGACAACGGCCCCGGCATCCCCGAGTCCGAGCGCGCTGACGTGTTCCAGGCCGGGTATTCGACGAACGATAGGGGCACCGGCTTCGGCCTCAGCATCGTCAAACGCATCGCCGAGGCACATGGCTGGGGAACCACGCTGGCCGAATCGGCGGATGGCGGCGCCCGCTTCGGTTTTCGGAACGTCACGCCAGCCAACATCGAGTGACGGCGCGGCGACAGCCCGTCCGATACCAAGTGAGTTAGGCACCGAGCAGTAGTGGCGAACGCCGAAGGTGTAGATATGACCGGTGAGCCAGCCGTCCAGCGCCGTGAGGTCGCGAGCGCGTGGGCCCGTGATGCAATCGTGCTCAGCGAGACCGGGGTGCTGGAGCCGGATGACGAGGAATACGAAGAACTGCTCCGGCTGGCCGCTCGGGACTAACCTACATGCATATCGGGTCTTCGGGACGGAACGCTTTTTCCCCCTGACAGCGAGAGCGAGGTATGGATGTGACGAGCGTATTGCAAGCCGGCACGCCTGCGCCAACGCCGGCTCCCGGAGAGCTGGCCCGCCCCGAGTGGCTACCGGGCTATGTTCCGACGGGTTTCTACCAGCTCTTCGCCGCGGTCGCGTTCGTCATCGTCGCGTACTACGCCTCGAAGCTCGCCCGCCAGCTGCTCGGGCGCCGCGTCGCCCGCCGCTTCCAGCGGCCCTCCGTCAGCCGAACCATCCTCCGGGGTATCCAGGCGAGCATCGTTATCGGGGCGGTCGTGACGGCGCTCGGCTGGATGGGACTCGGCCTTGGCAATCTCGCGCTGTCCGTCGGTGTGTTCTCGGCGGTGGCGGGTATCATCCTCGCACCCATCATCGGCAGCGTCCTCAGCGGGGTCTTCATTCTCAACGAACAGCCCTACGAAATCGGCGACATGATCGAACTCCAGGACACCGACACCAAGGGATTTGTCGAGGATATCACGCTGCTGTACACGAAGATTTTCACCCTCGACAACACGTTCATGGTGTTGCCGAACGGCGAGATGCGCGGCCGGGATGTCGTCAACTACTCGGCTGAAGACACCCGCATTCGGATGACGCTCGACGTGGGCATCACCTACGAAAGCGACATTCCGACAGCGCGCGCCCAGATGGAGGCGGCGGCCCGCGAGGTCGATGCAGTGATTCAGGGCGGGCCGGATATCCGCGTCGGCAGCGCCCGGTATCCGGCGTCTCCGACGTGTTACATCAGGAATTTTGGCGACAGCGAGGTCACGCTGCGGCTCCGCTACTGGGCGAACGAACCGTACAAACAGACGACCGTTCGCTCGCGGGTGATGACGAACGTCTGGACACGGTTTGAGGACGCGGGCATCGAAATTCCATACCCACACCGACATCTCGTGTTCGACGATACGAGTGGCGAGATGCAGATGGCCATGCGGGAGGGCAGCGACCCCACAACGGCTCAGGAGGGTGGAGCGACCGCGCGGGAGACGTCGGCAGAAGGGGATGACAGCGACGAGACTACGGACTCGCCGTGATGACCTGACAGTCGAGCTTGCTCCGGAGGAACTGCTCGACATCGGGGTCGTCGACGAGTCGGCGCACCATCCGACGCCACCGGCTGGCCTGTTTGCGGCCGATGACGACGTAGTCGGCGCCCTCCTCTGCGACCTCATCGAGGATGGTCTCCTCGACGAGGAAGCCGTCCCGAACGACGTATCGGGCGCGCTCCGGTCGGCCGAACTCCCGTTCGACCGCCTTCTTCAGCTGTGTCCGGGTGACGCGTCGGTCGTGTTGGTACAGATTGACGTGCAGAATCGTCAGGTCGGCGTCGTGTTCCGCGGCGACCTCGATGGCTCTTTCGAGCGTCGCCCGCGAGTGTTCCGAGAGTGGGTACCGAACAGGTACCACGACCAGCGTCATTATCGGGGAAAATAGAGGCCAGCGTGTCAAGGTTCCGATTAAAACCGCTACAACCCCGTCCGGACGATTCGGCCCTCCAGTTTGGTCGCGATGCCGACGGTGCGTGCATACTCGATCAGAACGTCGTACTGTGTTTCGTACCGGCTGATGACGGCGTCCTCAGTTAGCGTGGGGAACTCGACGCCGGTGTGGAGGATGAACTCGGAGATGGCGAGTCGGTA
>NZ_JBLGBY010000022.1:0-31151 GCF_047616845.1 Natronomonas sp. | reverse complement strand
TTGGAATTCACACCCGAACGCCCGGTGCGTCCGTGAGAACCGACGGCTCCACACCGTCCGACAACTCCCGTCGCACCACGTCAAAGACGCGGGTTTTGAGAGGGGTCGCATTTCCAAATCGTTTTAGTCAGCGTTGGATTAAGGTCTTTAACCCGTCTTTGTGGGTCTCTGACTGTACCATCTGTCCGATACGTGGTTTGGTTAATCATTCGACGGCCTTCACCCTCGGGGGCAAGTCGTTCGAGAGACACAGTCTCTCGTGATCACGAAAATCTCTGATTTTCGGACGACCCCGAGGCACTCGGCCTACTCCGCGTGTAGAGAGCGAGCGGGAATGCCCTCCGCGTTCACGATGAGGTGAATTCCTCCCCGACCGCTTCGTAACGGGGCCCTCGGGGTCGGTATGTCAACGACCCCACCCTACTTCGCTCACCCTGACGGGTTCGCTCGTTGAGGGTGGGGCTTGTCCATGAGCTCGGCTTCAAACCCATCAGGGTAGCCGGTAAATCCGCCGCTCGGCGTCACCGTTCCAGACTTCAGGGCAAGTTGAACCCAACAACCATAGCGGTCTACGGCCACGTAGAGGGTATGAGCACTACCAACGAGAGCGACGATTCGCTGGCACCGCCGGAGATAACGACAGACCAGGTACTGCGCCTCGACGACGAGCGCTTCACGACCGACACTGTCGCGGTCGTGACCGGCGCCGCCTCGGGTATCGGCCGCGCCACGGCCATCGCGCTCGCGGTGAACGGGCTGACCGTCGTCGGCCTCGACGTCGACGAGGCGGGCCTCGAAGAGACGGTCGAGACGACCGAATCGCTCGATGTCGATGGCCGGATGGTCGCGGCGCCGACGGATCTGACAGACGGCGAGGCCGTCGAAAGCGCCATCGACGCCGCCGCTGCGGAGGGCACCATCCGCTATCTCGCCAACATCGCGGGAATGCAACACATCGCCTCCATCCCCGACTTCCCGATGGAGACGTACGACCAGCTGATGGACATCATGCTGCGCGCGCCGTTTCTGCTGTCGAAACACGTGATGCCGCACATCCGGGCCACCGACGACGGCGTCGGCGCTATCGCCAACATGTCGTCGGTGCACGGCCGGTATGCCACCCGCGATAAGGCGACCTATATCACCGCCAAACACGGCCTGAACGGTCTGACGCGGGCCATCGCGGCAGAGGGAGCCGGCACGCTCCGTGGCTTCTCGATCAGCGTCGGCTACGTGTTGACGCCGCTGATGGCGAACCAGATCGCGGACACCGCCGAGGAGCGAGGCATCACCGAAGACGAGGTCATCGAGAACGTCATGCTCGGGCAGGCCCGTACCAAGGAGTTGATGATGCCCATCGAGGTGGCGAACCTCTTCGTGTTCGGCTTCTCCTCGCACGCCCGGCATCTCAACGGCGGCGACCTGCTGTTCGACGGCGGCTACACGACCACCTACGAGTGAAACCCTCCAGCAGGCCGCCGATTCGGGCTACTTCGAGACGCCGCGGGACGCCACGCTGCCGACGCTGGCCGACGAGTTCGATGTCTCGACGACCGCCGTCTCGAAGAACATGCGTCGCGGCGAGAAGAAGCTCCTCGATAGCCTTGTCGAAGCGCTCGAACATATCGACGACTCGTCCTGACGGCCAAGCCGGCTCGGCGGTTCCCATGCCAACCCCGCGTTTTTGATACCGACAGCCCATACAGCGGTGTATGCCACGACAGCGAACCGCACGACACCGGCGTTCGACCACGAGTCGGCAACCGATTTCGACAGGGGGCCGCAACCGATGACCGAACGCGACCCGAACCTCGACCCGCAGGCGCGGGCGTTGCTGGAAGAGCTCGAAAGTGGCGTGGCGCCCCCCTCGTCGACGCTGTCGGTCAAAACCGGGCGGGCACTGCTCGATGACCTCTTCGCCGTCGACGACCCAGCCGCGGTCGGCAGCGTCACGGACATCGGTATCCAGGGGCCGAACGGCCCGGTTCCGCTCCGCATCTACGCGCCCGAGGGCGAGGGGCCGTTCCCCGTGCTCGTGTTCTATCACGGCGGCGGCTGGGTTCGCGGCTCCCTCGATGGCTACGACGGCCCCTGCCGCCTGCTTGCCTCGGAAGCAGAGTGTGTCGTCGTCAGCGTCGACTACCGGCGGGCGCCGGAACACCCGTTCCCGGCCGGCTTCGAGGACTGCTATGCGGCCACCGAGTGGGCCGCATCCCACGCCGCCGATATCCAGGGCGACCCCGACCAGGTGGTAATCGGCGGCGACAGTGCCGGCGGCAATCTCACCGCCGCAGTCTCGCTTGCGGCCCGCGACCGCGACGGCCCCGACCTCGCCCACCAACTGCTCATCTATCCCGCCGTCAATCCGCCGTCCGTGCGGTGGTACGACTCCTACGACGACTACGCGACGGACTACTTCCTCGAGCTGGACAGCATCGAGTGGTATCTCGAACAGTATCTCGACAGCCAGGCCGCCGTCGGCAACGCCTACGCCTTCCCGCTCCAGGCGCGCAGTCTCGAAGGACTCCCCCCCGCGACGGTCATCACCGCTGGCTTCGACCCGCTCGTCGACGAGGGGACGGCCTACGCCGACCGCCTTCGGGCCGAGGGCGTCGCCGTCGAGCATCGCAACTACGAGGCACAGATTCACGGCTTCCTCAGCCTGTACGAACACATCGACGAGGGACGCGAGGCCATTGACTACCTCGTCGAACGGCTCGATTCGGCGGTCGGAAACGGCTAGACACGAGACGACGAAACGCGAGAAATCGGGCCGAAACAGGAGACAGCCCACGCCGACGAGGGCCATATCGCTGCCGACCACGAGCGCCGTCGCGACGACGGCGAGGCCGGCGTAGGCGACCGAGTACTGGAATACGTCACGTCCGACCCGCGTCCGGGCTATGTCTTCACAAGCACATCATTCGAATATAAGTCTGTTCGACAGCGCAGCAGGAGAGTACGTCGCCGAACCCTCACTCTTCGGGTTCGACACGGCCGAGGCGGAAGGCGTTGCCCGTCACGGCGAGGCTCATGCCCATGTCGCCGACGAGGACGGCCACGAGGACGGTGACGTAACCGAACGGTGCGCCGATGGCGAGCAGGAGTTTCACCGCGAGGCTGGCGCCGATGTTCTGTTTGATGACGCCGTTTGCCTTCCGCGCCAGGCGGAGACAGTAGGGGACGCCGTCGAGGCCATCGGCCATCAGCGCGATGTCGGCGGTTTCGAGTGCCGCGTCGGTGCCAGCCGCACCCATCGCGATGCCGATGTCGGCGCGAGCCAGCGCGGGTGCGTCGTTGACGCCGTCACCGACCATGGCGACGGTGCCCTCCGCGAGGAGTTCCTCGATGGCGTCGAGTTTCTCCTCGGGGAGGAGTTCGGCGCGCGCCTCGTCGATGCCAACGCTGTCGGCGACGGCCCGCGCCGTCCGCTCGTTATCGCCGGTGAGCATCACGGTGCGGACGCCCGCGTCGTCGAGCGCCTGGATGACGCGTTTGGCCTCCGGCCGTACCGTGTCGGCGACGGCGACGACGCCGACCAGTTCCGTCTCGGTGCCGACGAGGACGACGGTTTTGCCCGCCGACTGGAGGTCTGCGATCGTTCCCGCCCGGAGGTCGACACAGCCCGGTTGCGCGCAGTCGGGGGCGTCGGGCGTTTCGACGGCGACGCCGCCGTCGGTTCGGACGTGTGCGTGCCCGAGGTCGTGACCCAGCTCCTCGAAGAGGCCCGGCTTGCCGACGTAATAGGTCTCCTGCGCCGAGAGGTCAGCGCGGACGCCGCGCCCCGCGAGGTTCTCGAAGTCGGTCGCGTCTGGAGCGTCGACACCCGCCTCCGTGGCGTGGTCGACGATGGCCTGTCCGACCGGGTGTTCGCTGTACTGTTCGACTGCGGCGGCGGCCCGGAGGACGCTGCCCTCGTCGCGGCCGGCGGCGGGCACCACGTCGGTCACCGCGAGGTCGCCCGTCGTCAGCGTGCCCGTCTTGTCGAAGGCGACGGTGTCGACCTCACCCATCCGTTCGAGGTGGTCGCCACCCTTCACGAGGACGCCGTTGCGGGCGGCGCTGGTCAGCGCCGAGACGACGGATACGGGCGTCGAGATGACGAACGCGCAGGGACAGGCGATGACCAGAAGCGTCAGCCCGCGGACGAACCACGTACCCCACGCGCCGCCGAGCAGCAGCGGCGGGACGAAGATGGTCAGGAGCGCCGCGGTGACGACGGTGGGCGTGTAGTAGCCAGCGAAACGGTCGACGAACCGCTCGGCATCGGTGCGGCGGGACTCGGCCTGCTCGACGAGGTCGATGACCCGCGAGAGCGTCGTCTCGTCGCCCGCGGCGCTGGCCTCGATTTCGAGATAGCCGCCCTCGACGACGCTGCCGGCGTACACCTCGTTGCCCTCCGTTTTATCGACCGGGACGGATTCGCCGGTAATCGGGGATTCGTCGACCGCGGACGTGCCGGCGAGGACGTCGCCGTCGACCGGGATGCGCTCGCCGGGGCGGACGACGACCACGTCACCCTCTTTGACGCTTGCCGCGGGGACGGATTCTTCGCCCCCATCGCGTTTGACCGTCGCCGTCTCCGGCGACAGCGCCAGCAGTTCGCGGATGGACTCCCGCGTCCTGTCCATCGCGTGGGCTTCAAGCAGCTCCGCGAGGCTGAAAAGCACCGCAAGCGTCGCAGCTTCGACGTAGTAGCCGACACCGAGGGCCGCGATGATGGCGGCGCCCATCAGCAGGTCGATATCGAGCTCCCGGAGTTTCGCGGACTGATAGCCCGCACGAACGACCGGCGCGCCGGCGACGGCGGCGCCGAGGACGTACAGCGCCTCCGAAAGCGTCGTCTCGCGGACGACATCGAACAGCAGCGGGTTTGACACCGGGCCGAAACCGATGGCGAACCCGAGCACCATCGCGACCGCGCCGGCGTAGGCCTTGTAGGCGCGCGGCGTCGTCCACACGTCGCCGCCGGCCGTGATGCGGCCCTCGGTGTCGGTCACCTCGTAGCCGGCCGCCTCCACGCGAGCGATGAGCGTGTCCACGCTCACCGTCTCGGGGTCGTAATCCACGACGGCGACGCCGGTCGTCGGCCGAGTATCGATGCTCGTCACGCCCTCGACGCCCTCCAGTGCCGTCCGCACCTTCCCGGCACAGGAGGCACAGTCCATCTCGGGGGCCGACAGCTCGACTCGTTCCGTGCTCATTAGCCGATTCTACTCGCTCGACAGCCATAGCCCCTCGGTTGGTGTGTACCAATCCACCGTCGGACGCAGCCCCGAGCGCCGTTCGGCACCCACCTTTACGAACCACGAAGACGTCTCGTCGTTCTCGGAGTACTGTGAAGAGCGGGCCATCCCCTACGACGTGAACCGCGTGTATCGGCCCTCGGAAGCGAAATGATGTTCCCGACACTGGTGGTGCACCGGAGGTGATTGTTGTCTGTACGTCCTGCGAGGAGACCGACCCCGCACAGGGGTCGAAAGCCGATAGATCCCGCCCCATCGGCACCGACGGGACGTGTAGTTGCGGGAACGACGAGTTCGAAGTGGTCGGCGGGGAAGCGTAGTACGGGTTCTGCAGCGATTCAGAACGGGAACAGCGACTCGGCGTCGGTGTCCCGCTCGATGAGCTCGATTTCGTGGCCGTCCTGGTCTTTGGTGAACGCGTACATGTTATTGCAGGACGCGGGATCGCGGTAGTCGGCAGCCTCCCGCGTCAGCAGTTGCTCCCAGTCGTCTCGGAGGTCGTCGACACGGACGCAGAGATGCCCCCAGGCGTCGCCGAACTCGTAGCTGCGGCCGTCGTAGTTGTATGTGAGTTCGACGGACATCTCCTCAGGCGCCGCATCGCGCGGTTCGAGGAAGTAGTTCGCGAAGGTGTCGGCCTCCCAGCGGCCGACCTCGTCGTATTCGAATTTCCGCGTCCAGAAGCCGATGGCCTCGTCGGCGTCCTCGACGCGAATCATCGTGTGGTCGAGCGAGAAGCGCGCGCCGTGGTCGCGCTTGACGATCTCGATCTCGTGGCCATCGGGGTCTTTGACGAAGGCGTAGCGACCGCCACAGGATTCGGGGTCGCGGTAATCATCGACGCCGTCCTCCATCAGGCGGTCGTAGGCGGCTTCGAGCTCACCTTCGGGAACGCGGACGGCGATGTGACCCCAGGCATCGCCTACCTCGGGGGTTTCGCCCTCGTTGTGAGTCAACTCCAGCAGGGCGCCGTCCTCGTGCATGTCCTCGGGGCCGAGATAGACGATAGTGAAGTCATCACCCTCGAAGCGGTCTTTCTCCTCGTAACCGAAGTGCGTCCCGTACCACTCCAGGGATTCCTCGAGGTTCGCAACGCGCAGCATAACGTGGTCGAGCGTTCCGTCCATAATCGGGTGAGTGTTGGCCGGGAGCGTCCAAAAGGGTGCTGACCTGCCCCACCGCCTGCCGGAACGACACTACTGATCGACGTACTCCGTCGCCAGCCACGCCTCCGCCCGACGCAGTCGGTAGGTGAGCGTCGACCCCGGAATCCCCAGTTCCTCGGCGAGTTCGTAGGCCTCGATTTCTCGCGGCGTCTCGTAGTAGCCCGCCTCGACGGCGGCCGCCAGCGCGTCGGCCTGTTTCGGGGGGAGTTCCTCGTCGGTGTCGCGTTCGGGGTCGGAGACGCGCTCGAACTCCACGTCGGCGTCGGCGACGGCGCGGACATCATCGACAAACTCGCTGACGGGGCCGTCCGGAGCGAGCACACGCCATCGCTGACGGCGTTCCCGCCACGTCTCGTCGAGAACGACGCCGTCGCCGAAATGCTCGCGGGCGAGATGCGGCACCGAATCGCAGTCCGGCGTCCGCTCCCAGTACGAATACAGGAGCAGCGAGCCATCCGAGCGGTCGAGGACGGTCGTCTCCCACTCGCCGTGGCAGTCCTCGCGGACGAGACAGTCCGTGAAATACTGTGCGCCGGCCATATCTTCGAGGGCGTCGAGCACCGCATCCGGCCCGTTCGCACGGTCGACGCGCCAGAGGCTCGACTCGGTGACGTGACAGGCCAGAGAGCGAATGCGGCCGGACGGATGCTCGGCCAGCAGGTCGGCTACCGGGTTCACGCCGGGTTCGTGAGCGACGACGAAGACGACCTCGCGCATATATCGTGTGGTTGGGTTCGACCCGTCAAGACGGCGTCGAATCGAGAGCAGTATATCGGCCTTCTACTCGCCGGTGAACGCTTTCAACGTCTCGTCGGTGAGCCCGGAACGTGAGTGAATCGTGACGAAATCGCCCTCCTGAATGCGTGTTTCGCCGGTCGGCGTGACCGTCTCCTCGTTACGATTGATTCGGACGACCAGCACATCCGACGTCAACAATCCCTGTTCGTTGGCTTCCTGAAGCGTCTTGTCAGCAATCGGTGCTTGTTCTTTCACGATCACCTCGACGACGTCGGCGTCGCCCGCCAATCCAGCGACACCGGTCACGGGTGAAACAACCTCTTGGTCTCGCGGGCCGAACGGCGCAAACGGGCGGAAATACTCGCGATGAATGAGGTCTTCGTCGTCGATTTCGATACCGAGGGCAGAGATGTCCTGTGCGATTCGGGTGAGATCGTCGGTATCCGAGCCGGTGACCTTTATCCGCAGATCACCTTTCCCGGACATGATCTCTCGGACGTTGATGACGCCAGGAACATCGAGGACACGCTGGGCCATCTCCTGTCGGTTTCGGTTGCCCGTGCTGCAGACGTAGTGGTTCATCAACCGACCACCGACTCGTTGGTAATCGATATTGGTGTGGTAGCCCCGGATGATGCCTTCTTCCTCCAGACGACGGATTCGGTTTCGGACGGTCGGCGCCGACACATCCACTTTCTCGGCGATATCGGGGGCGGACGTGTGTCGGGCGTCCTGAGACAGATAATACAGGATTTGCTCATCGACGGTATCGATTTGAAGGCCCATATTTATATGCACGAGTGGGATGCCTATATTCTTTTAATTAGGATTTGGCATCTGTTCGTTTTCTGCTCGATTTACCCGTTCGTTGGATCCGGCTCTCCGAAGCATTGCCGCATATCAGGGGATACAGCCCGCGGGAAGGTCATTGAACGAAAGGAAAAATACGCTCGCAATTGTTATTGTATCGTTAGAATCAACGATGGATATTTACCATAACCAATTTACATACCGAGTATGCTCGTGCAACCCGAATCTGGGACACGGTTCCTGCAGAATCACTCGGGTTCGCTTCCGTCCATTCGTACAGCCTCGTGGATATTCGGGATCTCTTGCCGGGAGCACACGGATGAACCCGCCGCAGAGCCGCCTGATTGTAATCGCGCGGTAACGGAGGTGTGACCATGCCTCCATCCGATGAAGAAACGGATTCGGCCGCCCGCTTGCCGGAGCCCCTGCTTGAAGAGATCGACGCTCTCGAGATTCCTGAACTGGAAGCGGTACGCTCGTACGTCGACCAGCGTATCGATTCACTTCAGACACCAATCGAAACGGAGATCAAATCGGCCGCCGCCGGTGAAATCCTCGATATCGAAACGCATGGAGCACACGCGACAGTACGAATGCATCCATCGAAGCCGGATAGCCCGGGCCCAGAGACGGAGATAACGTCGCTTTACCGCGTGCAGCGGGAGCGGCTCCCAAGCGGTGAGACGTCCTTACACTGGTCGTATCTGGGCGACGTTAACGACTCGTCGGAGCGCAGGTGTGAGACCTGCGGCCGATCCATCGACGAGGACGCCGAAGTGTGTCCACACTGCGGCAGTGGCGAAACCGACGACTCTGAGAACGGAGGCTGATAGAATGGCTCGTCCACTCATGCGCCACCTCGCCGTTCCCGTCGCCAACGAGGAAGACGCCCGTGTGACGGCGAAACGCCTCGCTGAGTACGAATACGACCGCGTCACCGTCGTTCACGTAATCGAGAAAGCCGGGGGCGCTCCCGACAAACTCTCCGTCGAACAGGCCGAACGGCGAGCAGCGGACGCATTCGCCGCGTTCCAGGCGGTCATTCCGGATGCGGAGACGGAGCACGTCTATCGGAGAAACGTCGTCGACGCGATACTCGACACGGCCGAAGAACTCGAGGCGAGCGCTGTCGCGTTTCGCCCTCGTGGCGGGAGTCGAATCGTACAGTTCCTCTCCGGCGATACCGCGCTCACGCTCGTAACGGACGCCAGTATACCAGTTATCGCACTTCCAGAAGACGACACATGATTGAACCGAATTATTCGAGCGCTGTACAGCGGCGCATCGAACAGGGGGTATCGCTACATGAGTGAGACCGAGCAGGAGCTCGCCCGCGATCTTGGCTTCCTCGAAGCGTATACGATCGGCCTCGGGACGATGATCGGCGCAGGTATCTTCGTCTTGCCGAGTATCGCCGCCCAACAGGCCGGCCCGGCGAGTATGATATCGTTCTTCGCCGGGGGCATGGTATCGCTGCTCGCTGCGCTCTCGCTGTCGGAGCTGGCGACCGGGATGCCGAAAGCGGGGGGCAGTTACTACTACGTCAATCGAGCGCTCGGGCCGTTCTTCGGTAGTATCGTCGGGTGGGGTATGTGGGCCGGTCTGACGTTCGCGAGCGCGTTCTACATGATCGGGTTCGGCCAGTATCTCCTTCCAGGACTCGGCCAGTACGTCGGCGCCCTCGCCGGCTGGGGACAGACCGGCATCACCGTTGCGGCGCTGGTAATGGCGGCGTTACTGACTGCTATCAACTACTACGGTGTCAAGGAAACCGGGGCCCTCCAGAACGTCATCGTGCTCACGCTCGTCGGGCTCATCTTCGCATTCCTCGGACTGGGGGTTTTGAGCGGCCCCTCGGTCAGCGATTTCAATCCGAACGGCTGGCCGGCAGTTGCGGCGACGATCGGCACCGTCTACGTCACGTTCATCGGCTTCGAGGTCATCGCGACCAGCGCCGAGGAAATCAAGAATCCGAGTCGGAACCTTCCGCTGGCGATGATTGCAGCCGTCGTGACGCCCACGCTCATGTATGTGGGCGTGATGTTCGTCTCGACGGGCACACTCTCGATCGAAGCGCTGGCAGACTCCCGAATCCCGGTCGCCGATGTCGCCACCGAATTCATGGGCTCGATCGGTGCGTTAGCCATGATTGTCGGGGCTGTTCTCGCGACGGTTTCGAGCGCGAACGCGAGCATCCTTTCGGCCGCGCGCGTGAACTTCGCGATGGGCCGAGACCGAATCCTCGTCAACTGGCTCAACGAAGTTCATAGCCGGTTCCGAACGCCGTACCGAGCGATTACGGCAACCGGAGTCATCACACTCGTACTGATTGCCGTCGGAGTCGGTATCGGCACGCTCGCGGAGGTGGCGAGTTTCATGTATCTCGTCACGTACGCGCTCGTTCACATTGCCGTCGTCGTGTTACGACGTGCGAACCCGGACGCGTACGACCCGGCCTTCAGAATCCCGAGCGTGCTGTATCCCGCCGTTCCGATTCTCGGATTCGTTGCCTGTTTGGCAATCCTCCTTCAGATGAGCGTTATCGTCCAGACGATCGGCTCCGTCATCGTCGTCTTCGGCGTACTCTGGTATCTTCTCTACGCCCGCAACCGAGCGCTCAGCACGAGCCTGGTCGGGGAAGCGCTCGCACCCCAACCGACCGCGGTGGCGGACGGTGAAGGGCGCTACCGGGTCGTGGTTCCGGTCGCGAATCCGGAGACCGAGCGGGGGTTACTTCGGATGGCCGCAGCCAGCGCCCATGCCCACGATGACGAGCACGCCGAGGTGATTGCGGTGAACGTCATAGAGGTACCCCGTCAGACGTCGCTCTCTCAAGACCTCGCCTTCGAGAAAGAGCGTGTCGAGCGCCAACAGCAACTGTTGGAATCCGCGCGTGACATCGCTTCCGACCTCGAAATCGGGCTCCAGACGCGGGCGATTGTCGGTCGCGATGCCGGATCCGTAATCCTCGACGTAATCGAGGAAGAAGATGCAGACCACGTCCTGCTTGGGTGGCAGGGCACCAGAAGTCGGCGTGAACACATCCTCGGTTCGACTATCGATCCGGTCATCGGACGGGCACCGTGTGACGCCACCCTCGTCCAACTCGGCGCCGAAGACGGCGGAGTCGAGGGCGATATCCTGGTGCTCGCCGGTGAGGGTCCGCATGCTCCGGTCGCGGCACGACGGGCAGCCGAGTTCGTTACCGCGGCCGACAACGCATCGCTGACGCTTCTGAACGTCCAGTCGCCGGAGTCTGAGGACGATGATGTCTCCCCGACAGAGCGTGGAAAGGCGGTGATTGACGAATTGGCCGAGCGTGCTGGCATCCAATACATGTCGTACGACACGCAGGTACTGGTCGCTGACGATACGGAGCAAGCGATATTCGATGCTGCCGAGGAACACGATGCGATCTGTGTCGGGGCAACTCGATCGGGGACGATTTCGCAGGCGGTGTTCGGCTCACTCCCCGAGAAAGTCGGCGAGGAAGTGGAGCAAACAGTCGTGATGGCTCGCGGGCCGGAAGAGTCCCCGATATCGATTCGTGAAGCGCTCAAACAACGAATGTGAACTACCCCTGCCTACTCGCCGCCGTTGGCGGCACGTTGAGGCGGGGGCAGTAAGCGGCGGTTTTACAAGCGGTATAGGAGAATGCCTCGGGGCTTGACCCCGGGGTTGAATCCGATAGGCAGGGATACCAACCATTAACTGAACAAATCTATAATCAAGAGATGGCGATGGAATACAGTCACCGATACCCTGCATACCCGACACAACAGGTAGCGGCTGAACTGAACCATCACATCGACATTCATCGCCAAGCATACAACTACACCCTGTACGAATACACCCACGTTGCCGCCGACAATATCGGTTCTGCGTACAAACACCACTACAGACTTCCCGGCTGGAAAGACGAGTTTCCCATCTTCTCGGAAGTCAATTCAAAGGCTCTGCAACGAACTGTCACACGGTTCTACGACAACCTCTCGAACCTCTCCGAGCAGAAACAGAACGGGAATAAAGTCGGGAAACTCAAGCGGAAGTCTCCGAAGGAGTTCCAGAGTATGACGTATTCGCAGTCCGGCTTCGAACTCAAAAACACGAGTGGCCGACACGCGACCCTCTGGCTCTCCAAAATCGGCGACATTAAAATCCGATACCACCGTCCAATCCCTGACGAAGCGTCCATCAAAGAAGTCACGGTCAAGAAGGAGACGACCGGTGACTGGTTCGTCTCCTTCGGCCTCGAAACCGACGACGCCGACTTGCCCGGGAAGCCCGACGTGAACTCGCTCGACACGAGCAACAGTGTGGGTATCGACCTCGGTATCCTGAACTACATCCACACGTCTGATGGCAAGATAGTAGATTGGCTTGACCTCGAAGACGAGTACGAGCGACTCCGACGCGAGCAACGCAAGTTGTCTCGCAAAGAGCAAGGGTCGAACAACTATGAGAAACAGCGTCGGGAAGTAGCAAAGGTTAAGCGTCACATCCGTCGGAAAGTGCTGGACTACCAGCACAAGATTACGACGTGGCTCGTCCGTGAGTATAACGCGGTGTTTGTCGAGGACTTGGACGTGAAGGAGATGCTGAAACAGCCCCACAACGCTCGCAACAAGCAGGACGCGGCATGGCGACAGTTCACCACCTTGCTCGAATATAAGGCTGATCTGTACGGCTGTCACGTCGTGCAGGTGGAAGCTGCTGGGACGACGAAAGAGTGTGCGTCGTGTGGCGTGGAAACAGCGAAGCCTATCTGGGTTCGGGAACACTCTTGCCCGGCGTGCGGGTTTGAGACGGATAGGGATGCTAACGCGGCGATGAACATTTTGCAGAGAGGCTTTTCTGAACTAGGGCTGGGATGGCCCGAAGACACGCCCGTGGAGACTGTGACCACTACGGACACCGCTGACTTTCAGCGAGTGTCTGCAAGTCACGTCGTAGAAACGGGAAGCCTCGGGGCTTGACCCCGAGGCGATTCACGCAGCCAACTCTTCGAACTCCGCCGAGGAGGTGCGCGTCCCTTTGGCGATGATGACGTCGCCGGCCTGCAGTGTCGCGTCGGCGTCGGGCGCGAGCATCCAGTTGTCGCCGCGCCGAATCGCGAGAACGTTCATCCCGAGTTCGGCCTCGGGGACGCCCTCGGCGACCTGCTCGCCGTCGAGGGCGCTCCCTTCGGCGACGGTGACGCGGATGAGTATCTCGTCGGACTCCTGGACGGCGAGTTCGACGACGGGATGCACGGAGAGTCCGCGGAGCACGCCTTCGGTGATGTCGAGGGCGGCGTCGCTTATGACCTCCGTCGAGACGCCAAGATGGATGAGCCCGCGCAGGGCGACGGGGTCTTCGGCGTCGGCGGCGGCCCGGAGGAGCCACGCCTCGAACCGCGAGCGCAGCGCGTCCACCTCGACCTCGAGGTTCCGCACCTCCTCGGCGAGTTCGTGGTTATCGAAGAGGATGCTGCCGTACGCCAAATCGACCGCGAGCTCCGAGAGGTTCTTCATCAGGACGATGGAGTCGACGGCGCGTTCGAGGTCGTCGATCTCCGATTCGGGCGGCTCCGGCGATTCGTACTGCTCGCCGGTGACGGCCTCGTACACCTCGTCGATGGTCTGTTCGGGGCCACGGAGGATGAGGCGGTCGTCAGGGTGTATCGTCGTCTCCGGGCCGGGATTGAGAATCCAGTCGTCGCCGCGGTGAATCGCGAGCACGCGGACGCCCGTCTCGCTTTCGAGGTTGATATCGAGCAGCGTCCGGTCGGCGTACGGCGAACCGTCGGTGACGGTGCCGCGGACGAGTGTTTCGACGGCCTCCGGAAGCGCCGCCCGCATCGCGTCCGGGAGGCCGATGTCTTCAATGACGATCTTCGCGATGTCGCCGGCGGCGTCGCTGATGCGGTCTGCGCCTGCTGCGAGCCCGAGAACTGGCGCCAGCGCCTCCACTTCGTCGGGGTTGCGGGCGGCCATCATCAGGCTCATCCGAGCCCGCATCTGGAGGACATCCATCTTCTCCTCGAGGGCGAGCACCTCGCGGGCGACGTCCGGGCTGCCGTGCAACACCGCCGAATACGCGAGGTCGATGAGCAGCTCCGAGGTGTCTTTCATCTCGATGAGCAGATCCTTGACACTCATCGGCTCGTAGTCGAGCGCTTTCGACACCTCTTCGCCCTCGAAGCCTGCCATACCGGATATACGCAGGCGCTGACAAAAGCCTTGGTGCGGCGTCCATCGGTTTTTACGGGTCGGGCGTGAAAGAAGAACGATGAGCGGGCCAACAAGCCTCGAGGTCGACCTCCACGTCCACAGCGAGGCCTCCTACGACGGCCACGAACCAGTGGAGTTGATTCTGGAACACGCGGCGGACATCGACCTCGATGCGGTCGTCATCACAGACCACGACGTTATCCACGCCTCGGTCGAGGCCGCAGAGCGCGCCGAACAGTACGGTCTCGTCGGCATTCCGGGCGTCGAGATTTCGACTGCTGACGGCCACCTGCTCGGTATCGGCATCGAGGAGATGCCGCCGACGGGCCGCCCGATGGGCGAGACCATCGAGGCCGTTCGCGAACTGGGTGGCGTCGCCGTCGTCCCGCACCCGTTCCAGCGCACCCGCCACGGTATCCGGAAGCGCCGACTCAAACAGGTCGACCCCGACGCCATCGAGACGTTCAACGCCTGGCTGTTCACGGGCTATCGGAACCGTCGGGCCCGCCGCTACGCGACGCGATACGGCTATCCAGCCGTCGGCGGCAGCGACGCCCACTCACTACTGACTGTCGGCCGCGCATTCACGCAAATCGAGGTCGACAAGCCGTTTCCCGAGATCGAAAGCGACGACATCGTCGATGCGATTCGGGCCGGCGATACCGACATTCGCGGCCAGCGGGCTTCTGTCAAGCGAGCGACCGGCCACTACGCGAAGGCCGCCGCTCGAAAGACCGCCTGGGGTGTGAAAACCGTCCTGCAGAAAAGCGGCAGCGGCGCGAAACGCGCGGCGACGCGAGCCGTCCCGTTCCGCTAGCCGGCGAGGCGCCGAATCCGTTTCTCCCCGCGCTCCGGCCCCTTGAGCACGAGGCGGTCGCCGGCGCGAATCGTAACCTCCGGGCTTGGGTCGTACAGCCAGCCGTCCTCCCGGTGCAGCGCCAGAAGCGTCATCCCGGTTTCGACCTCGTGTTCGAGATAGCTGACGGTCATGCCGAGCAGCTCGCCCTCGCCGACTTCGACGCTCGTGATGACCTCTTGGCTTTCGCTTATGGCTTGGGCGAACACCGGATGCAGGTCAACGTCGCGGAAGACGACCTCGGCGATATCGAGTGCGGCATCGGAGATGACTTCGGCGGCGACCGCGACGTGAAAGAGGCCTCGAAGGCGGTTGCCATCGGCCTCGCCACCGCGTTCGGCCGCGCTGACGACCCACTGTTCGAGTTCCTCACGGAGTTCATCGGAGCGGTGTTCGAGCACCTGTACCTCGCCCGCGATGGCGTCGCTGTCGTACAGCGCCGCACTGTACGACAGCCCGATGGCGAGTTCGGAGACGTTCTTCAGCTCGACGAGCGTTTCGACGGCGCGTTCGATGTCCTCGTCTGCGTCCGCTTTTTCGGGCGGCTCGTAGGTGTCACCGGTCGCGGCTTCGTAGAACTCAGCGGCGCCTTCCTCCGGGCCGCGGGCGAACACTACGTCCCCGTCGAGCAACTGGTCGTCGCCGTCGGGGCTGAATATCCACGTCTGGTCTCGGCGGATGGCGATGACGCGGACGGCCTCGTCGACGTCGAGTTCGAGGTCGTCCAGCGTCCGACCGGAGAGCGGCGAGGCGCTTGCGATCTCCCCGCGGACGAACTGCTCGTGGGCGTCGGGGAGCGCGCGGAACGCCGCCGGAATGCCGAGGTCGCGGGACGGGATGCGTGCGATATCGGCGGCGGCCTCGGTGATGGCGACTGCCCCATCGACCATCTGGAAGATGCCGACCAGTCGCTCGGCATCGGTCGTGTTCTTCGCCGCCAACATCAAGGCGATGCGGGCGTGGTACTGGAGGTAGTTCGCGCGTGACTCCAGCTCGATGACTTCGTTGGCCAGCTCGCGGTTGTCGAAAAGCACCGCCGAGTACGCCAGGTCGACGGCGAGCTCCGAGGAATCCTTCAGCTCGACCAGCGTCTCCCGGATGTTTCGCGGCCGGTACTCGATTTCTCGCATGGAAGCGACGTGGCGCGACGCGTGTAAAAATGTACGGAGAGGGCACCGAGGCCGCGATTGCCGGCGATTCCGGATGGGTCGAACGTTTTTACGTCCCCTGTGAGTGGACACGGCCATGTTCGAGCACGAGTCGGCGGGGGACGTCTACCGGCAGGCGCTGCCGGTCATCGTCATCAGCCTGGTCGCCGGCCTCTTTGCGGGCACCGTTTTGGGGAGCGAAACGATGCGGAACGGCATCGAGAGCGTGCCCGGCGTGTTGGTGTTGCTACCGGCGTTTCTCGCGACCCGAGGCGGTGTGTACGGCAGCCTCGGCGCGCGACTCTCCTCGGCGCTGCACCAGGGCGTCATCGAACCGCGCTTCGACCTCGGCAATCGGCGGCTTCGGAACGCCATCGTCGCCTCGTTCGTCAACGGGATGGTCGTCTCGGTGTTCATCGCCTTCATCGCCTTCGGCGTGTTGGTGGTTCTGGGACAGAGCGGCAGCCTGCTCGAACTCGTCGGCATCATGTTCGTCGCCGGCCTGCTGTCGGCGGTGCTGATGTTGAGCGTCCTCGTGTCGGTGCTTTTCGTCGGCTATCGTCGTGGCCTCGACCCCGACAACCTCATCGGGCCGGTCGTCACCACGCTTGGCGACGTCTTCGGCGTCGTCTTTCTGCTCGTCGCCATCTACCTCGTGGGGCTGGTGTTATGAGCATCGACAGCGGCAGCGGCGAAGACCTCAGCGGGCTTGCGAGCACGCTGACCGACTCCTACGAGGAGTTCAGCGTGGATCCGTTGGACGACTGGACGACGCGGTCGATGGTGGCGACGATGGTGCCGCTGCTCGTCGCGCTTTCGGTGCTGCAGATGGTCTCCGGGAGCGTCCTCGAAGCCTACGAGGAGGTGCTGTTGACGAACCCCTCCCTGCTCATCCTCGTGCCCGTCCAGATCGGCACCGCCGGCAATCTCGGCTCCATCATGTGCTCGCGGCTGTCGACACAGCTGCATCTCGGCACCTTCGAGTTCCGACTCGACAACCCGGATATCCGGGCGAACAGCGGCGCCGTGCTCGCGCTCGGTCTCACTGTCTTCGTGCTCGTCGGTATCGCGGCGTGGGCCATCGGGCAGGCGCTCGGCGGCACCCTCACCCTCCTCGAGGTGATGACCATCTCGCTCATGAGCGGCATGCTGCTGGCCGTCTTCGTCGTCGTCGTCAGCCTGGTGTCGGTGTACACTTCCTACCGGCTCGGATACAATCCCGACGATATCACGATTCCCGTGGTGACGAACGTCTGTGACATCACCGGCGTGCTCATTCTCTTCGCCGTCGTCGGACTCGTACTCTAAGGGTCGAAATCGGTGCGTTCCGGCTCGCCGGCTCGGTTTGCCTAGTATGTTAGGCGAGTGTCGTTTGTTGGATAGCCAACAACTATCAGGAGAGACACAGCATGTCGGGGGATGCACCTCTACGGTCGATAACCGCCTGTTCACTCGTCGTGCTCGTCGCCCTTGCGGTCGTCGGAGCGTCCGGAACAGCAGCTGCGGGCTCCAGTACGCCCGTCTCGGTGTACGCCGATTCCAGCGATACGCTGACGGTACTGTACGCGAACGGGACGACAGCCTCGCTCGGCGTCACTGCCGAGGTCGCCGGGCCGCTGACAGACCTCGACGGCGACGGTGAGCTCGAAGCGCCGTACGTGAACAGCAACAGCGACCTCGTCGTCGCCGAGATAAGCGGGAACACGCGGACACTCGTGACCGCCGAGGCGAAGAAGACCAACGCCTACGTCGCCACCGGCGACTGGGACGAAGACGGGACGCCGGCGGTGTTCTACGAGAACACGAGCAACGGCAATCTGTACCGCGTCGAAAGCGGGGAGAGCCCGAGCCCGATTCTCGACCCGAGTGGGAAGAAGACAGCGACGAACAGCCCCCTCGGTATCGCGGATTACGACGGTGACGGCGCCGACGACCTCGTCTTCCTCGGGAGTTCGAGCACCATCAAATACTACGACGGCAAGACGGTAGCCAGCACCGGCTTCTCCAGTTTCGGCACGAACAACGGACTCGGTATCGGTGAACCGGCCGATTTCGACGGCGATGGCACGCCTCGCGTCCCGTACGTGACGGGGAGCAACGACCTCGCGCTGTTGGCTGCCGACGGCTCGAAAACAACGCTCGACGGTAATTACCAAAAAGCCGTGAAAGCCCCCGTCGCCGGTGGCGATTGGGCAGGCGGCAGCGAACTGGAGATGCTGCACGTCAATAAGGACGACAACCAACTCTACTACTCGTTCTTGAACGGAACGGTCAACCCGGTCAACGGCACCACCGGAAGCACTATCGGCACGACGCCCTCCGTCGGCGTTGTGCCCTCCGCGGCGCCGCCGGCTCCGGATATCACGGACTACACGGTGACGAATCTCGACGGCCGTGAGGTTCGGGTCGCGTTCAACGCCAGCGACCAGCTCACCGCCATCGAGATCAACGTGACCGGTGCCGAGAACGTGATGCTCACCGAGTCCAACACGACCGAATCCGGCAGCGGGCCGTACCGCTACGTGGCGAATTACACCGGCAGCGTCGACGGCGAGTACACAGCGACGCTGGAGCGCGCAGCGAACACCGATGCCATCGATGGCGCAGGCGGCGAAACAGGGACGGTAACAATCGAGACGCCGGCACCGGTCGTCGAGAACGTGACGCTGACGGACGTGACCGACGGCGACGGACTCGTCACGGGCGGCGACACGACCCGCATAAACGCGACCGTGGCGAACGAGAGCAATCTCACCGCGATCACGGCGAACGCGTCCGCGTTCGGCGCCGGGACGGTCGACCTCTCGGCGACGACCGGGTCGTCGTACGAGGGAACCGTCACGGTCAACGCCTCGAACGTCGATGACGACGGTGACACCGACGTGAGCGTGCTGGCCGAAAACGAGTTCAACCACACCGACAGCAATCGGTCGGGGACGCTGTTCCTCGATACGACGCCGCCGGACGCCGACGCCGGGCCGAACGCGACCATCGAGGAGGACACGAAAGTCATCTTCGACGGGGACGGCTCGACGGACAACAGCCGAATCGTCGGCTACGAGTGGGACTTCGGCGACGGCGCCAGCGCCACCGACGAGACGCCGGAACACGTTTACAACGAGCCCGGGAACTACACAGTCACGCTCACCGCCGAGGACGCGGTGAATCAGACGGCCACGGACACGCTCACGCTGAACGTCACCGAGGCTGCGAACGACAGCAGCAGTGGCGGGAGCACGGACGTCGTCTACGTCACCGAATCGGATGACGACGAAACCCCGACGACGACCGAGACGACAAACGAAACGACGAACGAGACGAACACGACGATACTCCGGGCGTCGACGCTGGAACGCCGCATCGTGAACCAGGCGGTGAACGATTCGGTCGCACTGACGTTCAACGAGACGAACGAAACCGAGCGCGTCGTTCCGAAGCGGCTCTCCTTCACGACGCTTCGCGGTGGGAACTTCTCCGTCCTCGTCGATTCCTTCGAGGAACCGCCCGCGGAGGTGCCGGCCGTCAGCGCGAACCGAACGGTCGCTGTCCCCGGATACTTCGACGTGAACCACACGATAGCGAACGAGAACCTCAGCGAAGTCGAGATGTCCGTCGCCGTGCCGAAATCGGAGATTCCGGACAGAGCCGAGGGCGACGAACTCGTGGTGTATCGGTACCACGAGGGCTCATGGGACGCCCACGAAACGATCCGGATGGATAAAACCGCCGAAACGGTGCGGTTCCACACGCGTCTGCCGGGACTCTCGTACTTCGCGGTTGGCTTCCGCCAGCCCGCAATCACGGTCGAGCAGGCCTGGATCGAAAGCGGCTCGGATAACGATTCGGTCGGCGTGACCGCACTCGTGGAGAACCGCGGTGAGACAAGCGGAACGACGACGCTCGCACTGGAAGTGGACGGGGAGCGCGTGACGACCAAAGCGGTGACGTTGCCGGCCGGCGAGAAACGCACGGTCACGTTCTATCACGTCCTCGATGAACCGGGCGAACACCAGCTGTCAGTCAACGAGACGGCTGCCGGTGTCGTGACTGTGGAACCGAGCGCGACGCCCACCGAGACGTCGACCGCGACGCCGACAGTACAGAGCGAGCAGAGCAAGCTGGGCAACATCGCGTGGCTACTGCTGTTCGCGGGCGGACTCGCCGCCGGCATCGGCGGTGCGGAGATGTTTCGGAAGCGCTGACGAGCACTATTGCGGGGGGACGCCACCGCCGCGGTGGTGTACCGTCCCGGCACGGGAGGCGTGCCCTTTTGCGTCTCGCCCGTCCACGTAGAGCCATGAGCGAAACCCAAGCTACCGAGCAAGTGCTCGTGTACGCCGACTACGTCTGTCCGTTCTGCTATCTCGGTCACGCCTCTCTCGACCAGTATCTGGAGGAGCGAGAGGAACCGCTCGACATCGACTGGCACCCCTTCGACCTCCGTGCCCAACAGCGAAAGCCCGACGGCACTATCGACAACTCCGTCGACAACGGCAAGGACGAGGAATACTACGAGGAGGCCCGACAGAACGTTCGCCGGCTCGCCGACGAGTACGACGTGGAAATGGCCCAGGAACTCCGGAAGGATGTCGACTCCTTCGACGCCCAGCGCGTCGCGTTCCGCGCCCGTGAGGAACACCCCGAATCGTTCGGTGCGTTCCACCGCGGCGTCTTCGACGCACTCTGGGAGGACGGTCGCGATATCGGCGACCACGATGTGCTCGAAGACATCGCCACCGACGCCGGTCTTCCGGAGGGCTTCGTCGCCGAGACGCTCGCCGACGAGGCAAGCGCCGAGGCCGTCGAGGACGCCTTCGCCGCGGCGCACGAACGCGGCATCACCGGCGTGCCGACGTTCCTCCACGAGGAGTACGCCGCCCGCGGTGCCGTCCCGCCGGAGCAGCTCCAGCGGCTCATCGAGGGCGTCTAAAGGCTCGATATCGGCACAGGGTATACCACCCCGTAGCGCGAACGACGGACGAATGGCGGCTATCAAGACGCGCGAACTGTCGAAACAGTACGGTGACGTCGTCGCACTCGATTCGCTCTCGCTCGCCGTCGAGGACGGGGAGTGTTACGGCTTTCTCGGGCCGAACGGGGCCGGTAAATCGACGACCATAAACATCCTCACGGGCCAGCTCGTCCCGGATTCCGGCGAGGCGCTGGTCGCGGGCGTCGACCCGGTCGAGACGCCCGTTGAGGCCCGGCGGCACGTCGGAATTTTACCCGAGAGCGGGCGCCCGCCGTCGTATCTCACCGTCCGGGAGTATTTCGAGTTCGCCGCCGCGACCCGAGGGATGGACGAATCGACGCGCGACGAGCGGGTCGACCGCTGGGCCGAGCGCCTGGAGTTCGCCCACAAACTCGACACGCTGTGTACCGACCTCTCGCAGGGCGAACAGCAGAAGGTACTCATCACGCAGGCGTTCCTCCACGAACCGCAGGTCGTCTTCATCGACGAGCCGTTGACGAACCTCGACCCCATCATGCAGGAGCGGGTCAAGCAGTTCTTCGAGACCTACCGGCAGGACGGCAACACGCTCTTCCTGTCGACGCATTTCGTCGAGACCGCCGCCGAGGTGTGCACCCAGGTCGGCATCATCAACCGCGGCCGCTTGCTCGAAGAGCTCAGACCGCGCGGGATGGGCGGCGACGCGCTGCTCGACCGCTTCTTCGCATCGGTCGATGAAGACGTGAGCGAGGCGGTGTTGAAACAGGGGTCGGCGTGATGGCGCTGTCGACGACCTACCTCCTGCGAACCATGGCGCGCGAGGAGTTCCGGCTGTACAGCCGGCTGTTCGGCGGCTGGCGCTTCGCCCTCTTTCCGGTGTTCGTCGCCGCCGTCGCCGCCGGAACGGCGGCCTTCTTCGCGCTTGCGAACGCCGACACCGGGCTGCTCATCGCCGGGTTGCATCTCGTCGTCGCCGTGCTCGGACTGCAGGTCGGCACCGTCGGCCTCGTCGGTCGGGACGCACTCGATGACCTGCTCGGCGAGACGACACTGCTTCTGTTCTCGGCGCGTACGCTCCCCGTCGAGCCGAAGCGACTGCTCGTCGCCTTCCTCGTGAAAGACGTCGGCTACTACGCCGTGTTCTTCCTGTTGCCGCTGACGGTCGGGCTCGGGCCGCTGGTCGTCATGGCTGACGTACCGCTCGCGCGCCTCCCGTTGCTTTTCGCCACCAGCGTCGGGATGTTCGCGGTCGGCGTCACCGCCAGTTTCGCCCTGGTCGGTATCCACACCCGCTCGCGGGCCGTCTCGCTCGGCACCGTCGTCGTCACCATCGCCGCGCTGTTGTACGACGGCAGCACCGTCCTCGCGTTCACGCCGTACGGCCTGCTCTCGAACATCGGGGCAGTGACGGTTATCTCGAGCCTGCTGTTACCATTCGCGCTCGGCGTCCTCGGCATCGTCACCTTCCAGTTCGAGCGGCGGACACCCTCCCGGACGGCCGTCAATCGGTTCACGACGCTGCACCGGAAGCTGGGGGCGACGGACGAACAGGGGCTGCTCACGAAATCGCTGCTCGACGTGGTTCGCTCCTCGGGCGGCCTCTGGAAAATCGTCTTCTCGCAGGGGCTCGTCTTCGCCGTCCTGGCCGTGCTGCTCGCCTTCCTGCCGGATGTGGTGCCGGTGCGGCCCGAACCCGGCCTCACTATCGCCTCTGTGTTGGCGCTCGGCTCCTTTACGACGTACAACTGGCTCTGTCAGTTCGACGACCCGGCGTTCTACCTCCGGTATCCGGTGTCACTTGCGGCCGTCTTCCGGGCGAAACTGCTCGGCTTCTGCGTGCTGGCGCTGCCGGCCGGCTTCGCCTTCCTCGCGCTCGGTGGCATCGTCTTCGGCACCGGCTCGATGCTCGTCGGCATCGCCGTCTTCGCGCCGCTGTGTCTGTACGTGTTCGGCATCACGGCCTACGTCGCGGGACTGGAGCCAAACGAGCTCCTGTTCGATACGCCCGTCTTCGCCGGGTTCACCATCGCGATGATGCTCGTGTTGATTCCCTTGGTCGTCGCTGCAATCGCCTTCCAGCTCCGGCCGACGGCCATCTCGCTGGGGAGCGTCGGCTACGCGTCGCTCGCCGGGCTCGTCGGACTGGGTCTGTATCGGCGTGCCGCCCCTCGGTGGGAGCAGAAAGCCCGGAACGGCCAGTGAAGCGTCAGCGCGTTTCCGGATCGAACTCGGTCAGTTCGGAGTCGTGTTCCGAGGCCACCTCGGGGCCGTCGTGAAGCGCCTGAAAGGTGCTCCGATACCGCTCCAGTTTCCGGTAGAGGACGTAGAGGAAGATGCCGTCGTAGACGATGACGAAGCCGAAGAAAAGCACCAACGGCGGGACACCGGGAACGAAGATGCTGACGATGCCGGGGACGATACCGGCCAGCGTGTTGTACGTCGCGTGGATGAACGCGGCGATGAGCAGCCCCTTGGCGATGATGGGGCCTGCGTTCTCGCGGTTGAACTTCGCGAGGCCGAGGTAGTAGCCGGTGAACGCCGAGTAGATGACGTGACCCGGGCCGGCGAGGCCGCGAACGGCGGTGATACCGCTGCCTGCGTCGATGGTTTCGAAGAACTGGCTCGCGAAGTCGCTCCCGCTTTGGGCGAGTATCATCGCCGGCGTCTGGAGGTTCTGGGTGATGTAGATGACGTTCTCGATGGTGGCGAAGCCGAGGCCGGCGATAGCGCCGTACACCGCACCGTCGATGACCGAATCGAACCGGTCGTCACGGAAGGCGTACAGCCGCACCGCAAGCAGTTTCACCGCCTCCTCGCCGGGGCCGACGACGACGTAGTAGAACAGGATGAGGCCGATGAGGCTGAACGCTTGCAGGAACCCGAACACGGAGTTGATGATGGCGGCGAAGCCGGCGAAGAGTATCGAGAGCACGAACGTCGCCGCGATGAGTGAGGCGGGTTCGTTCGTCGTGATGTCGGCGCTGTAGATGTAGAGAACCAGAAGCCCCGCCGGGACGACCGAGAGGACGATCAACCCGAGGATGAACGGGTTGTCGATGATGATCGCGCCGGCGCCGCCGCCGAGGATGAGGAGCATGATGAAGATGCCGAGCGCGACGATGAACGCGCGGCCGGCGCTGACGGCGCCGTGGTACGTCTTCAGCGCGAGCGCGTCGAGGGCAGTGCGCGGCTCCCACGAAGCGATGTCGTAGAGGTCATCGGATTCGTCGGCGCGCGCCTCCACCGGGTCTTTCATATTCGTCTCTGTCCCGGTACCGTCCTAACCCTTTGGCCGCGAGCCTCGGTATGTGACTAAACAACATTATGTCATTCAGGGTCACGCTGAAATACCGTGACGGGATAGTATGGGTAATGACACGCTATAGCGCCAGCCGTGGTATCATGTACTCGGCACCACCCAACCCGAGCGGCAAGCGGACGGACGAGGCGACCGAAGAGGGAACCGAATCGGCCGACGACGCCGTGTCCGGCGCGACAGACTCCGACGCTGCGGCCGACGCCGCGGCCGACGACTGAAAGCCGGGACGCTTTCGGCCCCCGCCGACGAACGGGGAGTATGCACTTCGATCAGCGCACCCAGCGGGCGCTTCGTGAGTTCGGCCTCTCGACTGAGGAGATACAGGAGCTATCCGAGTCGGTCGGCGACGCGACCGCGGCCGCAGCCGACGCGCTGGAGGCGTTCTTCGATGGGCGCGACAGTATCTATTCGGACATGGAACTGGCACACTCGGCCGAGAACCACCCCGAGCACGGCCTCGAATACGTCGACCTCTACACCCACGCCGACGACCTCCGTGGCTACATCAAGTTCGACGGCTGGGGCGCATACGTCGAAGGCGGGCGCAGGCTCTCCGACGACGTCGTCGAACTGACCCTCGGGCCGACCGTCCACGACCGCGTGCGGTTCGCCACCGACCGCGAAAAGCTATGAGAGTCCGCGTTCGCGGCATCTACACGACGGCGCTGTCGGAACTGCTTCGGGACGACCACGAGATCGTTCAGGCGTCCCCGCCCATCCGCGAGCGGTTCGACGCCGATTTCGAGGCCGATCCGGCGGATGTCACCGTTCGGACGACCGACGACCGCCAGGGCGTGGGATTGGCCGGCGAGAGCGAGGCGGTCGCCGATCTCCGCGAACGCCTGGGGTCGCTGGGTCGCGACACCTTCGCCTGGGATGACCCCGCCCCGCGCGGCGCGGTGTTTCAGGGCGCCGTTACGGAGACGCTGGGCTCCGGTGCCGTCGTCGATATCGGGGACACCGAGGGCTTTCTCCCCTACAATCGCGTCGAGGGCTACGTCGACGAGGGCGATTCCTACCGCGTCCAGGTCGCCGGCGCGGAGCCACCGTGGAGCGACGACAAGCCCTCTCTCGCTACCGACCTCCGGGTACCGGGTGGGCTCGTGGAACTGCGCCGCGGCGATGGCGGCTCATTGAGCGAGACTGCACGAATGGCTGATTTGCTGCCGGTCGACCCGCCTGAGGGCTGGTCGCCCCGGTGGTCGCGCGCTGCCGAAGACGCCTCGCTCGATGCAATGGCCGAGGCTCTGGAACGAGGGAACGACCGCGCGGAAGCGATTATGGAAGCGGTCGCAGGATACGACAGCGACGAACCGGGTCGCATCATCGCACCGCAGGAGGGTGCCTGGCTGTGGTTCGGCCGCGAGACGCGGTTCGAACTCGATTCGATACGGCGGCGGGTGGAAACGACGATGCCCGGTCACCACCGCACCAAGGCCGGTGCCGACGCTGCGAGTGCGGCCGTCGACTTCGCCGAAGCGGTGTGTGACCCCGACGGGGAGTTTCCCTTCGACGCCGCGACCCGCCAGTTCGGGCCGCAGGAGGGCGACACGCTCGCCATCGGCCACGGCAAACCCGACGGCCGGAACATCATCCTCGGGCGCGGGACGGTGACCGAGTGGGAACCGGACGGGTCGGTCACCATCGAGCGGAAGATGTCCGGCGGCGGCACCTACGACGCCCTCGGTGTCGCGCGACGGTCGGGCGACACCGCGACGACGACGTTCGTCGAGGGGCGATGGTGGTACGCCACCGTCTATCGGGGCCAGGACGGCGAGCGCCGCGGCACGTACGTCAACGTCTGTACGCCGGTCGAAATCTTCCCGGACACCGTCCGATACGTCGACCTCCACGTCGACGTGGTGAAGGGCCCGGACGGCGAGGTGCGCCGCGTCGACGACGACGAACTCGACGCCTCCGTCGAGGCCGGCGAGGTGTCCGAGCCGCTTGCCGAACGCGCCCGTGAGGTCGCCGCCTCAATCGAGAACGCCCTCTAACGGCGGTTCCGAAGCCGCCGGGCCAGCGCGGCCGCACCGAATCCCGCCGCTCCTGCTGCCAGGCCGAATCCGGTGCCATCCCCCTCCGTTTTCATCGGCGTCGGCCGCTCTCCATCGGGAAACGTGTAGACAGCGGCGCCCTCCTCGGGGCGCTCCTGGGATTCGTCGCGCCAGCTGCTCGCGACGACGTGGTCGCTGCCAGGCTGGGCCGTCCAGAAGTTCGTTCGCGCCGTGTCCCGCCAGTGTGCGACCTCCTCGGGCGCGGTCGGGTCGCTGACGTCGTGTACCTTGACGCCGCCACGATACCACGAGCTGTAGAGGCGGTCGCCGACGAACGCGAAATTGTGCGCGGTCGTCCAGACGCCGCCGTACGTCGCGTCCCGCGTCGGCGGGGCCTCGATGCGCGCCAGCCGCGTCTCTCGGTCGGCGTCCCACAGTTCGACGCCACCGAGGTCGCTCTCGGGCGCGTCGGCTTCGAACGCCCATGCCTCCTCGTTGAGCGCGACGAGGCTGCTGTCGACACCGCGCTGCGGCATCGCGAAGTGATTGTTGCCCGGTAGGCCGAACCGTGCCTGTCGGCGCTCGTCGCCGGACGGGATTTCGGCCTGCTGTTCGGGATCGAGACCATGGAGGCCGACGACGGCGGTCGGGTCGGCCGGGTCGCTTACGTCGACGAGCCACGTCCCCGCGTTCCAGTTGGCGCAGTAGGCGACGCCGTCTTCGACCCGGACGTCGTGAATCTCCCGGAGGGAGTGGTGGACGTCCGCCCACCGGTCGTCAGCGTCGATGACTGACCACCGACCCAGCTCCTCGCCGGACGCGATATCGACGCAGATGAGTGGATTTCGCGCGCCGTCGTTGGCGCAGAGATACAGCGTCTCGCCGTCCGCATCGACGTTGTGATGGTAGAACTCCGTCTCGTGGGCGAGGACGCGCTCGGGCTTTGCGGGGTCGGAGACGTCGAAGACGAGCGCGGCGTAGGGGACGTTGCTCTGGGGGTGACCCGGCGCGCCGAGGGCGTAGTAGTCGCCACCGACCTTGCCGTCGAACACCATCTCAAGGGGGCCGTCCGGATGTTCGGCGAGGAGGCCGTCCACGCGGGCCAGAAGCGTCGGGTCGGCCGGGTTGCTCGTATCGACGGTCGCGAAGCCGTCCGTGGTCGCGACGTAGGCGATGTCGTCGTTGACGACGAGTTCTTTCGCGCCGGGGAGGTCGAGGCGGCCGAGCGGCTCGAAATCCAGCTCGGCCGTCTCCGTCGGTGTCGGCGTTGTCACGCCCGTCGAGGCGGCCGCGAGAGCCACGCCCCCGGCGCGCAACACGTCCCGTCGTCGCATTGTCACCGGTAGACCGCCGGCCTGCCTATCGGTTTCGGTCGCCGCGAAACCTAAATAGCGGCAAGTGTTACCAGTACGCATGGCAGAACCGAATCTGACCGACACCGAACTGGACGCTATCCATCGCGTCGAACTCGGCTTGGAGTGGCTTCACCGCGCCCATGGCGCGCTCGTGGCGTTTCACCACAAAACGGGGCACGCGATGGATCACCTCGCCGCCGCCGAGGAGCTGTTCCGGGAAGCTGGCCACGAGCGGCTGGCGAACCGCCTCCGTGACGAACTGCTGCCGCGCGGCGTCGTCCCCCGCGAGGACGGGCCGGGGCGGTGGACGTACGAGGTACTCGAAGCGTTCGAGGCCGACCTCTACGCCGACGCTCGGGAGTTCGAGGTAGAAGCGCGGGAAGCCGTTGCCGGGGGCGTCCGCCACGCCGCCGAGCGCCGCCAGCAGGAGGCCTGGCGCGACCGCTCGCGAGCGCCTCGACACAACAAGTAAACCGCCGCCGTCCCGAGGGTCGGTATGCTCGAACCCGACTGCGAGGGCCGTGTCGCCCTCGTCACCGGCAGCGCACGCGGGGTGGGGCGGGCGTTCGTCCTGGCGCTCGCCGACGCCGGCGCGGACGTGGCCGTCCACTACAACACGAGCGAAGCGGCCGCCGCCGCGACCGCAGAAGAGGCCGCCGACCGCGGCGTCGACTCTATCGCCGTCGGCGCCGACGTCACCGACCCGGACGCGGTCGAGGGGCTCTTTGCGACCGTCGAGGAATCGCTCGGCGGCGTCGACATCCTCGTCAACAACGTCGGTGATTTCGCGCCACAGCACTGGAGCGACGTCGACCACGACACCTGGCGGCGCGTCCTGGATACGAACCTGACGGCGACGATGCTGTGCTCGAAGCGGGCGCTCGAATCGATGCGGGAAACGGAGTGGGGCCGCATCGTCAACGTCGGCTACGCCTCCGCCGAGCGGGCGTCGGTGTCGGCGAAGAACTTCCCGTATTTCGTCGCAAAAACCGGCGTCATCATGTTCACCCGGATGCTCGCGGGCGACACACAGGACGACGGCGTCACAGTCAATGCCGTCTCGCCGTACGTCGTCGAGACGAGCGACGCCTTCCCCGAGGAGGCGCCGCGGGGCCGGTGGGCCCATCCGGACGACCTCGTGCAGGCGCTTCTGTTCTTCGTCGACGAGGATTCGGGGTACATCAGCGGCGAGAACGTCGAGGTCGACGGCGGCTGGCTGCCCGAGTCGGTGTAGTCCGCGGGGATTTTGACAGCCGAACCCACCGGATGGTTGAAACGGGGGGAGCCCGTACCCGAGGTCATCCGAATGAGCCGTCGCTTCGCCGGTCGGGAACCACGTGGCCAACTCATCATCGTCGCCGCGTTACTGCTCGCGGTCGTGTTCGTCGGCCTGGCGCTCATCGTCAACTCCGCGATCTTCGCGGAGAACCTCGCGACGCGGGACACCGGGGACTCCGAGGAGGCAAAAGCGTTCACGCTCGATGCCAGCGGGGCCGTCATGGAGGCGTACACGCTCGCGAACGGCGCCGACGCCAACACCACCAGCGAGGCGAGGGCCACGTTCAACGCGACGTTCGACGCCTGGGCAGGGGCCGCCAAAGAGCGGGCCGCAAAACGGGGCGTTGCCACCGAAATCGAGCGGACGCCGCATCTCGGCTGGCGGCTCGAACAGCGGAGCGACCGGCCATTCACGCCCGCAAACGACACGGACGCGACGGAGTGGCAGGTCGCCAGCGACACCGAAAACGTCAGCACGGCACAGGTGAACGTGACGCGGGATTCGCTGTACGATGCCGCGCTCGATTTCGACAACACGAGCGATGATGCGTTCCGATTCCGGGTCGATAACGGCACCCACGACTGGCGAGTGTACGTGTTCCGCGATTCGACCAACAGCACCATGGTCGTCCACGTCGGCGACCCCGGTGATTTCGGCACGCTCGATGCGCTCTTGGATGTCGAAAGCACCTGCACGCGAACCGCCTCGCGCGCCGTTATCGACTTCCGGAACGCCACGTTCGACGGCACCGACTGTGCGCCGCTTGCCTTCGGCGGGAACCTGACCGGCCCGGTCGACATCCACTACGAGAACGTCCGCGAAGGCGTGGGCGGCACGCCGCGCGTCGAGGGGCAGTACACCCTCGTCGTCAACGGGTCGAAGACGGTCGCGACGGACGGAAGCGGCTATCCCGACCAGTTCAACAACACGACCGACGCCGCACCGACGGCACAGGGCATCGTGTATGCGGCCTCGTACGCCACGGAATACGAGGGCGACGACGTGGCCCACGACCGGAGTGGCCGCCTGCTGGTGCGGGCAGAAGCCTACGCCGGTTAGCCGCAACCGACAGGGTTTCACTCCGCCGAACCATCCTCATGAGCAATGACTGACGACATCGTCGTCCGCGGTGCCTCCGAGCACAATCTGAAGGATATCGACGTGTCCATCCCCCGCGAGGAGTTCACCGTCGTCACTGGCCTTTCGGGGTCGGGCAAATCCTCACTTGCCTTCGAGACGGTGTACGCCGAGGGCCAGCGCCGATATATCGAATCGCTGTCCGCGTACGCCCGCAACTTCCTCGGGCAGATGGACAAACCACAGGTCGAGAACGTCGAAGGCCTCTCGCCGGCCATCAGTATCGACCAGAAGAACGCCGCGAACAACCCCCGTTCGACGGTTGGTACCGTCACGGAACTGCACGACTACCTCCGCCTCCTCTACGCCCGCGTCGGCACGCCGCACTGCCCGGAGTGTGGCCGCGAGGTCGGCGAGCAGAGCGCCCAGCAGATGGTTCGTCGGCTGCTCGAACTCCCCGATGGCACCCGTGCGAAGCTCTGTGCACCGGTCGTTCGCGACCAGAAAGGCGCCTTCGAAGACCTCTTTTCGGAACTCGTCTCCGAGGGGTACACCCGCATCGAGGTCGACGGCGAGGAGTTCGACCTCACGATGGAGACGCCCGACCTCGACGAGAACTACGACCACACCATCGATGTCGTCGTCGACCGCGTGAAACTGACCGAGGACGCCCGCTCGCGCGTGACCGACTCCGTCGAGACGGCACTGGAGGAAGCCGACGGCGTCCTGAAGGTCATCCTCCCCGACCCGCCCGAAGAAGCCGGTCTTGGGGGATCGGAATCACGGTCGACGGGCGATCTCGCTGGCGAGGGTCGCGAGGCGCAGAGCGCCTCGGACGACACGAGCGGCGAGCGAAGCGAGCCGCGAGAGGACGCCCGCCTCGTCGTAGAGTTCTCCGAGGAACTGGCCTGCACCCACTGCGGCATCGACCTGCCGGAAATCGAGACGCGCTCGTTCTCGTTCAACTCCCCGCACGGCGCCTGCCCGGAGTGTGAGG
>NZ_JBLGBY010000021.1:0-31625 GCF_047616845.1 Natronomonas sp. | reverse complement strand
CTAGTACTTCGGCTCCGCGCCGGTCAGCTCGTAGACATCGTCCATCAGGTCATCTCGGCGCGACCGCCATTCCCCGAACTCGTCGGGCGTGGTCGGGTAGTCGTCGTAGATGGATTTGAGGTCGGTCGCCATCTGGTTGAGCTTCCGCAGCTCGAACAGGTTACCCCAGTGGCCGAACGTCTTGAGTGCGGTCTTGACCTTCAGCGGCCAGCTCATCGAGGCGGTGCCCTCGAGCGCCAGGGCGTCGGCGAGCTGTTGGCCGGGCATAGCACTGACGATGTCGATGAGTTCGTCGGTGTCGTAGGTGCCGCCCCAGATGTTGTACAGATCCATCGCGGCGAAGCGCTTGCCGAAGTCGGTCTGGACGCGGCGGTTGTACTCCCAGAGTGCCCCCTCCTCGACAGTGCCGTCGCTGATGGCGTCGATGGCGGCTTCGGCAGCCCACGTGCCGGCTTTCGCGGCGCCCGGAATCCCGCCACCGGTACAGGGATTGACGTGAGCGGCGGCGTCGCCGACGGCCATGTAGCCGGGCGCGACCGCCGAATCGTACGGTCGGCGGGTCGGCAGCGCCGCACCCAGTTTGTCCTTGACTTTCGCACCCTGGAACTCGTCGCGGTTTCGGAGGTCTTTCTTGAGGTGTTCGACGAGCTTCATCGGCGGCTTGTTCATCTGGAAACCGAGGCCGACGTTGATCTCGGTCGGCGTCCGCGGGAAATACCACAGATAGCCGAGCTCCGCGGTCGGCTTGAATACGATGGCGTTGTGCCAATCGACCGGCTCGGGTACCTCAACGATCTCCCGGTAGGCCGAACAGAACTGCTTGTAGTTGACCTTCGTGTCGAACGTCGTCCCTTCGAAGTCGGTTTTGTCCTGCAACAGCGACAGCGAGCCGGCAGCGTCGATGACGACGTCGGCTTCGAACTCTCGGACGGAGCCCCGTGAGGTCGCGGTGACGCCGGTGACACGGCCGTTCTGGATGATGTCGCGAACGACGACATCGTAGTGGACATCGGCGCCGGCGCGTTCGGCCTCTTCGAGCAGAACCTCGCCGTAGCGTTTCCGGTCGACGATGGCGCCGTTCCCGCCGCGGAACCCGATATCGAGGTTCTCGTCGGTTTTCGGGTTCTCGAATCGTGCGAGCGTGATGTCCTGGTTCGTGAACGACTCCTCCCGGAGGTAATCGAGGTCGATGACATCGGGGAACGTACTCGTCCCCTTGATCGCGTCCCCACAGGCGATACGACCGCCCTCTTCTTCGGATTTGCGCTCAAGCAGGGCTACCTCAAGCCCCTCTTGCGCTGCCGTCGCAGCGGCGAAACAGCCCGCTGTCCCGCCGCCCACGACAACCATATCGTACGTTTCCGCAGGCATGTCTGGTGGTTATGGACAGTGACATAAATAACCCACACTTGCTGTCACAGTGGGCCACTCGATGCGCGCGATGCCGCCGCGGCCGCAAGCAGGAATTCGATAGCCAGTAAGCTGACGAGCAGGCCGAATGCGACCATCCAGCCGGCCATGTCGGCGAGCGTGCCGACCACCACGCTGCCGAGCGCCCCGAGCAGCATATAGACGGTGCGCACCAGCCCGAAGCCAGCGGCGCGTTCAGTCTCGCTGAGGTGGTCGATGAACCGCGACTGGACGGGCGCGCCCCACGACATCGCGATGCCGACGAGAGGGATGGCGGCGAAGACGAGGAGGCCGGATGCGACGACGAGAGTGCCGTAGCCGATGACACCGATACCGAACGCGGAGGCGGCGACGGCATCCCGACCGATTCGGTCGGAGAGCGTACCCAGTATCGGCTGGGAGGCGCCGTGGACGACGAAATACGCCGAGAAGAGCGCGCTCGCCGTGGCCGGCGATTGGCCGTGATACTCGATGAGGAACGTCGGCAGGAACGATGCGGTCGCCTGCCAGCAGAAGGCCCCGCCAACCGCCATGGCGGTGGTGTATCTGATCTCCGGGCGCGCGAGCAGCTCGCGAACGGGGCCGAGTTCGAACCGCGAGCGCAGCGTGAGTTCGGGCCGGGCCGGCGGCGTCTCACGGACGCGAAGCCAGAACAGCGCGAACACGGGGATGGCGACGGACGCACCGAGCAACATGGCCGTCCGCCAGCCGTAGCGAGCGCCGATAGCGGCCGCGATGACCGGCGTTACGAGGCCGGCCAGCGGTGCGCCCGTCACGTGGATGCCGATGGCGCGGCCGACCTGCTCGAAGTGGCGGGCGAGAAACGAGGTCGCGACGCTGTAATGCAGCCCCGCGCCGGCACCGAGCGCGACGACGGTGAGTGCGAAAACGGGGTAGTTCGGGGACAGCGACAACAGGAGGCTGGCGACGGTGGTCACACCGACGGCCGTGAGGATGACGCGTCGCTCACCGAACCGGTCGGCGAGGACGCCGCTCGGAAACTGCGAAAGCGCGTAAGCAGCCCACATTCCCGAGAGGGCGAGCCCGATGGCGCCTTTCGAGACGGCGAAATCCGCGACGATGGATGGCACGACTGGACTGATAGCGAGGCGAGCGACCATCGTCGCGGTGAACGCGAGCGTACACAGCGCTAACGCAACGTTTCGATACTGCCAGCCCACGGCCGGAGTTGACCACCGGGAATCAACATCCTTGCGATTCCTCGCCGTTCACTTCCGGGCCCCCTCGCCGCTGCCCCAACGGTTTTCGGCGCGAGTGGTGTAGCCGTCCATATGTCAAAACAGGAGAGCCGCAGCGCGCCCGAGCACAGCGGTATGCCGGCGCTTGGCCTTGGAACGTGGCAGAACGAAGCCCCCGAGCAGTGCGCCGAATCCGTGCGGACAGCACTCGAGATGGGGTATCGACACATCGACACCGCACAGGCGTACGGTAACGAGGATGCGGTCGGAAACGGCATCGAACGGGCTGCTGTCGACCGGGACGACGTCTTCCTCGCGACGAAAGTCTGGACGGACAGACTTGCCTACGACGACGTACTCGAATCGACCCAGGAGAGTCTCGACCGGCTCGGTACCGACTACCTCGACCTGCTGTACGTCCACTGGCCGGCCGGCGAGTACGACGCCGAGGAGACGCTGTCGGCCTTCGCGGAACTCCGCGATGAAGGCTCCATCGACCGTATCGGCGTCTCAAACTTCGAGCCGCGCCATCTCGATGCCGCGAAGGAGGCACTCGACGCCCCCGTCTTTGCGAACCAGGTCGAGATGCACTCACTGCTCCAACAGACCGAGCTCCGGGAGTACTGTGCCGAGGCGGGCATCGAACTCGTCGCGTACTCCCCGCTCGCGCGTGGGAAGGTGTTCGATGTCGACGTGCTCTCGGAGATCGCCGACGCCCACGACGCCAGCGAGGCGCAAGTGAGCCTCGCATGGCTCATCGAGAAGGGTGTGACGGTGATCCCGAAAGCGACGAGCGAGGCGCACATCCAAGATAACTGGGCGGCGCTCGACCTCGAGTTGACCGAGGAGGATATCACCCGCATCGACAACATCGGCCGGTCGCGCCGACTCATCGACCCCGACTTCGCTCCCGAGTGGTGAAAGCGGGCCGGAACCTATTTTGGGGCCGGGCGGGAGGTTCATCGTATGTCCGAGGGCGGCATCGTCGAGGGGTTGAAAATCGACGTCGTGCGGTTACACGAGACCTGGATGGAGCTCGTCTTCCCGCGACAGCGCACCGCCATCCATCAGGTGCTGGGCAAATGGCAGCCCAGAACCCGCGGAGACGAGATCAAGTATCGGCTCTGGGCGGCCCTTGGGGTGCCCGTCGTCGCCGTGCTTTATCCGTTCCTCTTGCTCGGCTTCGCCGTCCGGTTCAACGCCCGGCGGTTCGACAGCGCGACGACACGACTCGGCATCATCGGTGTCGTCGTCTTCAGCGCGCTCCTGTGGGGTGCGTTGACCGCGCTTGCCCGTGTCAGGCTCCCGTTCGACGGCTTCGTCGCCGTCGGCGCCGCAAGCGTGGTCGCGGTGATATCGGCTGGCCTCGCGGCGGGCTTCAGTCGCCTCGGGGGGCGTGGAACAACCGTCATCCTCGCGTACCCCATGGCGATGAACGCCGTCTTCCTGCCGCCGGTCGTCGCGGCGCTGTACGACCCCTCACTCAGCGGCGTCCTCGAACGCAGCGAGCTGTTCGCCATCTTCCTCCTCGATACCGTGTTGACCGTCGGCGGCATCAACGACTCCCTCCGAGCGAACTTCAGCCTGGAGGGCGTCGCCGTCGTCCTGATGTGGGTCGGTATCGCGACGCCGCTCGGGTGGTTCCTCGGCTGCATCGTGACGCTCGCCGACGCCGTCCGCCCTCGTTCCGGAAGCGCGGACGCAGAAACGGCGGACTGAGCATCGGAGACGGCTCTTCTGGACGCGTGCGCGATAGGAAAAATATAGGGCTGCTCGCGAGCTGACCGCTCAGTCGTCGTCGGATGCGGCTGCTGCCTGCCCGGTTCCGGGGTGGCCCTCGTGTTCGACCGCGTGCTCGCGCAGACGATCGGAGACGCCGGGGACGTCCGCTTTCGTGACGGGGCCTTCGGCCTCGATTTCCTCGACCGACCGCGGGAACGCCCGCAAGTCGTAGTGGTTGCCGATGCCACAGCGGGCGCCCTCGCCCATCGCCGTCGGAATCTGGTTGTGGCCGGGTGTGACGTCGCCGACCGCGTAGACGCCGTCAACGTTGGTGCGGCCGTGGTCGTCGACAGCGATGGTACCGTCGTCGTTCAACTCGACGCCGAGCGACTCCGCGAGGTCGGTGTTGTAGTCGGAGCCGTACATCGGGAAGCCGCCGCGGTACTCTCGGCGGGTGCCGTCGCCGGACTCCGTCCGGCTGCTCGTGGGACGTGATCCCACGGTATCCTCGAACTCGAAGGCTTCAAGCCAGCCGTCGTCGCCTTTCTCCAGGCCGATGATGTCCTCGTGGATGATGTCGATAGGGTGGTTCTCGAGCATGACCTGCGTCTCCGCAGACCACTCGGGCTCGTCGCCGCGGGTCAGGATGTCGACCTCCGGCGTGAAGTTGAGCATGATCATCGCGACGTGGGCCGCCGAATCGCTGGTGCCCATCACGTAGACCGGTTCGTCGACGAACATGTAGGCGTCACAGTGAAGACAGTAGTGAAGGCCCTTGCCGGTGCGGGGCAGCGGCGGGTCGGGCTGCTCGTCGGAGAAGCCGGTCGCGAGCACGACGTGGTCGGTCGTCACCTCGACGTTACCGGCGGTAACGTGGTAGCCGTCTTCCGTGGCTTCGATATCGGAGACGAAATCCTGGAAGTAGTCGGCGCCGTACTCCTTGACCTGCTCCGTCGCGGTCTGGAGGAACTCGTTACCCGAGACATCTTCGGTGATCCCGATGACGTTGTGGGTGTCGAGCATCATCGCTGCTCGCCCGCCACCACGGTTGATGACGGCCGTATCGTGGCCCAGTCGAGTCGCGTACAGCGCAGTCGTCAGTCCGGCGGGGCCGCCCCCGACAACCGTCACCTGATAATGCTCCGTCATTGCTGTCTATTACTGCTCCCTCCGGCTTAACTCCCAGGCTGGTTTGCCGGCGGCGCGCATACCGCCGAGGGGGATATATACTGTAGCTACGTGGTGAGTGCCCACCGGTCGCTGCCGACCAATCCCCGCGGGCAGAACACCTACTATGGATGGGGGCGAAAAGCCGGTCATCATGTCTTCTGACCGCGTCATCGAACTTCTGCGGAAGGCGTACAGCGACGAAATCGAGACCGTGATGAACTACCAGACGAACGCCATCGTCCTCGACGGCGTGCGGGCCGAAGAAATCAAAGAGAGCCTCCAGCAGGACATCCAGGAGGAACTGGGCCACTCCGAGCAGCTCGGCCAGCGACTCAAGCAGCTGGGCGCTCGACCGCCGGGCTCCGCGGAGTTCACCGCCCGACAGGACTCACTCCAGCCACCGGAGGATTCGACCGACGTGCTCTCGGTCATTCGGGGCGTCCTCGATGCCGAGAACGACGCCATCCAGACGTACCGTGACCTCATCAACGCCGCCGAGGACGCGGACGACCCCGTCACGGAAGACCTCGCGGTGACGATTCTCGCCGACGAGGAGAGTCACCGAACCGAGTTCCGCGGCTTCGAGAAGGAGTATCAGAACGGCTGAGCCTCGATACCGCCAACGTAACGGATTTGCCATCGCAGGCGCTAGCCGACGTATGTCCACGGATATCGAGGGCCTTCCGCAGGAAGATATCAACGAACTCGTCGACGAGACCATCGCGGAGAACGAGGTCGTCCTGTTCATGAAGGGGACGGCTATCGCCCCGGAGTGTGGGTACTCCGAGACGGCGCTCCATCACATCCGACGGCACCGCGATGACGTCGAGTGTGTCGACATCCTCCACTCCGACGAGGAGTTCCGGGCGGCCCTGGAGCGACACAGTGGCTGGACGACGATTCCGCAGGCGTACGTCGACGGCGAGTTCGTCGGCGGGGCTGACGTGCTCGAAGAACTCGATGAGCGCGGTGAGCTGGCCGATGCGCTGAACGCCTGAATCGGCCGTTTTGGGGCGTGTTACACCGTGACAAGGGTGAAGGACAGGTGATATAAGTGAGGAACCCCTACATTTATTCGAACCACTCGCGTCAGAGGGCGGCGACCCTCTGTGGGACAGGGATACCATGACCAGTCGTGTTTACAGACTCCATTCGACGTTAGAACTGCAACTTGAAGACGTACACACGTTCTTCGACGAATACGAACTGCCCGTCGAGATCGATGACGTCGACATAACCAGGCGGAACAACACGCTCATCGTCAGCGCTGTTGCCGCCGAAGAAAACATCTCGAAGTACACGCCGACCGCCCAGCTGAAGGCGAGCGTGACCGAGAACCGACTGTACGAAACCGAGGACGGGTGGCAGGAGACGCCCCCGGATCAGCAGAACGGCGGCGGCAGTAGCGACGATGACGACGACGACGACGACGGCCCCACCTGGAGCAGCTTCGGGGAGGGCGGTCAAGTGCAGGAAGAGGAACCCGAAATCAACTCCAAGCTCGTCGAGTACGCCTGCTTCAAGGGCGACCGCGAAACCGTGCTGCAGAACACGGCGCTGCAGTATCCGATGTTCGAGGTACTGTGTGACCTCGCGAAGTACGCTGACAAGGGCGCACTCACCACGATTGCGTCTGTCGACGACGAACTCGAGGCGACACGCATCGTCGACGGCGAGGAACGTTCCGCGAGCATCGAAGTCATCGACGACCCACGCGAGCGCGAAACGGAAAATACGGTCAACTGGCGCGACAACAAATTCATCAGCGAGTAACGGTACCGCCGAGCGGTACCGGCTTGATTCTCTGACTCAGACTGCTCAGCAGTCGCTCTCCTACACACCTCACTGAACCCATCAGCGTTCGACCTCGGCCGCAGCCGGCAATTCAAGCCGCTTTTCGAGACGAATCGTCGCCGGTCGGGACGAAACTGGCAGAACCCAAAAGACCCTTTATTCTTCTAATTAGATGTAATTACACGCTATGAGCGAATTCCCCGATTACGTCGACGTGGATTACACGGGCGGCGAAGGCGAAGACCCCGAGGATTACCCGACCCTCGAGGAGAAAATCGAGAAGGCAGTCGAGGTCGTCAAGACCGGCCTCGAGGAGTACGAAACCCCCGCCATCATGTGGACGGGTGGCAAGGACTCGACGCTCACGCTGTACTTCGTGAAGGAGGTCGCAGAACAGTACGGCTACGACCTGCCACCCGCGGTCTTCATCGACCACTACCAGCACTTCGACGAGCTGCTCGACTTCGTCGACCGCTGGGCCGAGGAGTGGGATCTCGACGTAATCTTCGCGCGCAATGAGGATGTCGGTGAGTACGTCGACGAGCACGGCCTCGAACCGGGCGATGACATCCCCGTCGACGAACTCTCCGAACACAACCAACACCACATTCGGAACATCCTCGAATACGAGGAGGACACGTTCCCGTTCCTGCTCGACACCTACGTCGGCAACCACCTGCTGAAGACCGTCGCGCTCAACAACACGCTTGAGGAGCACGACATCGACGGCATTATCTCGGGCATCCGCTGGGACGAACAGGAAGCCCGTGCCGATGAGACGTTCTTCAGCCCCCGCCACAACCCCGACATCTACCCGCCACACGACCGCATTCAGCCCATCCTGCAGTTCGACGAAGCCGACGTCTGGGACGCCTTCTGGTACTACGTCGTCCCTGAAACCGTCGAAGGCTTCCCGGATGACGGCTACGTGCCGCAGGATTACGACGACCTCCCGAACGAACTCACCCACGAGGACATTCCGGTTTCACCGAAGTACTTCGCCGGCTTCCGCTCGCTCGGCAGCGAGATTTCGACGGAGAAAAGCGACGAGGAGCCCGCCTGGCTGCAAGACCTCGAGAACACGACCGAGCGCGCTGGCCGCGCCCAGGACAAAGAAGACCTGATGGAGCGCCTGCGCGACCTCGGTTACATGTAGGAACCCCACTTTTTGCACGAGAACACGGGTCGCGCGCCGAATGGCGCGCGACACCGGTTCTCGGCAAAAACTTGGGGAAAATATGCGCGCTGCGTGGCGGCCGCAGGCCGCCACGGCCATTCGGTTGCGGGCGGTGCCCGCAACCCGCTCCTCCTGTCGCGGCCCGGAGGGCCGCGGTAGTTGTCGGGCGCTACAGGACGCTCCCTGCGGTCGCGTCCTGCGAACCGCGCTCGCTGCGCTCGCGCGGATGCTTGCGTTCGTTTTCGAATTGATTTCGACGCCGAGATACTACCGCGTTGGCTTGTATCCGCGAGCGTAGCGAGCGGTTCTGTCGCGCGACCATCGGGAGCGCGGCTACCGACGAACGACCGGAGGGAGTGAGGAGGTATTTTTCATCGAAGTTTTTGCCGGTCGCCGCAGGCGACCGTGCAAAAAGTTCGAAGGATTCAGTACGCGGTGGTCGCAAGGAGGTGGTATGAGCACGAACGAGGTGAGTCGCCGCGGGTTCATGACGGCGGCAGCAGGGTCGGCCGCTGCGGCAGCGGCCTCCGGGACGGCCGCCGCACAGCAGACAGTGCCGGATTACGGATCGTTCCTCGGTGACGCGAACCTCTACGAGGAGGGTTCCGCCCAGGATCTCCGCGACCAGAGCGAAGTGACGGTTTCGGTGGGCGCCGGCGATGGGCTGGCATTCGACCCGCCAGCCATCTGGATTTCGCCCGGAACGACGGTCACCTGGGAGTGGACTGGTGAAGGTGGCTCCCACAACGTCGTCGCCGAGGAGGGCCCCGCCGGCATCGACAGCGGTGACCCCATCGGCGAGGAAGGCCACACCTACTCCTACGAGTTCACCGAGGAGGATGCTGGCATTACGAACTACAAATGCGAACCCCACGTCAGCCAGGGGATGAAAGGCGGCGTCGCAGTCGGCGACGACGTGCCGACGAAGGAACTCGCTCAGAATGAGGGCCCGGCGATCACGATCCCCGATCAGGCACTGGCGCTCACCGTGGCGACGATGTTTGCGATGGTGACGACGCTCGGCCTCGGTTACTTCTTCATGAAGTACGGCGGCGATTACGAAACCGATTGACATCCTCCCCGCGCTACCGGGCGAGGATTCCCCGAAGGGCGGGGCTTTCTCCTTGCACTTCCGTAAGCGAGCCCGTTTCGATTCGTCTCAACTCGTTTCGATCTCCAGTTCCACGTCCCGGCGCTCACCTTCCAGGTCGGCGACGATGCGCCGAACCACGCGCTCGGCTTCGGATTGCACCTTCGGCTTCACCTTCTCGATGACCCAATCGAGCGAGACGAACCGCGGTAACTCGAGGGTGCGCTCGTCGGCCGACCCCGGTGCGTACTCGACACGGAGGGTCGCTTTCGTTTTCTCGGCGTCCTCCTCCAACGGTTCGACGATCCACTGTCCGACGGCGTCGATGTCTTTCACGATGCGCCAGTCGATTCGGTGTGGCGGGTCGACATCGGTCACCCGCGAGCGCGTGGTGTAGGTGAGTTTCCACCAGGTAAAATCGAGTTCGTACTCGGTGCCGGGCGAGCCGTCGCCGAACTGGCGGACGCCGGTGAGATGCTCTGAGTACTTTGCGTAGCTCCGGAAACCAAGGAGGAAATCGTACACCTCATCGGGCGGCAGATAGACGATGGTCGAAACCTCGACAGTGTCCACAGGCGTCGTTCGGACGCCGCCTTCCTAAGCGTTCGCCCCGAGGCGGTCTGCGACTCGTTCGATCGCCTCCAGGCCATGCACTTCGCCGTGGAACTGCGGGACGAGCGTTATCGGTAGCTCGAACCGTTCTCGGGCCTCTCCGATGCGTTTCTGTTGGCTCTCGTGGGTCGCCTGACAGAGGTCACACTCCGGCGTCGGGTCTTCGATGACCTTGTTGATGATGGCCCGGCCCGCCGGAATGTCGTAGGCGTCGAGTTCGGCGAGCAGGCGCTCGGTTTCGAGGACGGCCATCGTCTCCGGGATGAGGACGGCGCGGAACTCGGTGCGTTCGGGGTCACGTAACACCCGCCCGACGCGCTCCATGCGCGCCTGGAGCTCTTCGAGGTCGATTTCGGCCTCGATATCCGGCTTCTCCTCGGCCTCGTCGTCACCGGTGCCGAGAAAGCCTCGCACGGAGTCCGCGAGACTCGACATCTGCGAGCGCACGGAGATGAGTTTGCCCATGGCCGAGCTCATCACGTCGGGGAGTTTGAGCAAGCGAAGCGTGTGGCCGGTCGGTGCCGTGTCGAAGACGATGTAATCGTAACGGGGGTCGTCCATGTAATCGACGAAGAGATCCATCGCAGCAGCCTCGTCAGTACCCGGCGCGACGCCAGCCTCGATGACGTCGTCGAGATCGCTCTCGTCGAGCGAGATACCGAGGTCTTCGAGCTCCGAGAGGGCGGCGCTGACCTGGCCGCGGTACTGCCCGATGCGCTCACTGGGGTCGATCTCGACCGCCCAGAGGTCGATATCGTCACGGACGTGTGTCGGTTCGGCGTCGACGGGCGCGTCGAACACGTCGGACAGCGAGTGGGCGGGGTCGGTCGAGACGACGAGCGTGGCGTGGCCCTCCCGGGCGTACTGCAGTGCGGTCGCCGCCGCACAGGTCGTCTTTCCGACGCCGCCTTTCCCGCCGTAGAGTACGTACTGCGTCACGGTCGGTTGTGCGAGGCGGGGCGGATAAATCATCTCCCGGTACGAACCGGGGCGTTTGTAGGCCACCGCGGTGAACCCGGGCGTATGAGCGACACCGAGAACCCCAGAGTCGCCGTCATCGGCGGCGGCGTCGCGGGACTGACCGCTGCAACGTTCACCGCCCGCGCCGGCTTCGATACGGTCATTATCAACCACGGCGAATCCGTCCTCCAGCGGAACGCCCATCTCGAGAACGTCCCTGGCTTTCCGGCCGGCGTCAACGCTCGGCTCTTTCTCGATCTGCTCGAAGCGCAGGCCGGTCGCAACGGCTGTCTGTTCGAGCAGGGCGTCGTGACGACACTCGCGGAGGCGGAGGATGCGGAGGACGGCTTTCGCATCCGGGTCGAGGCTGACGAGGAGTTCGACCTTCTGGCCGACTACGTCGTCGTCGCCTCGTGGTCGGACACCGACTATCTCGAAGCCATCGACGGCGTCGGCTTCATTGACCGTGGGTCAAAGACGTACATCGACATCGACGATTTCGGCCGAACGGGCGTGGACGGCCTCTACGCTGCCGGTCGCATCGCCGAGAAACTCCACCAGACCGTCGTCTGTGCCGGCCACGGCGCGGAGGTCGCGCTGACGCTCGTCGACGATTCCGATGTCCCCTTCTACCACGACTGGGTCGCACCGGAGGGGTATTTCACCGACCGAGGGCGTGAGGTACCGCCGGGCTGTGAAGAGATCGACGAACAGGAGCGTCGCCGCCGGGAGCGCGAATCGCTCGAAGTGATGACCGAGGCCTTCGATGAGCGACACCCGGACGAACCGACAATGCATCCGAGCGTGGCCGAACGGCGCGACGAGGGGTAGTTCAGTACTCGAATTCAGTATCGATCTGCTGACCCGTTTCGGTCATCTCGACTGCGGCTTCACTGTACTGCAACACTTTCTGCATATCGCCCTCGATTTCGAACTCGCCGGACATCATGCCGTCAATGGGGCCGAGGTCGCCGGTGAAGAGCCGCTTCCAGCTCGTGTAGGGGCCGCGGAAGACGAAGCCGTACTCCTCCTCGTCCGGGTCGTCGACTTCGTACGCCTCAGTGCAGTCGCCGTCCTCCAGCCCGAGGAAGAAGTACACTTCCGGGCCATCGTAGGCGTCGTCGGGCTCGACGGCGAAGAGGAAATCGCCGTCGAAATCGACGCCCCAGCCCCCGCCCACCTCCTGATAGTCGTCGTTCTCGTTCAGCAGTTGGCCGTACTCGGTGATCCACTCCGCACCGTCACTCGGGAATTCGTATGCCATACAAGCCACACGAGGCCACGAGGATTGCGTGTTCTCCCGCGCATACGGCGCCCCTTTATCATAACTCCCTGCCAACGGGAACCGTGTGCCGAGCCGCGTTCCTCGGACGGTTCCAGCCGTTCCACGAGGGCCACCACCGCGTCGTCAGCGAGTACAAAGAGCGGTTCGGCCTCGTCATCGCGCTCGGCAGCCCCGAGAAATCCCGAACTGCCGAGAACCCACTGACCGCCGAGGAACGCGAGTACGTCATCCGCGGCTGTCATCCCGATATCGACATCGTTCGCGTGGCGGACGAAGACCGCGGCGAAGCTGGCTATCCGGTCTGGGCCGAGCGGCTCGTCGACCGAACCGACGCCGAGGTCGCCGTCTCCGGGAACGATCTCGTACAGCGCCTCCTCAAGGAGCACACCGACGCCGAAATCGTCGAACAGGAACTACATTACCCCGACACCTACTCCGGAACGGAGGTTCGCCGTCGCATGCGAGCGGGCGAATCGTGGCGTGACCTGGTGCCGGACTGCTGTGTCGAGCGTGTCGCCGAGTTCGAGAGGGTCATCCAGGAAAGTAGGGTCGACACCGAGTAGCCCCCACGCTTACGTGCCGAGGCGGGGTAGCCCGATGTATGTCGACCGACGCCGATGCTGATGTCGACCCTGCCGTTGCCCGCGAGCGCGCGGTGTCGTTTCTCGAAGACCGGCTGCCGGACGATGCCGACGGATACGTCATCGGCATCAGCGGCGGCCTCGACTCGACGGTGGCGCTCCATCTGGCCGTCGAGGCGGTCGGCACTGACCGGGTGACCGGACTCGTGTTGCCGGATAATCCGAGCGCTCCGGAGAACATGGCCGACGCAAGAGCACTGTGTGAACGCGTCGGCATCAAGTGGCGAGAGGCCAACATCGCGCCACTCGTCGCCGAATACGCCGACCGCGTCCCCTACGACGTGGACATCCTCTCGCTTGGCAACGTCCGGGCGCGGACGCGGATGGTGTTTCTCTACCTGGAGGCCAACGTCCACGACGGCCTCGTCATCGGGCCGAACAACCGTTCCGAGTATCTGCTCGGCTACTTCTCGAAGTTCGGCGACGGCGGGGCCGACGTTCGCCCGCTCGGCGACCGCTACAAGACCGAGGTGTACGACCTGGCCGAACACATCGGCGTCGAGGAGACGTTCATCGAGAAAACGCCGACCGCGGAGCTATGGGCCGGCCAGACCGACGAGGGTGAAATCGGCGCCCCGTATGAGGATATCGACCCGTTCCTGCGTGCCTACGTCGACGCGGGCGAGGATACCGAATCGGCCGCCGACACCACCGACGTCGAAATGGAAATCGCCGAGCGGTTGGCCTCGCTGGTCGACGGCAGTGAGCACAAACGCGCCGTGCCGCCCGCGGCGTCGATGCCCGACCGCGTGTCACGATAGTTTTTATCCGGGCGCACCGAACGTCCGGCGATGCTTGAGGGCGTCAACGTCGCGCTGGGGGTGTCGGGTTCCATCGCGGCAGTGAAAACAGTCGAACTGGCCCACGAACTCCGGCGGCAGGGCGCCGCGGTACGCGCAGTCATGACTGACTCGGCACAGGGAATCATCCACCCGTGGGCTCTGGAGTTCGCGACCGAGAACTCCATCGTCACCGAGATTACCGGGTCGGTCGAACACGTCGAACTCTGCGGATACGACGGCTGGGCGGACGTACTCCTGCTTGCGCCATCGACGGCGAACACGCTCGGCAAAATCGCCGGTGCCGTCGACGACACGCCCGTAACGACGTGTGCGACGACGGCGCTCGGGGCCGGCATGCCGGTCGTCGTCGCGCCCGCGATGCATGCCCCGATGTACGACCATCCCGGCGTCATCGACGCCATCGAAACGCTGGAGTCGTGGGACGTGTCCTTCGTCGACCCCCGATTAGCGGAGGGCAAGGCCAAAATCGCGACCGAGGAGGCAATCGTCCTCGACACCGCGCGCGCTGCCGGCGATAGCGTCCTCGATGGACAACACGTTGTCGTCACGAGCGGTGCGACGAGCGAGGCTATCGACCCCGTCCGCGTCATCTCGAACCGCGCTTCCGGGCGCACGGGGCGGGCCGTCGCGAAGGCCTGCTACGCCCGTGGTGCCGACGTGACGCTCGTCCACGACGGCCCCGACGTGCCATACGCCGACGTCGAGCGCGTGGAAAGCGCCGAGGAGATGCTCGATGCGGTGCGTGCGGCGACCGATGACGCCGACGCGCTCGTCTCCGCGGCCGCCATCGGTGATTACACCGTGGATGCGGCCCCGGAGAAGATTCGCTCCGGGCAGTCGCTCACGCTGGAACTCGAACCGACGCCGAAACTAATCGATACGGTTCGTGCCGAACACCCCGCCCTCCCCATCGTTGGGTTCAAAGTCGAGACCAGCGGCGACGACGACGCGATGATTGAGAAGGCCCGCGAGACGCTCGACCGCGCGGATCTGTCCTTCGTCGTCGCCAACGACGCGAGCGTAATGGGCGCGGAGACGAGCCGCGTCCTCCTCGTCCGGGCGGAGACGGTGACCGAACACGAGGGCAGCAAGGCCGAAATCGGCGGATACGTCACCGACGCGCTCGCGTCAGAACTCACGGACTGAACGACCTCGCCCGGTGGACTTATGCCGCCACGGGCGCTGGAGCGTTCAGATGCGCTCTGACCGTGCCGTCATTGCCCTCACAATCGTGCTTCTGCTCGGTGCGACGCTCGTTTCGGGGCCCCTCGTCGGCATCTCTCTGACCGAGACCGAAACGTTCGCCCCAGGATCGGGCACCGCGAACGTCACCGTCGAGGAGGTGCCACGGACGGCGACGCTCAGCCCCGCTGAGTACGAGGGCGGGCCGTACACACTCCACATCGACCCGGCACGGGTTCGCGTACAGAACGTCTCCGGCCAGCCGACGGTCGCGTACTCGCTTACAGTCCCCGGTCTGAACCACAGTCGTTCGAGCGTCACGTTCCTCGACGACGGCTATGCGGGTCAATACGACCTCACGTTCTCGCCGTCCACGCTGGAGCAAGACCGGGTCAACGAAAGCCGAGCTGAGTATACGGGTGTCGCTCGCGTGTACGTGTACGACGAGGCGGGCGACCGACTGCTCATCGAGCAGACCATCGAAATCGAGGTGAAGCAGTGACGTCGAGGGCTCGACGCCTCGGGCGGGCAGTCGTCGGTGACCGCCTCGGAGCTATCGTCTTCCTCGCGGCGCTCGTGACGTATCTGGCGTACTGGCGAATCGGGATTCTCATCACCGACACCTACACCGTCGCCAATACGCTCGTCGCGGTTTCCGACGGGCAGCTCTACGTCGAACGCGCCGTGTACGGCTTCAATCTGAACACGCCCGGCATGGGCACCGCGAACGGCCGAATCTACGGGCGGAACTACGGGCAGATCTTCCTCGCACTGCCGTTCCTGTGGGCGGTTCAGGCGGTCGCGGCAGTTGCTGACCTCCGCGTCGCCCTCGCCGCGGGCTGGGCGCTCACCATACTCGCGCTTGCGTTGCTCGTCGGGCGCGAACTCGACTATCCCGAAGAGGCCGCATACGTCGGCAGCGCCGCGGCCCTCCTCTCGTTCGTCGGCGTCGTCGCCAGCGCCACCGCTATCGGTGCTGACGAACACTACCTCATCGCGCTGCAGCTGCAGACGATGGTCGCGGCGGCGTTCGTCGGCGTCGGCTGTTATCGACTCCTCGCGCGGGCGTACTCTCGTCGAGTCGGGGGCGCGGCCGGAGTGGCTGCAGGTCTCGCGACGCCCATCGGCTTCTGGGCGCAGTTCCCGAAGCGGCACGTCCTCATCGCGCTCTGTGCCATCGGGTCGATGTACTGTCTGTATCGGAGCCGTGAATCGAGACCCATCGATGTCCGGTTTCGGGCTGCCGCGTACGTCCCCATCGGCATCGCTGCCTGGGTGAGCGCCGCCGAAGGTGTGATACTCCTCGTCGCGTTGCTCGCTGTCGATGTGCCGACGGGTGGCCGGAGCCTGCGGTCGCTGGCTGCCGCCGGCGCCGTCGCCATCGTCTCCGTCCTGCCGATGTTCATCACCAATCTGTTCGTGACCGGAAACCCCGCCGAACCGCCTCGGGCGCTCACCGCCGGCGGCAGCGGCGCGCTGGCCGAACGCGGCGAGGACGCGACTGGCGGAGAGGCAACGCCAACCGAGACGGCAGCAAGCGAAGGCGGTTCCACGGCGACACCGACGGAGGCAAGCAGTTCCGAGAGTACCCCTACGGCTCAACCGACCGAGACGCCGACTCCAGCCGACGCTGGAAGCGAAATCATCGATACGCTCGCGGGCGCGCTCGACCTCCTCGCCAGCCTCCTCAGCAGGGGCGCCGAAACCGCACTCTCCGAATCGAGCCGCCTCTATCCGACGTTCATCCGCGGCGGCTACATCGCCGATGTCGCGGCCCGCGACACGGGCGAGGCGATTCGGCTCGCCTTCCTCGAAGCGATGCCGCTGGCTGCCGCACTCATCGCGGTTCCGATTCTCGCGGCCCGTGCCGACCTCCGCGGCCGGCTTCGAACCGTCATCGAGCAGCGCCGACTCTCGGCGCTCCGAACGGTCGACGTCTTCGTCGGCGTGTACGCCGTGCTGTTGACGCTCGTGTATCTGCCGCGGATGCCGATACACGCGGCCATCACCGTCCGGTATCTGCTCCCGCTGTTCCCGCTTGCCGTCTACGGGGTCGCCCGGCTCGGCTCCGTTCGACGCGTCGTCGCCGAACGGTATCGGACGTGTGCGTTCACGTACGCGGCCGGCGTCCTCGTGGGCGGCCAATCGCTCGTCGTGTATCTGTGGTACACTGAGGCGGTTCGCGGCGAGGCCGTCCAGACCCACGCACTTCTCGGCCTCGGCGTCGGCAGTCTGCTGGCAGCGTGGGCACTCCTCGATGCCGCGGGGCAGCGCTACGACCGCTTCGGAGCCGTCACGCTCGCGCTTGCCGCCGCCGCGGGAACGGTGTTCCTGCTTCTGGCCGGCCTCTGGCATTTCGCCTTCGTCGGCGGCCGTGCTCTGCCACTCGGATAGCTCGTATCGTCAACTTTTACCGCCGGCTTCGATTACGCCTTCCATGGATCAACTTCAGCAGTCGCTGCTCGACGCGCCGATCATCGAGAAGGAGGGGTATCACTACTTCGTCCACCCGATCAGCGACGGCGTCCCGATGCTCGAACCGAGCCTGCTCCGGGAAATCGTCATCAAGATCATCCGGAAGGCCCAGCTCGAGGATGTCGACAAGATCGTCACGCCCGCGGCGATGGGCATCCACATCTCGACTGCCGTCTCGCTGATGAGCGATATTCCGCTGGTCGTCATCCGGAAACGTGAGTACGGCCTCGATGGCGAGACGCCGCTGTTCCAGCAGACCGGCTACTCGGAGAATCAGATGTACATCAACGATGTCGAGGCCGGTGACAACGTCCTCGTGCTCGACGACGTGCTCTCGACGGGGGGCACGCTGTCAGCCATCTGTGACGCCCTCGAAGATATCGGCGCGGATATCGTCGACGTCGTCGCCGTCATCAAGAAGGTCGACGGCGAGAACAGGCTCGAAGCATCATCCTACACCGCGAAGACACTCATCAACGTCGACATCGTCGACGGCGAAGTCGTCATCGTCGACGAACACGGCGACGACTAACACTCACTTTTTGCACGCCGGCGGTTCGGCGCGGAACGCGCCGAACACGCCTCACGCGTGGCGGCTTCGCCGTGATCCGAGAGCGCTCCGCTCTCTCGTCATCACGAACGGCGCAAAGCGCCTTTCGAACGACCACGGCATCCGGCGGCGGCCGCGGGCCGCCGCCCGCGGCAAAAACGTGGGGAAAATATGCGCGCGCTCGCTCGTCTCGCGGTTCGCTCCGCTCACCGCTCGACTGTCCGAGGCGCTCACTTCGGTCGCGCCTCGCCTTGCTCGCGCGGATACTTACAGTGGTTTTTCGTGCTGGCCTGCGCAGGTGAGAGTATGACCGAGACCGAGGAAGCAGTCGAGCGATTCCTTCGGAAGACCGACACCGCCTACGACGAGTACGAAGAGGGATACGCCGACGCCGACGCGACGCTGCGGCGACTCGAACAGCACATCGAGGACTTGCGCGAGGCCACCGACGATGCCTGACCGAACCGTCTTCCACATCCCTGAGGGCGCGGAGTCGTACGGCCGCAAAGCGCTGCGGAACGTCGCGAATCTGCTCGCCGATGGCAGCATCGATCCGGACATCGCTATCGTCGCGAACGCCGGTGGCATCGCGCATCTGCTGTCCGATGCCCTGACCGCCGACAGCGTTCGTGACCTGCTCGACGATGGTGTCGAGGTGTGTGCCTGCCGGAACTCCATCGAGGGCTCCGAGGAGTACACGACGAAGGAGCTGGTCGACGGCGTTGTGGTCGTTTCCTCGGCGATGGCCGAGTTGACGCGCCGGCAGAGTGCGGGCTATGCGTACGTCCGGCCGTGAACTACCCCACCCTACTCGCTCACCGCTGACGCGGTTCGCTCCTTGCGGGTGGGGCTTCCTGTCTCCACGACGCGCTTTGCAGATACGGGTGTATCCACAGGGAGCGCAGTCTCCACAGGCCTTAATTCCGGATACGGTCGAGAACGTGCTCGTAGTAGTCACCGAACTCGGGGTCGGCGCGGGAGCGGGGTCGCGGCAGGTCGATATCGACGGTCTCGCGGACTCGCCCGGGCTCTTTGGCCATCACGATGACCCTGTCCGAGAGTTTGACCGCCTCCTCGACGTCGTGGGTGACGAAGAGAATGGTCTTGCCCGTCTCCTGCCAGATGTCGAGCAGTTCGTCCTGCAGCATCTCCTTGGTCTGGGCGTCGACGGCGCCGAACGGCTCGTCCATAAGGAGGAGGTCGGGGTCGACGGCGAGCGCCCGCGCGATGGCGACGCGCTGCTTCATGCCGCCCGAGAGCGCTTTCGGATAGCTGTCGCCGAACCCCTCCAGGCCGACGAGGTCGACGAGGTGGTCGACGCGCTCGCGGCGCTCGGCCGCCGGCACGCCCTGTTTTTCGAGCCCGAAAGCGGCGTTGCCGCGGACGGTTCGCCACGGGAAGAGATGGTACTCCTGGAAGACGACGCCCATGTCGGGTGATGGCTCCGTGACGGCGGTGCCGTTGAGATACACCGATCCCGAGGTAGCATCCTCCAGTCCGGCGATGATGCGGAACAGGGTCGTCTTCCCACAGCCGGAAGGGCCGACGATGCAGACGAACTCGCCTGGGTCGACATCGAACGTGATGTCACGCAGCGCCTGCACGGGGCCCTGCTTCGTCTCATAGCGCTTGTCGACGCCCTCGACGCGGACGCGTGCGTCGTGTCGTTCGTTCATCGCCATGCCAACACCCTCCGTTGTGCGGCACGGAACGCCACGTCGACGAGCAGGAACATGAAACTCAACACGAGGATGTAGGTGATGACCACATCGACCTGGAGATTGTTCGATGCGCGGAGAATGCGCCGTCCGATGCCGGGAACGCCGAAGATCTCGGAGGCGACGACGAGCATCCAGCAGCGCCCGATACCGGTTCTGACACCCGTCAGGATATCGGGCGAGGCGGCGGGGATGGCGACCGTCCGAATCAACTCGATGTCGCCGTTTACGCCGAGGCTTCGGGCCACGTCCAGCAGGTCATCGGAGACGCCCTCGATGCCGCCGTAGGCGGCGTAGAAGTTGATCCAGAACGCGCCGACGGCGATGATGAAGGCCGCTCCGCCGTTGTTGATGCCGATCCAGGCGATGGCGAAACCGATGAGCGCAAGCGGCGGCACCGGGCGCAGCAATCGGATGATGGGCGCGGAGATATCGTCGAGAAGCCGACTCCAGCCGAACGCGATGCCGGCGCCGGCGCCGAGGAGCGTTCCGATGATGGTGCCCGGCAGCCAGTGGAGAATGCTCTGGAAGAGCGCCGTCGCCATCTCGCCGGATGCCGCCTCCGCGTAGAACGTCTCCGCGACCGATAGCGGCGACGGGAGGACGTACGGCGGGTTGAATACCGATGCGATGTGCCACAACAGAACGAAACCGACGATACCGATGGTGCCGAGTGCGGCACGCTGTGGGTCGAGATTCTCCAGTGGGTGTATCTCGGTTTCGCCGGTGGAGTCGACCCCGGTTTCGACGTCAGTTGCCATCCCGACTCACCGTTAGCGGTTCTCGTAGACGCCGTAATCGAATATCTGGTCGAGGGAGAGTTCCTTGTCGATCTGTCCGTTCTCGTGGGCGAACGAGGAGAAGATTTCCGTGCCGTTTTCGACTTCACCCGGGTCGGTAACGAAGTTCGAGAGCGGCCCCTGCAGCGCCTTCGTTGCGAGGTCGCTGGACATGCCGATGCCCTCTTCGACGATGTCGGCGGTCGCGTCGGTGTTGTTCTCGATGAACTCCGTGGCTCGGACGTGCTGTTCGAGGAACTGGGTGCCGAGTTCGGAGTTCCGCACCTCGTCGCTCATCAGCGTCACGGCAGCCGGTTGGCCGGGCATGATTTCGGCCGCGGTTCGGAACATCGAGACGGGCGAGTCGGTATCGGCGACCCGAGTCGGAACCGGCTCCATGATGGAAGTGCCGTCGATTTCGCCGTTGACGATGGCCTGGAAGACGGCGTTCGCGCCACCGATTTCGGTGATATCGACCGCCGTCTCCGGGTCGACGCCGACGACGTCGCTCAGCCAGTAGCGGAGCAACACGTCCGGCACCGACCCCTGCGGGAACGTGCCGAAGCGGAACTTTTGGCCCGTCTCTTCCTCCCAGACGCCGAAGGCGTCGCTGCCGTGTTCGTCCCACATCGCTTGGAGGTCTTCGTGTGCCATGATGCCCATCGGCTCCTCGATGTTGGCCGCGGTCACCTTCGCGGGCAGCCCGCGGTCGATGACGATCATCGCCGGGACGATGCCGAACATGGCGATATCGAGTTCGCCGCCGCCATACGCCTGGATGATGGCCGGGCCGTCGGTGAACTCCCGACCGTCGATCGTGGCGTCGATTTCCGAGAAGTACCCCTCCTGTTCCATCACGAAATACTGGAGATCGGGGAAGATGGGCATGTATGCCACGGTGAGTTCGTCGCCGTTACCGCCGCCGCCGAGACAGCCGGCCAGTCCGGCCGTCGCTGCCGCACCGGCACCTGCGAGATACGACCGTCTCGTCACTGAGAACGGTGTCTTAGTCATTGACGGCCGTAGGAGACGCAGGCTTATGCCCGAGAAGCTAACGGTAAGTTCGACCTCGAAGCATGACGGTCTCCCTCAACGAATAGACCAGCCTGAGGGTGATATGACGCGACTATACGGGTCGACTGTCAGAAAATCCTCCGTCGCTAACACCGGCAAAAATATCTTCTAAATACCGTTCCTCGCCATCGCTCGGTCGGTATCCAGCAGAGTTAACCCGATAGGCGCCGGGCAATACCCCATGACGGAGTTCTCATCGCGCGTCGAGAAGGTCTCTATCAGCGGTATCCGCGAGGTGTTCGAGGCGGCCGGCGAGGACGCCATCAACCTCGGGCTCGGCCAGCCCGATTTCCCCACGCCGGAGAACGCCCGACGGGCAGCTATCGACGCCATCGAGGCCGGCAAAGCCGACGGCTACACGTCGAATAAGGGCACACTGGAACTGCGCGAAGCGATCGCGGCGAAACACGAACGCGACGACGGCTTCTCGGTTGACCCCAGCGACGTCATCGCGACGGCTGGCGGGAGCGAGGCGCTGCATATCGCGCTGGAGGCCCACGTCGACAGCGGCGACGAGGTCATCTACCCCGACCCTGGGTTCGTTTCCTACGAGGCGCTAACGCATCTGGCCGGCGGCGAGCCACGACCTGTCGGGCTCCGTGACGACCTGACGATGTCTCCCGATGCCGTCGAGGAGGCCATCACCGACGATACGGCCGCCTTCGTCGTCAACAGCCCCGCGAACCCGACCGGGGCCGTCCAAAGCGAGACGGACATGCGCGCGTTCGCACGCATCGCCGACGAGTACGACGTGCTCTGTATCTCCGACGAGGTGTACGGCCGGTTCGTCTTCGATGGCCAGCATTACTCACCGGCGGCCTTCGCCGACACGGACAACGTCGTCGTCGTCAACGCCTGCTCGAAGGCGTACTCGATGACCGGCTGGCGGCTGGGCTGGGTGACCGGCTCCCACGAGCGCATCGAGCGAATGCTCCGCGTCCACCAGTACGCTCAGGCCTGTGCGTCGGCGCCCGCCCAGTACGCCGCGGAGGCGGCGCTGTCCGGCCCACAAGACCATCCCGAGAAGATGCGGCAGGCGTTCATGGAGCGCCGCGACGTGTTGCTCGACGGCCTCGAAGACATGGGCCTCGACGTGCCGACGCCGCGAGGCGCTTTCTACGCGATGCCGCGCGTCCCCGACGGCTGGGTCGACGAGGTCATCGACCGCGGCGTCATCGTCGTGCCCGGCGAGGCGTTCGGACAGAACGGGGCCGGCCACGCCCGCATCTCCTACGCCGTGAGCGTCGAGACGCTGAAGGAGGCCCTCGACATCATGCGCGAGGCGACGAACGCGATTCGATAGCGGGCAGAGCGGCGAGTCGATTGCTCCCGTCAGTAGAATAATGGCGATTGCTACCATGGGGTACACATGGCACTCGCACGTCATGGCTCGGGCATCCGTGCCGACGTCGGCGCCTTGGCCTCGCAGGTGCACCCCGTGTTCATGCTCCCGCCGCTGGCCGCTTCGGCGTTCGGCGCCGTCCTCGCGGGCCGTCTCGACGTGACCCTGCTCGCTCTCCACCTCACTGCCGCCTTCGCCGCCCTCTACACCGCCCACATCAAGGACGGCTACGTCGATTTCTACAAGCGTGGTGAGGACGACGACCACCCGTTGACCGCTGGCGGCTGCCGCGCTGCCCTTGCCGGGACAACGGGCGTCTTCTTCGTCTGTCTCGTGGCCATCGGCGCCCTCGTCGACGTCTGGGCTGCACTGCTCACGCTACCGGGCTGGGTTATCGGCTACATGCACGCGCCCCAACTCGACCTCAACCCCCTCGGCGCGACGGCGGGCTACCCGGCCGGCATCGCTTTTGCGCTCCTGGGTGGGTTCTACGTCCAGGCGACGACGCTCACTGCGAGCGTGGTCGCGTTCGCGGCCGTGTTCCTCCTCGTTCTCAGCGGTATCAAGACCATCGACGACGCGAAAGATCACGAGTACGACCGCTCCATCGGCAAACGAACCGTTGCGGTCGTCCTCGGCCCGGCGAACGCCCGCCGTTTCGCCTATGGACTGATGGCGGTCGGAATGGTGGTCGTCGTTGCGCTCGCCGTCGTCGGCGTCTTCCCGCCGGTCAGTGCCGCCGCGCCGGTCGTCTTTGGCGTCGTCGCTGGCTTCGCGTGGCGCGCTGGCGAGGATGACGGCCTGGCGGCAAAACTCCTCATCCGGGGGTCGTATCTCTTCCTCGCGGTGCTTCTCGTCGCCGTCTGGATTGGCTAGCTCGCCGTCGAGACGATTTTGACGACATCGCCCTCATCGAGTTCGTGGTCTTCGCCGATGCGGCGCTTCTCGCGGGCGTCGACGGCGTGGAGATACCCCTCGCCGATGTCGGAGTGGACGGCAAAGGCGAGGTCTTTCGGTGTCGCGTTCTCAGCCAACAGGAAGGCGTCGGGGAGAACGTTGCCCTGCCCGTCCGTCCACCGCGTCTCGTTTTGGACGGGGTAGACCGTGATGCGGTCGAGCAGGTCGTAGATGGATTCATCGAGCGACTGCTGGACACCGGTGCCGCCCCACTCGCCCATGACGTCGCGGATGCGGTTGAGCCCCTCCTCCTGTGCGCCCGAGATATCGCCCGTGATTTCGAAGTCCTCGTCGCCGGGGTCGTAGTTGATGACGCCGGCTTCGACGGCCTGCCGGAGCGCGAGTTCGCCCTCGGCGGTGCAGGGGATGACGTGGCCGGCCGCTTCTTCCAGCCGCTCGATGTTCTCGTCGGGTGCGATGTCGGCTTTGTTCGCAACGACGACGATGGGCTTGGTTCGTTCCCGGAGCAGGCGGGCCAGCTCCTCGCGGTCGTCGTCATCCCACGACCCGGGGTCGGTCGAGTAATCGAGTTCCCGAAGGACGGCCATCACGTCGTGTTCGGACGCGCCGACGCCGGTCAGCATCTCGGTGAGCGCCTCCTCGAAATCGAACTCCGGCGAGCGACCCTGCCGAATCATGGTTTCCCAGTTCCCCTCGATGATGCCGGCGAGCCACAAATCCATCTCCTCTTCGATGAAGTGGACGTCCTCGACGGGGTCATACGAGCCGACCTCGACGGGTTCGCCCTCTTCGTTCGTCCCGCCGGAGGCGTCGACGACGTTCAGGATGACGTCGGCGTTCGTCAGCTCGTCAAGGAACTGATTGCCGAGGCCACGGCCCTCGTGGGCACCGGGAACGAGGCCGGCCACGTCGAGAAGTTCGACCGGGACGTAGCGTTTGCCGTCGTGGCAGTTGTCGTTGTCACACCGCTTTTCGAGGTCGAGACACGGACAGCGGGTGCGGACGTGGCTGACGCCACGGTTGGCGTCGATAGTCGTGAACGGGTAGTTGCCGACGTCGACGTCCGCCATCGTGGCGGCCTTGTAGAACGTCGATTTGCCGGCGTTGGGCTTGCCGGCGAGCGCGACCGAGAGCATACACGGAGTATCGCCGGCCGCCGTATATGATTCCCGGTAGCGGTCTGGCGAGCGCCGATAAAGGGTCGGCGACGCAGTTCAGGACTCTTCGGCTTCGGCGATGATACCGGATACGTCCTCGGCGGCACCGTTCGCTGAAGGGTCGTCGTCGGTATCCCAGTCGACCTCACTTTCGGACACCGGGATGACGGCCGGCGTCGCCTCGACATCGAGTTCCCCGTCGCCGAGACGGACGAACGCCTGAGTTGGCTCCGGTTCGGGGAGGTCTCCCTCTCCGAGCGGGACGACGGCAGAGGTCGGTTCGGGCGTGGGTTCGGTCGCTTCGGCTTCAGCCTCGGCGTCCTCCCTGGCCGCCTCGACCTCGGGTTCCGGCGCCGTCGTGAAGCTCGTCTCGCCGCGGGCCCGGATAGCGCCGTCGACCTCGGCGGCCTCCGAGAGCTCACAGTCCTCACAGGAGATGTCCCCGCGGATGTGTGCGTCGGGGGCGACGAACACGTCGCCACCTTTCGTCGTCACGTCGCCGTGGACAATCGTGCCCGCGCCGACGTGGATGTCTTCCTTCGCGCGGAGACTGCCGAACACCTCGGTATCGGCGCCGGCCTCGATGGTCGTTGCCCGGATGTTGCCGTGGAGGCGGCAGTCGTCACCGATGGTCGCGGGCGTGGAGACGCGCCAGGTATCGTCCGAGACGCGCGCGCCGCGGGGGATGACCACGGGTTCTGCCTCCCGGTCGTCGGTCAGGAATTCGTCGACGACCTCGTCTGCAGCCTCCTCCTCGCCGATGCGGAGCAATTGTGAGAGGTAGACGAAGAGGAACACGATGGTCGGCATGGGGTTGCGGATGACGATCCAGCCGTTGGCTTCGAAGCCGCGCTCGATGTCGACATCATCGCCGATATCGAGGTCGCCGGAAACGATGAGTTGGCCCGTGATGTGAACCCGCTCGCCGAGATAGGCGTCCTGGCCGACGAGGACGTTGCCGTCGACGTCACACCACATGTCGAGTCGGCAGTCGCCATCGGCCTCGATGTCGCCGTCGAAGCGGACGCGCTCGCCGGCGATGACGTTGCCCCCGCGGACGCCCAGCTCGACGACGCTTTGCCCGCCCACGAGCACGTCGCCCTCTGCGACGAGGTCGTGCTCCTGGACGTGCGTCCCGTCCGGAATCACTAGTTCCTCGAGCGGGTCGGAGCCGAACACGGTGTACACCTGCGTGGCACCGCTATTAAAACCTCCTCGGGCGTCAGACGGCCGGCAGACACTTGTCAGCCGAGTGAATACAGGTCGATGGGGCCGTCGATGCGCCTTCGGGCGCGCCCCAGCGACGGGGAGGGGAAGCTCCGTCGCGTTTTCAACGTATCCCTTATAGGTGGCAGTCGCCAAACCCGTGTATGACCGTTCTTTCCTTCGACGAGCAGGGTGTCGACGTCATCTACGACGGCACCGAGTTCCGGCTGGAGAAAGCCCTCATCGAGGAGGCCACGCGGAAGGACTACCCCGACGTGACCGACCACGAGGTGCTGCAGATGATCGAAGACGACCCCTCCCTTTCCAAGGAGCCGCGCCGAATCAAGGAAATACTGGCCTGACGGCGGCTGGGTTGTCGCCACCGGAACGCTCTTTGCCCGTGGCATGCCCTCTCGGCCCATGCGAGCAGCACGCTTTCATCCCGGCGAGGGGCTTCGAATCGAGGACGTTCCCCGGCCGACGCCCGGCCCCGGCGAGGTACTGGTCGAGGTGGCCGCCTGCGGCGTCTGTCACTCCGATCTGCACATCATGGACGGCGACATACCGCTCGTCGAACCACGCACACTCGGCCACGAAGTCGCCGGCACCGTCGCGGAAACGGGCGATGGCGTCGCTCTCGATGTCGGCACCGACGTGGCCGTCTTCGGTGGCTGGGGCTGCCGGAACTGCGAGGTGTGTGCCCGCGGCGACGACCAACTCTGTAACCTTTCGAACTGGCTCGGCATCGGCCACGACGGCGGCTACGCGGAATACCTGCGCATCCCGACTGCGGACTACTGCATCCCGCTTGACGGGCTCGACCCCGTCGCTGCGGCGCCGCTGACGGACGCCGGGCTAACCCCGTATCGTGCGTTCCAGAAGACCGACCTCGACACCGGCGACCGCGTCGCAATCGTCGGCGTCGGCGGCCTCGGCGAGTTCGGCGTCCAGTTCGCCCACCTCGCGGGCTGTCACACCGTCGCGGTCGACCAGGTGCCCGCGAAGCTCGAACGGGCCGTGGAACTCGGCGCCGACGCGACCGTCGATACGTCAGGGTCTGTGCCACGGGAGATTCAGGATGCCGCGGGCGGTTCCGTCGATGCCGTCATCGATTTTGTCGGCGTTGACGAGACGCTCCAGTGGGCGACGAACGTCCTCGGCGCTGACGGGCGGCTCGTATTGGCCGGCATCGGTGGCGGAAGCGTCGATTTCTCCTGGAACCCTCTCGTCGGGAGCGAAATCACCTACCGGACGGTGCAGTGGGGCAATCCGACCGAGCTTCGGGCGGTGCTCGACATCGCCCGGCAGGGTCGACTCGACGTGCGCACGGAGCAGGTGTCCCTGGATGAACTTCCCGAGACGTTCGAGCGGCTCGAAGCCGGCGAGGTCGAAGGGCGGGCAGTCGTCGTCCCGTAACGCTGGGCGGTAGCGGTACACCTAAGGGACAGCGACCGAATCTCCGGATATGAACGTCGCCGAACTCAAAGAGGAATACGAACATCCCGCGTTGGTCACCGCCGCCGGGACGTTCATCGCCTACGGGCTCGTTCTCGTCGCGATGACGGTGCTTCTCTTCGGGGTTCCGCTCGCCATCTTCTCGCTTCTGTAAGCGCGGGCTGCCTCGGAGTCAACAGAACACCTGCGTCACGTAGATCGCATCTTCGCCGACAGCGACGCCGACGCCCTGTCTGGTGTAGCGGTCTCGAAGCAGCGTGCGGCGATGGCCGACCGAGTCCATCCAGGCCCGGACGATGTGGTCTGCGAGTGCAGCAGCCGAACTCGCCAGGGCGCCTCGCGGCGCCTGATAGATGTTCTCGCCGGTCAGGCAGTCGAGCCCGGCCGCGCGGACGCGGTCGTCCGGCCCCTCGCCGTCGGGATTGGTGTGATTGACGAAGCCGCGGTCGCGCATGTCGCGGCTGTGTGTGCGGGCGACGGCCGCCAGTTCGGGGTCGTGGGCCGTTTCGCCGACGCCGGCTGCGAGTCGCTCCTCGTTCGTCCGGTCGACGATGTCGTGTTCGACGGCCGTCGTGTTGAGGTCGCCTCCGAGTGGGCCGACGGTGGCGACGGCGCCCAGCGCGACGACCACGAGCAGGAGCGTGACGACGGCGAGGCCGACGCCGGGTCGGAACAGCGTCGACAGGGAGGTACCGCTGTCCGCCGGCTCGCTCGACGTACCGATATCGAGGTCGACTCGCCAGCCGGTCGTCATGCCGGCGTCGGTGCCGGGACAGTCGTGGGCCTCGGGTGGGCGGTGTTCGGGACAGCAGGCTGTCCCGCAGTGGGGACAGGCGTCGCTGACGCTTGCGTCGGCGCCGCAAACCACACATTCCGAGGGCACGGTTTCGCTTGGAGCTGCGGCACCAAAACGACGGCGTCGAGCCTAGATGGTGAGTTCGGCGCTCGGCATGTCGAGGAATGCCGTTTCGTAGCCTTCGTGCCGCGCAATCTGGGGGTGCGTGCGGACGTCGATGACGAGTTCGTCGCCCGCCGCGATGTCGCCAACGACGGCTCCGTAGTGGTAATTCAGGCTGTCGTCGAAGGTGCGCTCGAGCGACCCCTCGAACACCGTCTCTCCATCGCGTCGGAGTCGTGCCTCCAGTGCCATGGCCGGGAGCAGCAGCTCGTTGTACGGTGTTCGCGCCGAGACAGCGAGATACGTGCCATCGCCGTCACTACCCTCTGGCGGGCGCTTGAGTGTGGTGACGGCGAACTCGGCATCGCCACTCGCTGTCGTGCCGCGGTACTGACCGGGCAGGGAATCGGGCGCCGGCGCGATACCGAGTGGCATCGCCATGTCCATGACCGGCGGAGCGGCTGCCTCGCCGGCCCGTTCCGTCGTCCGCTCGACGGGGATTTCGTCCCGCTTGCTCGCGCTGAACTCGAAGGGAATGGTGATGGTCGCTGCGTCGACGAAGCGACCCTGGTAGGCGCCGGTGCGACGGACGTTCGTCCCGCCGATGTCGATGTCGACCGTGTACTCGCCGTCGCCGTCGAGCGCGAAGTTCGCGCCGTAATGAAAGCCCATCCGCGGCGATAGCATCGGGTAGATGACCTGCTCGTCTAAGGGGTCGCCACCCATCGAGATATCGACGCTGACGCCCGATTCGGGGAGCGTCCGCTCCGTTTTCGGATCCCAGACAACCGCCATCAGGTGAACGTCGTCACCGTCTTTGACGGCTTCCAGCGTCGCGTCTTCGACGGCGTCCGTCGTCGCGTCCACACGCCAGAATCGGTGGGGATAGGTGTAGGTGAGCGCCGCGGCGTAGTCGCCGCTCTCGTGTTCGGCCATGCCGACCAGCTCCATCCCGTCGACGTGCGTGGGGAAGTAGACGGCATCCGGCCGATTGTCGAGCACCGGCGGTGCAGAAGAGAGGTCACGCGTCTCGACGAGGCCGAGGTCGGTACAGCCAGCCAGGCTGGCCACCCCGGCGCCGAGACACGCCTGGAGGTATCTGCGGCGTTGCATTACCGGAGGGAGGTTCCAGTCGGGCATCCGGCTTGTGGTTCAGCCGTCGAATCACTCCAGCAGGGCGTCGACGAGCCGGGTGAATCGGTCGACGAGTCGCTCCGGGAGCGTCGGGTCGGCCGCGGCGAGCAGTTCCGCAGTACGCGCCTCGTCGGTGATGGCCAGCAGGTGGCCGTCGTGGCGCTTCTCGACGAGGTCAGCCTCGACGAGGCGGTCTGCGTGCCACGCGAGCGTGCTCCGGGCGATGCCGACCGATTCGGCGAGGTCGACCGGGCGAGTTGGCCCCCCATCGAGGAGCGTCGCGATGAGCTCCGCGCTCGTCTCCCGGCGGAGCAACGCGAGGGCACGCCGCTCCCATTCGCCGTACGTCGGCGGGTAGTAGTGGGTGCGACCGAACAGCTCTTCGGCGGCGATGGCGCCGCGGTCGAGCAACTGGCGAACGTGATACTGTGTCTGCCCGGCAGCGAGGTCGAGTTCGCGCTGGAGTTCGTTGAAATGGATGCCGGGGTCGTCACGAACGTGGCTTTCGATGCGCCTTCGCACGTCGCTCATCCCGTCTCACCGCCGATGGGTTTCGAGAGGGTGTTGGCGGAGAGGACGGCCGCGATGACGAGCGCGGACATCGTGACGTCGAGGCCGTGTTCGAGCAGGTGATGCTGTTGTGGCACCAGCCACCCGCCCATGTAGCCGACGCCGATGGCGGCGCGGGCGAAAAGCGTCGCGACGGCGAGTGCGACGAGCAGGTACGGCCAGGAGCGCCGCTGGACGAACGCCGCGAGCGCCACGCCGAGGATGCCGGCGGCGCCGAGCGACCCGAACAGCAGCAGCAGGCCGAGCAGGAAATCGTATATCATCGAATCTTTCCCGTGAACGTACCTTGCGTATGTGGGTCAGGAACAAGTGGGTTCCGCTGGCCGTTCAGCCGAGTCGTCGCCGCCCGACCCCGACCGAGAGCAACACCACGAGTGCGCCGAGTACGCCGACCCCCGGGCCATCAGCGTCGCTCGTCGGTGACTCGGTGCTGGTGTCGGTCGGCTCCGGTGTGTTGACGACCGACGACTCATCGGGCGTCGGTGTCGGCGTCCCATCGCGAAGGAACTCGACACCGAACGCGGTGTTGATGGTCGCGTCGCCGGCCATCACCCGCTCCGTCGAGGCGGCATCGAACGACTCCTCACCACGGTAGAGGACGGCCTGGACGATGCGGCTCTCCGCTCCGTCCGCGACGTACCCCGGGTCGAGTTCGACGGTCACGTTCTCGTGGACGCCCGCCGACAGCTCCGTCGTGCCGACAGCGGCGCCGATATCACCGTCTACGGCGTTCCCCGGAATCTCCGCGCCGGAGTCGTGGATGGCGAGGTAGCCGTTCTCGGGCATCACGACACGCCGGACGGTAACCGTGTTGTTCGTCGTCTGCTGGGCGCCGAAATCCTGTGCGCTGACGTGGGCTGTCCGGTTGGCTTTCTCAACGGTCAACTGGCTGCCGGCGGGGTTCCCAAAGGCTGTCACCAGCGGGTCGTCCTCGAGGTCGAAGCCCTCACCGCCCTCTTCGCGGTGCAGATTTACCCAGATTTCACGACTGCCTGTTTGCTCACCCCACGCTTCCTTGTCGATTTGAACCGTCGTATCGGTCTGGAACGCCGTCTCAGCGTCGACGCGGCGGGCACCGAGTGGCTCGCCCGGCTCGCCGTTATTGTCTGCCCGGACGACGAGCCAGCCGTTGATTTCGCTGAACTCCCACTCGAGGAGCAGCGTGCCGTTCTCCGAGAGCTGGGCGTCCGCCTCGGCGTCGTTTGTATGCGCCGCTGCCGGCGCGGCTGCGACCGTCAAGAGGGCGACCGCTGCGACCACGGCACCGACCGCGAAACCAGTGCGTCGACCCATTAGATAGTGTA
>NZ_JBLGBY010000020.1:0-31651 GCF_047616845.1 Natronomonas sp. | reverse complement strand
GCGGCCTCGTCGACGATGTCGTGGGGGAATTTCTCCTCGACATCGTACTCCTGTGCGTTCGGCCGCACTTCGTTGTCGGCGAACCGCTTCACTTCTTCTTTGAGCTGTTTCTGCTCGTCGGAAAGCCCGAAGTCCATGTTTTCTCAAGAGGGGTGCCACCACATAACGCTTCTCACTCACGAAAACCGGTCGCACGGATTTTGGTTCGAGCGAAACAGGGCGATACAGAAACGTTGAAACAAGTTCAGAGTGAGACCACGACTGTTACTCATGGAATTCAACGATATCGAGACCATCGCAGTGCTTGGCGCCGGTAACATGGGCCACGGCATTGCGGAGGTCGCCGCCCTGGCAGGCTACGACGTGAATCTGCGCGACATCAAAGAGGAGTTCGTCCAGAACGGCTACGAGCAGATCGAGTGGTCGCTCGATAAGCTCGCCGAGAAAGAGCAGATCTCCGAGGCGGAAGCCGAGGACGCCTTCGACCGCGTGACGCCCTACGTCGACGTCGAAGATGCCGTCGGGAACGCCGACTTCGTCATCGAGGCCGTCCCGGAGAAGATGGACATCAAAAAGGACGTCTACGGCGATGTCGAGGAGCATCTCCCCGACCACGCTATCATCACCTCGAACACCTCCTCGCTATCTATCACGGATCTCTCGGAGGTCACCGACCGCCCCGAGCAGTTCGCCGGGATGCACTTCTTCAATCCGCCAGTGCGCATGCAGCTCGTCGAGGTTATCTCGGGGGCCAACACCTCCGAGAAGACGCTCGAAATCACCGAGGAACTGGCTCAGGCGTTCGGCAAGACGCCCGTCCGTGTCCGCAAGGACTCGCCCGGCTTCATCGTCAACCGCATCCTCGTCCCGCTGATGAACGAGGCCTGTTGGATGGTGAGCGAAGACGTCGCAACGAAGAAGGAAATCGACTCGACGACGAAGTTCGACATGGGCCTGCCGATGGGTTCGTTCGAACTCGGCGACCAGGTCGGCAACGACGTCACCTTCCACGTGCTTGAGTACATGCACGAGGTGCTGGGTGACCCCTACGAGCCGGCGCCGTACCTCGAAGAAATCGTCGAGCAAGAGCGCTTCGGCAAGAAGACCGGCAAGGGCTTCTACGACTACGAGGACGGCGATGGCCCGGACATTCCGACCGACGCTGGCACCGAGGCAATCGCCGAACGACTCGTCGCCGTGATGGCCAACGAGGTCGGCAATCTCGTCGGCAACGGTGTCTCGAACCCCGCCGACATCGACGAGGCAGTCATGCTCGGCGCCGGCTTCCCGGACGGCCCCGCGAAGTTGGCCGACGACTTCGGCCTCGACACACTCGTCGAGACGCTCGAAGAACTCCACGAGGAGACCGGCCACCCGCGCTTCGAGGTCTCCGACGGCCTGCGTGACGCCGCAGAAGAAGGCGCCTACCACGGTGGCGAGGACGAGGACGGCATCGAGTTCACCAACATCGAACTCCGCTACCCCGGCGACATGGTCGGCCAGATCGTTCTCGACCGCGAGGCCCGAATGAACACCATCAACCCCGCGCTGATGGACGAGCTCTCCGAGGCCGTCGACCTGCTCGAAGCGGATGACGAAGTCCGTGCCATCCTCATCACAGGGAAGGGCGACCGAGCGTTCTCCGCGGGCGCAGACGTCACTTCGATGGCTTCGGGCGCAGACCCCATCGAGGCAATCGACCTCTCCCGGAAGGGCCAGCGTACCTTCGGCAAGCTCGAAGAGGCCGACATGCCCATCGTCGCCGGTATCGACGGCTTCGCGCTGGGCGGTGGCTTCGAGCTCGCACTCTCCTGTGACTTCCGTATCGCCTCCGAGCGCTCCGAACTCGGCACGCCCGAACACGACCTCGGCCTCCTGCCCGGCTGGGGCGGCACCCAGCGGTTGATGCGTATCGCCGGCTTCGGCCGCGCAAAGGAGATCGTCTTCACCGCAGAGCGGTTCGACCCCGAGACGATGTACGACTACGATGTCGTCACCGAGGTCGTCGAAAACGAGGCGTTCGATGAGCGCGCCCACGAGTTCGCCGCCGACCTCGCTGCCGGCCCGCCGATCTCCCAGAAGCTGACGAAGCGTGCGATGCTCGCTGGCTGGGAAGACATCGATGCCGGTCTCGAACTCGAAGCGCAGGCGTTCGGTCACCTCATCAACACGGACGACCTCATGGAGGGCATCACGGCCTTCATGGGAGAAACCGAGCCCGAATTCGAAGGCAAGTAACGCGGCCCGGCGCGGTTTCGAAACGGCCACCCCGGCCGAGCACGAACCGGCTGTCGATGGTCGGCTCCCGCACCGCGACCGCACTCGCAGGACTCATCGGCAGCGTGCTCGTCAGCGCGCTCATCTACTATTACACTGGTTCGCTACTGTTCTTCCTGTTCGTGCCGTTCGTCCCGTTCCTGTTCGGAGCGGGCGAATCCGAAACGACCCCGGAGCGACCGCTAAAGACGTGCCCGCGATGTGACTTCGAGACCCGCAGCGAGGAGTTCGACTACTGCCCGCGTGACGGCAGCCCGCTGCATGAAGAACGCGAGAACTGATACGGATTGTTGTACCAAATTACCGGCGAGCGGCCGGGACGGCTCGGTGTTCGCCGGGAAACGACTCCAACAATCCGTATGAGGCAACCAAAACGGCGACGCGCTTATCCTGTCACCCTGAGAACACTCACGTATGAGCACGTTCGGGTTGGCGACGCTCGATGAGAACGTCGTTGCGCTCGGCCTGGCGGCCGCACTCGGTCTGTTCCTCGGCCTGGAGCGCGAGTGGTCGGAGAAGACCGCCGGCATTCGGACGTTCGCGCTCGTCAGCCTCCTTGCCGCCGTATTCACCATCCTCGACCAGCCGCTGTTACTCGTCGTCGGCGCGGTCTTCGTCGTGGTCGTCGGTGCTATCCTGGGCCTGCAGGGGTTGCTCGGACAGGCCGGAACGCTCTCGTTGACCACCTCGACGACGCTGCTGGTCGCCTACGGCGTTGGTACACTCGTCGCCTCCGGGTTCGTTCTTGAGGGCGTCGTCGTTTCGGTCGTGTCCTCGCTTCTGCTCGTCCTCCGGAAAGAGCTGCATGGCATCGCGGGCGCACTCTCTCGGGAGGAAGTCCGGGCTGGCACGGAGTTCGCCATCCTCGCGTTCGTCATCTACCCACTCTTGCCGGCCGAATCCCGAACCATCGCGGTCGCAGACCTCTCCGTCGCCGTCGAGCCACGCGTCGTCTGGCTGATGGTCGTCTTCGTCGCCGGTATCGGCATCGCGAACTACGGTATCGTCCGCGTGTACGGGGGTCGGGGCATCGCTGTCACGGGCTTTTTCGGCGGCCTTGCCTCCTCGACGGCTGTCGTCGGGGCGATGCTCGACCACGTCGGCCAGAAGCCGGAAGCGGCGGAATACGGCATCGCAGCGGTCGTCCTCGCGAACGCCTCGATGGCGCTGCGGAACCTGACTATCGCCCTCGTGTTTACCATCGGCGCGGGCGTCCTCTATGAAACCATTATCCCGCTCGGTGTGGTCATCATCGGCGGCATCGCTGCCGCCACACTCACTACGGACTGGTCGGCGACCATCGAGCTCGACCTCGAAACGCCGTTCACGCTTCGCTATGCGCTGGGTGTCGGCGCACTGTTCCTCGCCGTGCTGCTCATCGGTGGGTTCGCGGAAGCCCGCTTCGGAACCGAGGGGCTCTACGCCGCCGCGCTGTTGTCAGGCCTCATCTCGAGTGCGGGCGCGACGGCATCTGCCGTCGTCCTCTACTCGAACGGCGAAATCACGAGTCTTCAGGCGACGATAGCCGTCCTGCTGGCGACGGTCGCGAGCATCGGCGTCAAGGCAGGCATGTCCGCGCTCTCGCCGAACCGGCAGTTCGCCCGCGGCGTCGTCATCTGGAGCGTTATCCTGCTCGGCAGTGCCGGCGTCGTGACCGCGCTCGTCTCCATCGTCTGACCGGCGTCAAGAGTTAACACGCCAACCCACCAATTATCGGTATGAACCGCGAGACGGCAGCGCCGGCGGTCGAGGAACTCCCCGGGCCACGCGCCACGGAGCGCGTGGAGCATCACAGCTCGTTCGCCGCTCCAAGCACGTACGTCTACGAGTTCGTCTGGGACGTCACGGCGCCCGCAATCGGCCCGTTCTGCACCGATGCGGACGGCAACGTCCTGCTGGATTTCACGGGTCACGTCGGCGCCGCGCCGCTCGGCTACAACAACCCGGAACTACTCGACCGGATGGAGACCTTCGACATGGTCGACCCGGTCAAAATCGCCGGCCAGGACTTCTACTCGACCGCCGGCGACCCGAGCGATCCCGACTTCCCCGGCCCGGCGGAACTGATGGAGCGGCTCGTCGAGATCACGCCCGACCGCATGGACACGGTGTTCCTATCGAACTCCGGCGCCGAAGCCGTCGAGAACGGCCTCAAAATCTGCTATGACCACACCGCTGGCAAGTACGGCATCACCTTCGAGGGCGCGTTCCACGGCCGCACGCTGGGAACACTCTCTCTGAATCGCTCGAAAGAGGTGTACCGTCGGCGCTTTCCGGAACTCGACGCTATCCACGACGCACCGTTCTGTCGGGACAGTGGTTGCTCGCCAGCGACGTGTGAGTGCGGCTTCTTCGCGGGCGATACCTCCCAGCTTCGTCGGATACTCAATCCCGAAACCGGCCACGTCAACCCCGACGAGGTGGCCTACATCATCCTCGAGCCCATTCAGGGAGAGGGTGGCTATCACGTCCCGAGTGCGGCGTTCATGCAGGAGGTGGCCGACCTCTGTGCCCAACACGATATCCTCCTCATCGCGGACGAAATCCAGTCCGGGCTGGGCCGCACTGGCGAATTCTGGGCGTCGGATGGCTTCCCCATCGAACCGGACGTCATCTGTGCGGCGAAAGGCGCCCGCGTCGGCGCGACCATCAGCAGCGAGGACGTCTTCCCCGGCGAGAAATCCCGACTCTCCTCGACGTGGGGCGCCGGTGACCTCGTCGACTCCATGCAGGGTGCGCTCACCATCGACGTCATCCGGGAACAGAACCTCATGGACAACGCCACGGAGCGCGGCGCACAGGCGAAAGACGCACTCGCCGAGGCCGACATCCCGAATCTCATCGATATCCGGGGACGCGGGCTGATGCTCGCCGTCGAATTCGACACCAAAGCCCAACGCGATGACGTCCAGGAGGCGGCGATGAAACGCGGCTTGCTGACGCTCGGCTGTGGTCACAAGACGCTCCGGCTGCTGCCGCCGCTCGACGTTAGAGAGCGGGAGATCAGGATGGCCGTCGACTTGCTCGCTGAGGCGGCCGAATCGGTGGCCTGACGCCGGGTCGTCGCTCGCCTCACCGAAGGCGAATGTAACAGTTGCGGCGCAGTCCTAGAGGTCACGCTGTCGGCAACGGACGAATAGAGTAGCCCGAGAACCCAACCGCTTTTCTCGCTGCCCGGAGACGCACAGGGTATGCAAACTGTCATCCTCGCTGCCGGCGAGGGCACCCGGATGCGACCGCTGACGGAGACGGTTCCGAAGCCGATGCTGCCAGTCGCCGACCGGCCGCTCTGTGCGCACACGGCCGATGCGGCCGTCGCCGCTGGCGCCTCCGAACTCGTCTTCGTCGTTGGCTACGAGGCCGAGGCCGTTCGCGAGTATTTCGGCGACGAATACCGGGATATCCCCGTCTCCTTTGCCGTCCAGGACGAACAGCTCGGCACGGCTCATGCCGTCCGAGCGGCCAGCGAACACATCGACGGCGAATTCGCCGTTCTCAACGGGGACAACCTCTATGACCCCGAATCGGTTGACGATCTGTTCGACGCGGCGCCATCCATCGCCGCCATTGAGGTCGACGACCCGAGCAACTACGGCGTGCTCTCGACGGACGATGATGTCGTGACGGGCATCGTCGAGAAGCCAGCCGACCCGCCCTCCTCGCTCGCCAACGCGGGGGCATACACCTTCCCCGAGGCGACGCTCGCGTGGCTCGACGTCGAGGCGAGCCAGCGCGGCGAATACGAGATTACGGACGTCGTCGCGCGAGTCATCCGCGAGTACGACGTGACGCCGGTCACGCTTTCGCGGTGGCTCGACGTGGGTCGACCGTGGGAACTGCTCGAAGCCAATGAATGGAAACTCGGCGAGCTCGAGCGGCGCATCGACGGCGAGGTTCGGGGGGACGCGGACATCCGTGGTAACGTCATGGTCGAACCGGGCGCGATAATCGAACCGGGAGTCGTCATCGAGGGGCCGGCACTGATTCGGTCGGGCGCCGAAATCGGGCCGAACGCCTACGTTCGAGGCGCTACACTCGTCGGCGAGGACTGCCACGTTGGCCACGGTATCGAACTGAAGAACTCGGTCGTAATGGCCGATTCGAACGTGCCGCATCTCTCGTACGTCGGCGACAGTCTGCTGGCCCCCGATGTCAATCTCGGTGCCGGGACGCAGGTCGCGAACCTCCGGCACGACGATAGCGAGGTCAAGCAGACGGTGAAAGGTGACCGTGTCTCGACCGGGCGACGGAAATACGGCATCGTCGCCGGCCCCGGCGCGAAGACGGGGGTCAACACCAGCCTCGCACCCGGTGTCGTGCTGTCGGCGAACGCCCGAACCGACCCTGGCGAATCGGTTACGCGCGACCGGTGAGCGTGGACACGCATCCACTAATTTTCACGGTCTCGCAGGCGTTACCTCCGAGTCGGGGTTTAAGTAGATACCATCGGATTAACGGCTATGTCACTCAGCCGCCCCGACCTGTCCGGACAGACGGCCTTCATCACCGGCACCACCCGAGGAATCGGAAAGGCCCTCGCACTCGCACTCGCGGAGCGGGGCTGTAACATAGTTTCGACCGGCAAGACCAGCGAAGAGGACGACTACGGCGAGGAGAAAGACCTCGAAGGAACCATCGAACAAACCGCCCGCGAATGCCGCGAGAAAGGCGTCGATGCGCTCGCGATTCAGGTCAACGTCCGAAACGAGGAGGACGTCGAGGCAGCGGCCCAGGAGGCCATCGACCACTTCGGCGAGGTCAACATCGTCATCAACAACGCGAGCGCAATCCAGATCGCGAACGTCGAAGACCTCCCGGCGAACCGCTTCGACCTGCTGGCGGACGTGAACGTTCGTGGCACCTACCTCACCTCGCGTGCCTTCCTCGACCACCTCAAAGAGGTCGAAGAGGACGCGTGGCTATTGACCAACGCGCCGCCGGTGACGGTCGACCGCGCCCCCGGCGAGGCCCCGTACGCGTGGTCGAAGATGGGGATGTCGTTCCTCACGCTCTCGCTCGATACGGAACTCAGCGGCCACGGCGTCGGCTGTAACTCCTTTTGGCCCGTCACGGCTATCGACACGCGCGCCACGCGGTACTTCGGAATGGGAACCGAAGATGACTGGCGCACGCCGGATATCGTCGCCGATACCGTCCTCGAAATTCTCAGTCGCGATCCGTCGTCGTTCTCCGGCAACGCCGTCTACGACGAAGACCTGCTCCGGGAGGTCGGAGTCGAGGACTTCTCGGAGTACAACCTGACCGAGGGCGATCCAGCACCGATGTCCGCACAGATGTTCGACCCTTCCTACGAGCGGCCGGAGTAATCGAGCGGTCGGAATCGCCTGCGTGAATATAATCGTTCATATGGGTGCCAACTAACCGTGATACAAGATGGTCGACCCGACTTCGGACCTCGGTGAGGACGTCACCGAGGATGATGCGCCGAGATGTGAGGTCTGCGACGAGCCAATCGTATCCGAACCGACCCACCGGGTCATTACGTGGGTCGAGGACGGGACGGTACAGACAGCCCACTTCTGTGACGAAGAGTGCCGGCTGGAGTGGAACCCCTGACCGTTCGTCTGACCTCTGTCTGACATTTTGACGGTTTCGCTAGAAGACCTATCTACCCGGGGGTTCTATGCTGAACAGACGATGGCCACAGCACCCTCGAGCGTTGACCGTCCAGTGACGGTGTACGTGACAGCGCAACTGCTCTGCATTCCGCTTGCGCTGCTCGTCGCCTGGGAACTGGTCTCTGCCGGCCTGCCGCCCTGGGGTGCTGTGGCCTGCTGGCTCGCGCTGTCTGCATATCTCTCCCGGAAGCGGCTTCCGTCGGGGGTGTTGGGCGCCGGCCTCCAACTCGGCGCCGTCATTACCGTTCTCGCCCCGCTCGTGCCGTATCTGGTGGCGGCAGTCGAAGGCGCGAACGTGACGGCGGTCGATATCGCCACGGAACTGTTCGGCCCTGCGCTCGCCTTCACCGTCTTCGCGGCATTTGCGTACGCTGTCGGCCTCTTCTTGAAGCGCCGTGCGCGTCGGAAGCTCACACGGCAGGCGCGGAAGGGCTTGCGCCGCTGACGCGGCTCTGTGCCGACTGCGGCGAAGCGTAGGCTTAAGATTGTCCGGTCGGACGGTAAACGTATGACCGAGCAAGATACGAACGTCGAGGAGTTGATGACCTCGCCAGTCGAGACGGTGTCGCCGGACGCGTCGCTCGCGGAGGCGGCGCGCATCCTCACGGAGAAGGGAATCGGCTCGCTCGTCGTCGGCGAGGATCGACTCGAAGGCATCATCACCGAATCCGACATCGTCGCCGCCGTCGGCGAGGAACTCGACCCCACGACGCACGTCTCGGAGCTCATGTCCGACCCAGTCGTGACCATCCAGCGTCACGAAACGCTTCGGGCCGCCGCAGAGCGGATGGGCCACAACGGCGTCAAGAAGCTCCCCGTGGTCGAGAACGGTGCGGCCATCGGCATCATCACGACGACCGACCTCGCGTTGCACCTGCCGAACTACCAGGTGAGCATGGCCCACCAGTCCGAGCCCGACATCGTCGACGGCGAGTGGGAGTAGGCTGGTTCAAACATTGTAAATAGTGGCTTAATTTTATCATACATCGGTCGGAAAGCGTTGTATGGATTTCGAGCTGACTGACGCCCAACAGCAGATTCGCGAGGAGGTGCGCCGTTTCGCCGAGAACGAGATCATCCCGGTCGCGACGGAGTACGACCGCAAGGAGAAAGCACCACTCGAACTCATCGAAAAGGGCGCCGAAATGGGGTTGACGGGCGCCCAGATTCCGCTCGATTACGGCGGTGCGGGCTACGACATGCTCGACACCGCCATCATCGTTGAGGAGTTGTACGCCGCAGACCCCGGTATCGCCGGTAGCATCCTCGGCACCGCCTTCGGGAGCGAAGCCATCACCGCCTTCGGAACCGAAGCGCAGAAAGAACAGTGGCTCCCCGACCTCGCCTCCGGCGACGCTATCTGTGGGTCAGCTATCTCCGAACCCCACGCCGGCAGCGACGTCTCGTCGATCTCCACCCGAGCCGAGAAGGATGGTGACGAGTACGTCATCAACGGGAACAAGATGTGGATTACCAACGGTTCCATCGGGGACTTCTTCGTCGTGCTCTGTAAGACCGATTCGGACGCCGAAGGTCGCTACAACGGCTTTTCGCAGATCATCGTCGAGTCCGACCGCGACGGCTTCGAATCGGACAAAATCACGGGCAAGATGGGCATTCGTGCTTCCGACACCGCCGAACTCATCCTCGACAACGTCCGCGTCCCCGAAGAGAACCTCATCGGCTCGGAAGGAGCCGGCTTCCTCCAGCAGATGCAGTTCTTCGACGAGACGCGTACGCAGGTCGCCGCCCAGGGCGTCGGCATCGCCAAAGGCGCGAACCGCCGCGCGCTCGATTACGCCCAGGAGCGCGAGCAGTTCGGCCAGCCGATCGGCGACTTCCAGGCCATCCAGCACAAACTCGCCGAGATGCACACCGAAACCGAGGCCGCACGCCAGTTGACCTACAAGTCCGCGTGGTCAGTCGAAAACAAGGATGAGCAGCTAACGATGCTCGCCTCGATGGCCAAGGAGTACGCCTCGCGTATCGCCGTCAGATGCGCAAACGAGTGCGTCCAGATTCACGGCGGCTCCGGCTACGTCGACGACTTCGACGCCGAGCGCTTCTACCGCGACGCCAAAATCACCCAGATCTACGAGGGCACCTCCGAGATTCAGAAGAACATCATCGCCCGCGAACTCCAGGGCAAAGGGGTGTAAACCCACATTTTGCACGCGAACGCGGGTCGAGCGCGGTGCGCTCGACACCGGTTGCGTGGCGGCGAAGCCGCCACGTTATTCGGTTGCGGGCCTCCGGCCCGCAACCCACTCGGCAAAAACTTGGGGAAAATATGCGCGAGAGCCTCCAGCCGTGGTTCGAAAGACGCCAACGGCGTCTTTCGTCATCACGAGAGAGCTTTGCTCTCTCGAACGACGCCCTTCGGGCGCGTTAGTCGGCTCTCGCTACGGCGACTCGCTTTGCTCGTCGCCGCGAACCGCGAGCGCTGCGCGCTCGCGGATGCTGTACAATTTCTCATCCCGGGGTCGTAACTTATTGGGCGGCCCACCGCGAAGTCCCGGATATGACCACCTTCGAAGCGGGCGACATCACGCTGCACAAAGTCCGCGATTACGTCTGGGAGATTCCGCCGGAAGACGGCATGCGCGTCCCGGCGCGCGTCCTCGCCAGCGAGGCGCTGCTCGAGGAGATCTCTGACGACAAGACGCTGGAACAGCTGAAGAACACCACCCACCTCCCCGGCGTCCGGAAACACGCTCTCTGTATGCCCGACGGCCATCAGGGCTATGGCTTCCCAGTCGGCGGCGTCGCCGGCATCGACGCCGAAGACGGCGTCATCTCACCTGGAGCCGTGGGCTACGACATCAACTGCCTCACAGGAGATTCGGACGTTCGACTCTCGTTCGGCCGCCGAATTCCGATAGCTGACCTTGACGAACGGTTCGAAGACGAGGAAGTCATCGTGGCGGGCGACGAACTGTCCACATCGAACCTCCGACTGTTCACGGAATCCCACGATCGGGACGTGTTCGAGATCGAGACCGAAACCGGCCGGACGCTCCGTGCGACCGGTGATCATCGCTTCCTCACTCCCGACGGGAAGATCGAACTCGATGAACTCGGCCAAGGTGATACCGTGTTCGTCCACCCCTTCGAGGGAATAGAACACGAAGACCCCGAGGATTTCACCATCCTCTCTGAGCAGGATTTCGAGGATGAAGATCCCCAGCTAGTAGGGTTCCTGAAACGTAACGACCTCCTCCCGCTGAAGTCGACGGACGAGGCGTTCAACCGACTGTTGAAACTGGCTGGATTCCATACCGGAGATGGGGCCTTCAGAGGCCGACAAACCTGGTTCTATGCCGATCCGGAAGACCTCCAGACGATTCGAGAAGACGTCGACGCGCTCGGCTTCACACCATCGCGGATTTATTCCCGCGAGCGCGACCACGAGATAGATGGGAACGAGTTCACCCGTACCGAGCACAGCGTGAAGGTTGGCGCTCACGGATTCAAACAGCTACTCGTCCGACTGGGGGTTCCGGACGGAAGAAAGGTCGAATCCGACTTCGGACTTCCCGGGTGGTTCGACCGGCTCGCCGACTGGCAGCGAGCGCTCTACATGTCGGCGTATTTCAGTGCCGAGATGAATGCGCCGTCCGCGATGTCGAATACAAACCTCTACTGTCCGAAAGTCTCCCAGAACCGCCGAACCTCCGTAGCGGATGCCGGTGAGGAGTTCCTCGACGGTATCGCCCAGGCATTGACCGAACTGGGTATCGAGACGAACGAGATGGAGCGGTTCGAAGCCGAATCCAAGGACACTGAACGGCTACGTCTGGGTGTCAAGAACGACTCGGAGAACCTCCGCCGGTTCTTCTCGAAGGTGGGATTCTGCTACAACAGGGACAAACGACGAAAAGCGGTGCTGGCAGTCCAGTACCTTCGGCGGAAAGAACACGTCATCGACCGCAGAGCGGACATCGCATCGGAGGTCGAGGCACTGGCAGATGGCGGAACGTCGGTCTCGGCGCTGAGGGAAAGATACGATATCAACGACCGGTTCATCGAACGGAGCGCCTGGAGCGGCCGTTCGGGCAGACCGCGACCACCAGCCGATTTCCCCACGTTTGAGGAGTTCTGCGAGTCGACGGAGGTCACCGAGAACCTGACTGTACCGGTGGAGATAGCGTCCATCGAGCCCGCAGGTGAAGAGACTGTATACGACATCGGCGTCGAGCACGACGCCCACAACTTCGTGGCGAACGGGCTCGTGGTTTCGAACTGCGGCGTCCGGATGGTGAAAACAAACCTCACCTACCAGGACGTCCAGGGCAAGGAGGAGGAGTTGGTCGATGCACTCTTCGAGGCCATTCCATCGGGGCTCGGCGGCGGCGGCATCGTCAACGGCGACGCCGACACCATGGAGGCCGTCCTTTCTCGTGGCGTCGACTGGGCCCACGAAGAAGGCTACGCCACCGCCACCGACCTCGCACACTGTGAGGACGAGGGCGTTCGGACGGACGCCGACCTTGACGCCGTTTCACAGAAAGCCAAAGACCGTGGCCGAAATCAGCTCGGCTCGCTCGGCTCGGGCAATCACTTCCTCGAAGTCCAGCGCGTCACCGACATCTTCGACGAGGAAATCGCCGACGCGTACGGTCTCGAACGAAACCAGATCGTCGTCCTCATTCACTGTGGCTCCCGGGGTCTGGGCCATCAGGTGTGTAACGACTATCTCCGGGACATCGAACAGGCCCACAGCGAGCTGCTGTCGCAGTTGCCCGACAAGGAGCTCGCGGCGGCGCCGGCCGGCTCGCAGCTCGCCAAGGAGTACTACGGCGCGATGTGTGCAGCCATCAACTTCGCGTGGGTCAATCGCCAGCTCATCACCCACCGAACGCGGACGGTGTTCGAGGACGTCTTCGACACGCCGTGGCAGGACTTGGGGATGGAGCTGCTCTACGACGTGTCGCACAACATCGCCAAGAAGGAGGTTCACGAGGTGGACGGCGAGGAGCGCGAACTGTTCGTCCACCGGAAGGGCGCGACCCGGGCGTTCCCGGCCGGGCACTACGAGGTGCCGAAAGCCTACCGCGATGTCGGCCAGCCGGTCATCATCCCGGGCAGCATGGGCGCGGGGTCGTACGTCCTCTGCGGCGGGTCGGAATCGATGGAAATGACGTTCGGGTCGACGGCCCACGGCGCCGGCCGCCTGATGAGTCGCACCCAGGCCAAAGACGAGTTCTGGGGCGGCGACGTTCAGGACGACCTCCGCGAACAGCAGGTGTACGTGAAGGCCCAAAGCGGCGCGACAATCGCCGAGGAAGCGCCGGGCGTCTACAAGGACGTCGACGAGGTCGTCCGCGTCAGCGACGAACTCGGAATCGGCGACAAGGTCGCCCGCGTCTACCCAGTCTGTAATATCAAGGGCTGAGCGATGGCTGGCTTCGAACTGCTGCTCGGCGATGGGTCGCTCGACGTCGACCTGCCGGACTGTGAGGTGACGGTGGCCGACCCACCCGGCGGTGAGGCAGTCGACGTCCGCGAAGCTGCCAAGCGGGCAGTCGCCAACCCCGAGGGCCCCGAACTCACGGCACTTGTCGACCCCGATGACACGGTCGCTATCGTCGTCACGGACATCACGCGAGCGACGCCGGACGACGTTCTCGTTGACGTGCTCCTGTCGGAGCTCCAGCGCGTCGGCGTCTACCGGGAGCAGGTCAACATCGTCGTCGGGCTCGGCCTCCATCGACCGATGACCGACGCGGAACTCGACGAAATGCTCGGCGAGCACGCTGACCTCGCCGTGAACCACGACCCGGACAACACCGTCGAGGTCGGAGAGGTGGACGGCACACCTATCGAACTCAATCGTCGCGTCGCGCTCGCAGACCGCGTGCTCGCGACGGGAATGGTCGAACCCCACCAGTACGCCGGCTTCTCCGGCGGCGGCAAGACGGTCGCTATCGGCGCCGGCGGCGAACCCATCATCCGCTATACGCACGGCCCCGAGATGCTCTCGAAAGAGGGCGTCCGACTCGGCAGCATCGAGGATAACCCCTTCCGGGCGGCTGTCGACGAGGCTGGCGACGTCTGCGACCTCGAATTCTGCCTGAACGTCACGCACGGGCCAGCGGGCATCCTCGACGTCGCAGCAGGTGTCCCGCGACGTGTCGTTCGTACCCTCGCAGCAAGCGCTAAGGAGGCACTCTCCATCACAATCGATGAGGGGTACGACGCCGTCGTCGCCGGCGTCGGTGCGCCAAAAGACGCGAACCTCTATCAGACCACGCGCGCCGCGACGTACGTGATTCTGGGTGCGAACAACCCCCTGCGAGAGGGCGGCCGAGTCGTCATCCCGGCGGAACTCTCCGAGGGCGCGGGCGAAGGAACTGGCGAACAGCGCTTCTACGAGTGGCTCTCGGAGGCACACAGCGCCGAGGCGCTGTACGAAGCGATGCGGGACGGCTACGAACCGGGGGCACAGCGCGCCTTCGTCGTCGCTCGCGCGCTCCGCGAACACGACGTGTACGTGACGAACAGTCAGGCCCCAGAGGTCGTCGAGGCGTGTCTGATGACCGCCCGCGAATCCGTCGCGGATGCGGTCGACCCCGGAAGCGCCGTACTGGTTGTTCCGGACGCGCTGAACACGCTTCTGGTGTAATCAGTCGGTTCCGACGGTGACGCTGTCGGTGCCGTCGCCGTCGATCTCCGCCATCACGCGGTCGTGGAACTCCTGAAGGACGGCAGATTCGTCCTCGGCGAGCACAACGTCGCTGGCCATCAGCGTCGCGAGGCCGAACGCTCTCGGCGTCGGCGTCTCGACCTGCTGGACAGTCACGTCGATATCGCCCGATTCGACGCCGGCGAAGAACGTCTCGACCGCGCCGACGTCGAGTTTGTCCTCCAGTATCTCTCGGTACGTCTCCTCCATGACGGCGAAATCGGCCTTCTCCTGTGCGAAACTGATGAGCATCTCACTGGAGACCTGTTGTTGGCTCGCGGATTTTTCGTGGCCCTTGTACCGCTTCAGAATCATCAGCGAGCGAGTCGCGTTGATGCGGAAATATCGCTTGAGGAGGTCGGTGCCGTCGAGGGCGGCGCGGAGGTCGGCGCGAACCTCGGTGGGGTCGATGTCGTGAATTACGCCTTCGAGGTCGACCTTCCGGTTGAGCGGCATCGAGAGCGTGAAGCCGTGGTCGGCCACGGCGAGCTTGACGTTCGTATTTGCCTGCTGTGCACAGCGGTAGGCGACCAGTCGCGAGAGGCCGTCGTTGAACCGCCGGCCGTAGTTGGCGTGGATGTAGTAGTTCCGCCGGTACTCGTCGTGGTCGAGTTCGACTTCGATAGCGAGCCGGCGGTCGGTCGAGATGCTCTCACGGCCCGCATACCGGAGCTGTGACTCGAACATCCGGGTGATCGCCCGGACGGTGTTCTCATTGAGCGGGAACTCCCGGAGCCAGTGGCGGACGGCGGGTGCTCCCTCCTCGAAGCGGTCGAGCAGCTCGCGCTGGAAGGCGAGTATCTCCCGACCGAGGTCGTAGCTCAGCGGCAGTCGCTCGGAGAACCACGAGGGAACGGTCGCCCGCGCGCTCGTGGGGTCGACGTAGACTTTCGACCCCCGCCGGTACCGGTACTCGTAGCGTGAGCCGCCGAGGACGAACACGTCGCCCGTCTCCAGCGTGTCGAGATACGCCTCGTCGAGTTGGCCGACCCACTCGTCGCCCGACCGGGTGAACACGTCGCAGGTGAACGAATCCGGAATGGTGCCGAGGTTCGTCATGTAGATGACGCGGGCCAATCGGCCGCGCTTGCCGACGAGTGGCGTTCCCGGCTCGAACGCCTCGTAGTGGTGCTCGCCGCCCGGCGGGTCGTTCTCGTCCCGCCAGATTTTTGCGTAGACGTTCCTGTCCTCCATGCCCTCGTAGCCGGCCGTCAGATAGCGGAACAGGTGCTCGAACTCGCCGTCGTCGTAGCGCCGGTAGGGGTAGGCACGCCGGACGATGTTCTTGAGTTCGGCCTCGGGTAGCGGGCCGTTGATAGCCATCCCGTACACCTGCTGGGCGGCCACGTCGTGAGCGTTCTCCGGGACGAACACGCGGTCGACGAACCCCTCTTCGGCTTTCTTGAGCATCACCGCACACTCGATGAGTTCGTCGCGGTCGAGCGCTATGACGCGACCCTTGACCGTCTCACCGAGCTGGTGGCCCGCCCGCCCCACGCGCTGGAGGAGCGAGGCCACCGATTTCGGCGAGCCGACCTGTACCACGAGGTCGATATGCGGCATGTCGATGCCGAGTTCCAGCGACGTGGAGGTCGTCACCACGTCGAGTTCGCCCTGCTTGAGTCCTTCCTCGATTTCCGTCCGCCGGTCTTTCGACAGGGAGCCGTGGTGACACCCGGAGTTCGATTCGTCGTAGTCGCCGCGCTCTCTGAGGTTCTGCAGGACGCGTTCGGCACCCGACCGCGTGTTCGTGAACACGAGCGTGTTCGTGTGCTCGGCGACGAGGTCGTCCAACTGTCCGTAGAAACGGTCGGTGACCACGTCCCGTGGCGTATTGATGAGGTCGTCAGTCGGACACGTCAACTGCATATCGAACTCCCGGACGAAGCGTGCGTCGACGAGTTCGTAATCGCGTGGCTGCCAGCCATCGGGGTCGTATTCGTCGTCTGCTGTTTCCCCCGGCCCGCCGCCGACGAGGAACTCCCCCATCGTCTCCAGGGGTTCGACGGTCGCCGAGCAGCCGATGCGGGTCGGCGACGTCTCACACATCGCTTCGAGCCGTTCGAGCGACACCGAGAGGTGGGTGCCGCGTTTGTTGTCGGCCAGCGAGTGAATCTCGTCGACGATGACGTACTCGACCGTCTCGAGTTTCCGCTTGAACTTCGGGCTGTTGAGCAAGATTGCGAGCGTTTCCGGCGTCGTATTGAGGATATGTGGCGTCTCCGTCAGCATCCGCTGGCGGTCGCTGTCGCTCGTGTCGCCGTGCCGGATGGCGTGACGGATATCGACGGATTCGCCGCGTTCATCGAGGCGTTCGGTGATGCCGTCGAGCGGCTCCGTGAGGTTCCGGTGGATGTCGTTCGCGAGCGATTTCAAAGGCGAGATGTACAGACAGTAGACGCTGTTGTCGAGGCCATCCGCCGCTCGCGCCTGGTCGAAGAGGTCGTTGATAATGGCCGTGAACGACGCGAGCGTCTTTCCGCTGCCAGTCGGGGCCGCGACCAGGCAGTTCTCCCCGTCGTCGATGAGCGGGATGGCCTCCTTCTGTGGCGGCGTGAAGAAGCCGCCGTTGCTCGGGACGAACGCACCGAACTGCTCGACCCACCACCGCTGGACGGCGGGGTCGAGCCGTGCGAAGGCATCGGCGTCGTCGATGGCGACGGAGTCGGGGTCGTAGTCGAACCCTTGTCCCATCAGTCGCTCTCGTGCGACGGCCTCGGCGTCTCCTCCCATCGGAACCGGGTATGCGCCGAACCGGCAAGTGGGTTTGGCTATCGGCGGTGCGATGGGGCTGTCCAACCCCAGCACACTTGCCGACGGCCATCATCGTTGCCGACATGCACGTGACGTTTCTCGGCACCGGAGCCGCCATGCCAACGGGCGAGCGGTTCCAGACCGGCCTCCTCTTGGAAGACCGTAAGGGCGACGCCGACCCGCTGCTCGTCGACTGCGGCAGCGGCGTCTTACACGGCCTCGCCAGCACCGATGTCGGCTACGAGGGCATCGGCACGGTGCTTCTCACCCACCACCATCTCGACCACGTTTCTGACCTGATGGCGCTTCTGAAAGCGCGGTGGCTCGCTGGCGAGACTGAACTCGAAATCGTCGGCCCCGACCGCACGCAGGAACTCGTCGAGGGCCTCCTCTCGGTTCACGACTATATGGAAGACCGCTTCGACCTCACGTTCCGGGAAGTCGAACCGGGGTCGTTCTCCGTCGCCGGCTACGACGTGTCAGCCACCGAGACGGTGCATTCGATGTACTGTCTCGCCTATCGATTCGAGACCGAGGACGCCGTGTTCACGTTTTCAGCGGACACCGAGGCGACTGAGGCCGTGGCCGACCTTGCCAACGGTTCGGTCGTCCTCGCCCACGACTGTTCGTTCCCCGACGATATCGACGTTGACAACCATCCGACGCCGTCACAGCTCGGTGAGACGCTTGCCGGGTGCGATATCGGCCGCGTCTATCTGACTCACCTGTACCCGCACACCGATGGCCGCCACGAGGAGATGATCGAGTCAGTCGAGGAACGCTTCGATGGCGATGTCAGAATGGCGCGCGACGGGCTAACGTTCTCCGTTACGGAGCAGTAATCATTCCAGTCGATAGCGGAGCAGCGCCGCGATACCCCCGAGATTCGAGAGCTGCTGGCCGGGGTCGAACTCGTGGGAGAAGACGGTTACGTCGCCGCCCTGCCGTTCGACGCTCTTGACGAGTTCGTTGACGTCGACGTCCCAGTCGCCTTCGCCGGCCCGTTCCTCACGGAGCCGCTTATCGAGGATAAGCACGGTGTCGGTGGCGCCGTAATCGGCTGCCTTCTGTACCTCCTCGACGCCATAGGCCGCCTTCGCACCCTCGCCGATGCGTTCCATCAGTTCGTCGATGAGTTCGGCCTCCCGCGAGATGCGGGTCTCCGTCTGCACGCGGTCGACGGCGCCCCGTTTGAGCACTTCGTGAACGCCTCGGTCGCCGACAGCGGCGGTATCGACCATCTGTATCTTCTCGGCCACCTTGGGAGCGGTATCCTCGATGTAGTCGAGGGCGTCCTGTTTCGTAAAGCCCGGGCCGGCGAGGATGATGGCCTCGGCGTCCATCCGCTTCAGTATCTCCGTCAGCTCGGCGAACAGTTCCTCGCGGCCGCGGGCGTACTCGCCTTTGCCGGTCGTGCCCGTAATCGACGCGCGTTCGTCAACGCCGTACTGGGCGACGGTGTGGACGTGTGCCTCCCCTTCTTCGACTGTCGCGATGGCGACATCGGGCTGTTCAGCCGCCTCAACGGCCTCTTCGAGTCGCTCCAGTTGGTCGACCTGCCAGACCTTCTCGACGGTGATCTCGTCGTGTTCCTCGATGTTGAGCGTGTGATGGAAGCCGAGCTGGTCTTCACGGGAGCAATCGACGATTTCGCCGCCGACACGCAGGCGGTTCGCGAACTTCGCGAACTCGACATCGGTGACCTCGATCTGCACCCACATCGGCTCGCGCTGGCCACCGGTGTCCCGCATCTTATCATCCTCGCGTTGGATTCGCCGGGTGGTGTCGCCGGAAACGAGGTCGCCGGGCTCTAGAATGTAGGTGAGGTGCCACAGGTCGTCGAGGCTCTCGGGGACGAGCGTGATACGCTCGCCTCGTCCCTCGACAGCCTCGCGATCGGCGATGCGCATACGCCGACTCCGAGCGGCATCCCTAAGTGCGCTACCCTTCCTCGCTACCGGCGGTCGCTGTCGGCCGAGTCACTCACCGGGCGGACGGCCGGTGTCAACGCCTCCTCGTCCCACGGCGTGCCATCGCTGGGTTCCGTGGCCTTGTCGGGAACGAGTGGGTCGAGGTCGAGTGCGCGCCCGACGCCCCGGCCGTAGCAGTACCGAACCGCCATCGAGACGAGAAAGTGGATGAAGAATCCGATGAGGAGCACGCGCAGCGCGTACGCGATTGGCAACAGAAGCACCTGCAGGAGCAGTGAGACGAACCACGCGACTACGTAATCCTCGCTTCCGGCGCCGGAAGCGACCGTCTGGAGGTCGAACGCGGCACGGAACCGACCCGTGTAGGCGAAGAGGGCGACGCCGACCGGGATCGCGTACAACGCACCGATGAGATACATGAACGCGAACAGGGCGACCATCCCGATGCCGGAGAGGGCGGGGGTCACGAACGCCGATGGGAGGCCGGCAGCGGCGAGCACTGTCCCGAGGTCGACGTCGAGCGACCGGATGTAGATGAGCGGGCCCAAGACGACGACTGCTGGGAGAACGTACAGCACCGCGATGACGAGTGCCTTGAACCCATCCGAAAGAAGGCGGCCGTACTCGGTGAACTGCGGCGGGGTGGGGTAGTCGTGGCCGATGGTCGTCCGGACGACCTGGACGTAGTACCCGCGGACGATGAGCCACGGGAGGAGTGCCAGGAGGCTGAGCAGCACGTACACCGGGCCGAGGCTGCCGGCGACGACCAACATGAAAAGCAGGAGCAACAGCGCACCACCGATGAGAACGGCCCGACCGCCTGCCGGTGGTCTCGTCGGATAATCCAACGCCTCACGGAACATAGCCGACTCGACGGCCGGCCTGCGCTTATAACCACGGGACGAGGAATCCCCGCCTGGAATCACTCCCCGACCATCCGGCTGCCGCCGTTGGGGCAGAACTCCTGAACCCGGTCGGGACTGGCGATCTTCCGGATGAAACTGGTGTCCTCGAAGCGCTCCCGGAACGTCCGGTAGATTCGTTTCGCGATGTCGTTCTGGGCGAACTGGCCAGGCTCCAGCCGCACTGAGGTTTCGGCTCGTGGCTCGATTGCGTCCGGCGGCCCGCCGATGACGCGGGTGTCCGGCTCGCATTTGATGCCGATAGCGACACCGACCGGCACGTCCCGGTAGTAGTTCCGGTCGCCCCGGATGACGAAACTGCCTTTCTCGATATACTCGCCGCTTTCGGGTGTTTTCGATACCTGATCGGGATCAACCTCGTAGACGTCGCCGGAGAACTTCTTGTCTTTCCAGACCGACGAGTATGAGACGGCGAACTGGGCGGCCTCCTCCGTGCTGGAGTCGGGGATGTCGACGTCCCGAGCAGCCTCGTCGGGTTCGGTCGCTTTCAGAATCGTCACCGGCGCGCCGTGGGCCTGCGCGTGGAAGAAGCAGTCCGAGGGCTCCATGTACTTCTTGACGAGCTCCTCGTTCTGGTCGGCGTTGCGGCCGCCGAGAACGAGGAACCCATCACTCGTCCGGAACCAACGGAACCGTTCGTACCACTGCTCGTCGTACCGAACCGGAACCGACCCCATCGAGAGGTAATCCCGCTCGACGGCTTCCTCCGCCTCTGTCTCCTCCTCTTCACCTGGCTCCGTCCATTCCTCACGGCGCTGTTTGACATCCTCGAGGTCTTCGCGAGTGTCCTCGATGGCTGATTGGGCGCCCTCCTTCTTCGACCGGATGCGCTTGGCCTCGGTGTAGAGACGGTCGGCGTTCTTCTCGACGCCCATGTAGGGGTCAACGTCGATTCGGGCGTCGTCGATTTCGATGGTGACCATCGCTTCAGCCTCGTCGACGCCTACGACGGCCTCAGCCGCCGGAATGCCCTGTTCGGCGGCCTCCTCGAACGTCGCCTCGATATCCGTCCACGGAACCCCGCCGTCGCGGGCCTCCTGTACCGTCGAGCAGATTTCGTCCACGAGGTCGTAGTTGCCGTACAGCAGTTCCGCCTTCTCCTGTTCGGTCTCGGCCTGCTTTTCGAAATCCTCGATGGCGCCCTTCTGCTGTTCGATAATGCGTTTGTACTTCTCGATTTCCGCCTCGAAATCCGGTCGAGAGCTTCCCGGCGCCTCGCTGGCCGCCTCGGATTCCTGCTCGAGCCGGTGGAAATACTCGTCGATAGCGCCGTTGAAGTTCTCGAACGCCGTCGCGTCGTACCCCTCGGCCTCGTGTTCTTCGAGCGGCAGCGGCGTCGCATCGACGACCTTCGTCGTCTCCTCTTCGGTCTCCTCGTAGAGCCGCGGGTCGAGGCGACTCTCGTGAATCCGCTCGCGCATCCGTTCGAGTGCGCCGAAAAGCGCCTCGTACTGTTCGTCGGTGGCATCGGCGATATCGACCGTTTTCTCGACGCCAGCGCGGGTACAGAGCTCCTCTGCGTAGAGGCCGCCGAAGTTCAACTGCGTCGCGAGCGTCCGCACGAGGTCGGTATCGGACTGCTCCATCTTCGCCTCGAAGGCGTCGTAGTCACACTGCAGGGGATTGAATCGCGACTCGGGGTAGCCGTACTGGGAACCCGGAGCGACGGTGCGGGAGCGCAGCCTGACGGTGTCGAGAGAGTCGATGACCTCGCGGTCTTCGTTCATCACGGCGATGTTGCCGTCCCCGAACAGTTCGGCGACGACGTAGGTGGTCGCATCCTCGCGTTCGAACTCGAAGGTGAGGATGCGGTCGAAACCGTGCTGTTCGACGCCGACGAAGTTCGCGCCCGCGATTCGGTTCCGCATCATCATCGCGAAGTTCGGTGGCCGGCCTGGGGCATCGGGAACGTGCTCCGGCGTGGCGACGTGGGCTCGCTTTGGGTCGCCGACCTCGACGATGAGCTCGATGCGGCCGCGGTCGTAATCCCGCATCTTCAGCCGCACGAGGTCGTCGCCGTAGAGATAGGCCTTATCGACGACGGCGCCGGTGTAATCCCGGAGTTCGCCGACCTGGGCGGCGAGGTCGACGCTCGTCATCGCCCGCTTTCTGTCCATACTCCAACGCTCACGCGGCCCGGAGAAAGGCCTGACGGGTTCGCTCGCTTCGCAACCCCTTAGGACATGGTCGCCGGACGAGCGGTATGGACGACCGTCTCTCCGCCGCCATCGCGATGCTCGTGGGGGGTGCTGTCGCGGCCATCGGTACCGCCGAGTTCCTGGTCGCTGGCTTCGCACCGCCGCCGTTCGACCCGTTCGTGACCGGCCTCCTCGTCGTCGGCACTGGTGCGCTGTTGCTTCTGTCCGGTGTGCTCGCCTTTCGTGAGGCACTCGACCATCTCGCCCTCCGCGCGGCGACCGCGGTCGGTGTTCTGACGCTTATCCTCGCTGTCCTGCAGCCACGCTCGCTGCGTTTCGGCGGCGTCTTCTGGCTCGCGCTCGTCTCGGCCGGCCTCGTGGCCGCCGGCGCGTATCGCACCGTCAGCATCGCTTGGTGATTTGAACCAGGTGTACCGACGACCGTAATCAAGCCGAACGGTCGCTGACGCGGCTTCTCGAATACGATTTCGCGGATGGCCTCGTTTTTCACGGATCGTCCGTGCTTTCAGACGTCGACGCGAAACTGAGCGCCTACGTGTACGAGCGGTAGGCGGACAGACAACTCCATCACACGACAAATCTGTACGGTGATGGGCTTGCCTGGAGCTTCGATTCCTCGAAGATGCCATCATTTTAATATCAGCACAAGGAAACCTTCATCACTGAATCGTCTCGCAGAACAAATACGTAAGGCTGATTACCTGAAAATAAGTGGTATATACTATGCATACATCATCCCGACGCCTCACCGAAATCGCAGGCACGGTCTGTGGGGTCGGCGCGCTCGTAGTCGTCGGGGTACTGTCCGGGATCGATATGTGGACGGTGACTATCGTCCCGCTGTCCGTTCACGTATCGTTCTTCGAAGGCATCGTGACCATCGGCGCTTCCTTCGCCTTCGTGGCGATTACGGGGGCCTACGTCGTCTGGGATGTCTGGCGCGACAACGGCCCCGACCCCGTTCTCTCGGGGCCGGATGTCCAGGCTATCGTCCCAGCGTATCGCGATGCGGACATCGTCGACGTCTGTGTCGAAAGTCTCGTTGAGAGCGCCTACGATTCGCTTTCGGTCGCCGTCGTCGTCGAACCCGACGACCCAACGACTCGGAACCGAGCCGAGGAGTTGGCTGCCGAATACGACGCCGTCGAGTGCCTGGTCAACGGAGACCCGGGGTCGAAGGCGCTGGCCATCAACCACGCCGTCCGCGAGAGCGACGCCGACTACTTCGCCGTGTTCGACGCCGACGAATCCATCTCGCCGATGTTCATTCCGACGGCGATGGGGAATCTGCTCGGTGATGTCGACGTCTTCCAGGGTCGGCGCATTCCCCGGCCGACCGGCGTCGTGGAGACGCTTGCGTACTGTGAGCGACTCGTCGTCCACACCGGCTACGCCGCGGCCGACCTCGCTGGCTTCACCCACTGTCAGAGCTCGTCGACAGCATTCACCCGAACCGCCTTCGAGCTCGCTGGCGGCTACGACGACAAGCTGACCGAGGACATCGACTTCTCGCACAAATGTTATCGCGCGAATCTCACGGTCAAACAGGATCGAAGCTGCGCCAATACGATGGAGGCGCCCCACTCGGTTCGTGACCTCTGGGGGCAGCGAAAACGCTGGCGTATCGGCCACGTCGAGGTCGTCCACTCACGAATCCAGGAAGCCCTGGACGGCGACCTCGGCTTCGATGACATCCTCTCCATCGGCCGCGCCGCTGGCGGCCTCATGGCCGGCGCGTTCATGCTCGTTGTGCTTTCCCACATCCTCATCCTCACCGTCCAGGGGATCGAATCCGCGTTCCTCGTTCCGTATGGTCTCGTGTTGGCAACCGTCGGCGCGGTCTGGCTGCACGATTACCGCGCCGGCCACGTCGATGGCTTCCTGCCGGGCGTCTTCCTCGTCCCGCTGGTGTACTTCGGCCACGGTATCCTGACGGTCAAGTCGTTCCTGGAGTACTACCTCACCTGGGAGGGAGAGTGGTACCAAGTGACCAAGATCGGCAGTTGAAACCCGACGGCTTCGGCAACGATAATATCCGCAAACCTCTAGCGGGTGGGGCCTGATTGTGGGACTGTGACGATGTCCGGAGACGGATCGCGACTGTGGCCAATCGACCCGCGCACGTCGGTCAAGATCGGCGCTGGCTTCGCTATCGCCATCGTTCTGGTATACCTCCTCGGCGCCGTCATCGGGTGGGAGGAGACGATTCGCCGGCTCGCAGCCGCCGACCTCCGCTGGGTCGCCGTGGCATGTCTATCAACCCTTCTCTGTCTGGCCGCGTGGGCCAAAACCTGGCAGATCGTGCTCGAAGCCATCGATATCTCCGTCCCGTACCGAGAACTCATCGTGACGTTCTACGCCGCGACGTTCGCGAACTACGTCACCCCGATGGGACAGGCGGGCGGCGAGCCCTTCATCGCGTACATCCTCGCAAGAGACACCGAGGCCAGCTACGAGGAGAGTCTCGCGAGCGTCGTGACTGCCGACCTGCTGCGTCTGCTGCCGTTTTTCAGTGTTGGGCTCTTCGGCCTCGGCTACCTGCTGTTCACGGCTGCGCTTCCGACCGGAACCGAGGTCTTCGCGGCGTTGCTCGTTGCGCTGGCCATCGGACTCCCTGCCGTTATCGTCGCCCTGTGGCTCTATCGGGGACGGGTCAAGAACGGTATTCTGCGTGCGCTTCTCCCGATAACGAGCCGAACCAACCGATTCACCATCGAGGGCGTCGAGAGTCGCATCGAACACCTGTATGAATCGGTCGAGCTCATCGCCGACGCGCCGCGGGCGCTTCTTGCCGCGGTCGGATTCGCTTACCTCGGGTGGATACTCTTTGCGCTCCCGCTGTACTTCTCCGGGCTCGCACTCGGCCTCCCGGTGCCGCTGTTACTGGTCTGCTTTCTGGTGCCCGTCACCGTCATCGCGGGGTCGACGCCGCTGCCAGGTGGCCTCGCCGCGATTGAGGGCACGCTCATCGCGCTTTTGGCCGCCCTCGTCGCCTTCTCAGCCAACGAGGCGCTCGCGGTCACGACCGTCTACCGGCTGACGAGCTACTGGTTCGTCATCGGCGTCGGCGGGCTCGCCGCTTTCTGGGTGCTGGCGCGGGCCTAACCCTGTTCAGGCGCTGTCGTCGGCGATTCGTTCGCCGACCTCAAGCCCGTTCTCGACAGCGAGATGGACGCGTCCGTCGCCGACAACCCAATCGCCTGCGACGTAGAGCCCGTGTGGTTCGGCATCTCTGACGATGTCGTCGACGCCATCGTCAGGCAGTGCGTACCGCCATCCCTGTCTGTCCGTCCAATCGGGGTCGGCGAATCGCTCGTCGTCGAGTAAGTCTGCGACCAGTTCCGCCGCATCGGCTTTCACCGCCTCGCTTGGATCCTCATACCGGTCAACCGACCACTCTGGAGACATCTGTGCGGCAAAAAGCGATTCGCCGGCCGGAACGTGGCCGTCCTTCAGTTCCTCACGCGAGAGCCAGCCGACCGGGTGTTCGCGGTCGGTGTTGACCAGTCCGTACCACGGATACTCGACCTCGAAGGGGTAGTGCAGGAGGACGGCGTAGATGGTGCGATACGGGACTGCATCGACGGCAGCCTGGATATCGGCCAGAAGCGAATCGTTCCACTCCGTGGCCGCGAGGATATCGGCCGTCTGTGGCGCTGGCGGCGTCAGAAGCACCGCGTCGAACGTCCCGAGATCGTTGCCGTCGGTGTCGAGCAGCCACCAGTTGCCGCCACTGTGTGAGAGCCGCCCCACGCGTGTTTCAAACTCGATGTCGGCGTCGGCGCGGTCGAAAAGCCGCTTTCCCAACTGAGTGATGCCGTCTTCGTACGTCCACTTGTGGTCGTCGCGGCTCTCACCGGGTTCGATATCGCCGGCTGCATCGAACGTCCAGACCGGCTCCTGGATGTCGACGAGGCCGTCGGTCGGGAGCGTCTCCGTGATGAGTTCGTTCACCCGTGGACTGTTCGATTTGACGTAGTTTGCGCCGTGGTCGTACCGGCAGCCGTGCTTTCGGCGGGTCGCGGCGCGGCCGCAGACACCCCGCGACTTCTCGAAGACGGTCACGTCGACATCGGTGTCACGGAGCGCATACGTTGCGGCGGCGCCAGCAGCGCCCGCTCCGACGATGGCGAGTTCCATGCAGGGGCTACGGGGGCGCCCCGCAAAAACGCGCGCTCGTCCTACAACTCTGCCGCCAATGCGCGCAGTGTTGCGTCCGCCGCCGGCGAGAGGGGCGTTCCGTGTCCGACACAGGCGTGCTCGAACGACTCCTCGGCGACGCGGCCGATGCTCGTCGCGATCTCTTCTTTGTCGTATGAATCCAGCCACGGTGGCGAAACGAACTGCCTGTCGGATTCCCACACGAGGTCGCCGAGCAGCGCCGTCTCGGAGCCCTCGTGGAGAAAGACCGTATGTCCGGGGTTGTGGCCGGGCGTATGAACCGCTCGGAAGCCACCGATTTCGTCCCCGTCCTCGACGGGTCGGAGGTCGACGCTCGACAGCGAGAAGAGCCGACGGACGAGGCGGTGGAACGCGCCCTTGTGGTGACGCCACGGCGGCGACCACGACCGACGGACGAGTTCCGCGTCGGCGGCACCGAGATACACTGGAACATCCACGTCGAGCCGGCCCAATCCGCCGACGTGGTCGATGTCGTAATGGGTCAAGAGCACCCGGTCGATATCGGCTGTCTCGAAGCCGGCCGCCCGGAGTTCACCGGAGAGCGACCGCCGCGGAATCGGGAGACCGGTATCGACGAGCGTCACGTCGCCATCATCGACTACATAGGCGTTCGACCCGACCGGCTCCGGCCAGCCAACGTCGAGTAGGTGGACGCCGTCGGCGACGCGTCGCGGCATGCGTATCCGTTCCGCGTCGAGGCATATTAACCCCCGAGAAGCGGTGGGATTCACCCGGTGCTGTTCGGAGAATGTGGCGACGACGGCATCCTCGGCGATCGAGCGACGAAAATCGGAGAAACGCTCGAACAGGCACGGGCCGCGATTGCGCCGGGTCGCTGCGCTGATTACAGCCGCGTCGAGACGTACGGGCCGTCCTGGTAGTAGCCGAGTTTCTCGCGGTAGTACTCCCGGACGCCGATGCCCGAGATGACCGAGAGCTTCTCGTAGCCAGCGTCGGCGGCCATGTGTTCGGCCTTTTCGAGCAGCCGACGACCGTACCCCTTGTGCTGGTGGGCGCTCGCGGTTTCACCGCTCGCATCCGAGGCGCGTGGCGCCTCGCTGCCCACGCCGACCTCGTTCCCGTACACGTGGAGCTCTCGGATGAGCGCCGCGTTGTCCAGTTCGCGACGAACCGGGTCGTTGGGGAAGCGGAGCCGACAGAAGCCGATGAGAAGGTCGTTCTCGAAGTCCTCGAAGGAGATGAAATGCTCCGTGCCGCCCGCCGCCTCGTAGGTCATGACATCCATCTCGACGGTCTCCGGCTCCTCGTCGTTCATGCCGACCTCACGGCAGCGGATGCAGTCACAGTCCCAGCCGTGTTCGTCCATCCGCTTGCGGGCGAGCTGTCGGAGGTTGGATTTCCAGACGCCGGCGTCGATGAAGTCGGCGGGGATGTCACGCTGGACGCGCTGGAGCCGCGTGTACCGCGGAATCATGGATTTGATCTCCGCGACTAACTCTGCGGCTTCCTCGTTTGTGAGCGGGTCGTACTCCTCGTTGCGCCACATGTCGTAGGTGATCGTGTCGCGGACGACGAGCGTCGGGTAGATTTTGAGGTAATCCGGCCGCCAATCGGAGTTCTCGAAGAGCTCGCGGAAATCCTGCAGGCACATCTCCTTGGACATGCCGGGCTGACCAGGCATCATGTGGTACCCCACCTTGAACGCCGAATCACGGAGCCGTCGGTTGGCGTCGAGGGAGGCCTGGACGCCGTGTCCGCGGTGCATCTCGCGGTTCACGCGCTCGTAGGTCGTCTGGACGCCGACCTCGACTTTGGTGCCGCCGAGGTCGAGCATCCGGTCGATCTGCTCTGGGTCACACCAGTCCGGCTTGGTCTCGAAGGTGGTGCCGATGTTCCGAATCGGCGCCGTCTCGTTTTCGGCGATGACATCCTCCAGATAGCTGAACTCGACGTCGTCGGGGTCGGGCTTGAACGACTTCTCCTCGCTCGGGGTCGGTTCCGCATCGAGGTCGTAATCGTTCATCGCTTCCAGGGCGCGCTTGACGAACCACTCCTGATAGTCGTGGCTGCGTGCGGTCATCGTCCCGCCCATCAGGATGAGTTCGACCTTGTCGACGGGGTGGCCGATTTTCCGCAACTGATGCAGCCGAAGCGTCACCTGGCCATACGGGTCGTAATCGTTCTGGACGCCACGGGCGGCCGCCGGCTCGTGGCCGGTGTAGCTCTGCGAGGAGGAGAACTCCGATGCCGGCCCGCCGGGGCAGTAGAGACACTTCCCGTGCGGGCAGGTGTGCGGCGAGGTCATGATAGCTACGGGCGAGACACCCGAAGCCGTGCGGACGGGCTTTCGCCGCACAATCGGCTCCAGTTCCTCGCGGTGCTCCTCGGGGGCGTAATCGAGCAGTTCGGTGTTCTTCGGTACCTTCGGCGAGGAATACTCCCGGCAGGCGTCCATCTTGGCGGATTCGAGGTCGTCGCGGTCGATGTCACCCGCGAGGATGTCCTCGACGAGCGACTCACACACGCGTTCGAACGCCTCGGTGTCGGCCGGGTCGACATCGGTACTCATTCGCTGTCGGAACAAGGACGCCCGGCGGTAAGTGGCTAGCGGTTGGGGTCGACGACGCGAACGGTGAACACCACGCCATCGTGTTCGAAGCGCGTCTCCGGCCCGACGGGCACGTCTCGAACCGGCGCCTCCGAGAGGTATTCGAAGGTCAGCGGCGACGAAGGCGACTGGACACGCACCTCCGAGACGGAGTCGAGCAGCGGAACCGCGTCCCGGAACAACGGTATCGCACCGATGACCTCCGGCACGAGCGAAACGGTCGAAGCGGGAACGTCATCCTCCTCGATTTGCTCGAACACCGTCACCGCGTCCGTCGTCTCGCTGACGACGAGCATCGCCGTATCGCCGTCGCGTTCGGCCGGTCGTTTCGGGGTGACATCGTACGTCGTCCCCTCGACCTCGAACAGCGCGCCGAGCGAGCGTATCTCGCCGCCGATGCTCCCGTCATTGACGCGCACGTCCTCGACGCGGGCGTACAGCCCCGGCCCGAGAATCGGGAGGCTGAAGACGTTCGTGATGCGATGTTGGCGTCGCCACTCGCTTTCGGCGGCGACGGACGTGATGCCGCCACGGTTGAGATGCGGCGCGAGAATCCGCACCCAGCGTTCGCCGGTGTATTTCCGGAGATTCCAGCCCGAGGAAACGAACAGTGGGGACGGGCGGTCGTTCTGGAGTCGGATTGCTGCCGCCGTCGTCGACGGCGTGAACCGTTCCTGACTCGGCACGAGACCGAGCTCGAAACCGGGGTCGAGTTCGTGGAAGAACTGAACGTCGTCCGGCGTCCCGATGTCGGCATCGAAACCCGAGTCCTCGACTGCGAGCGGCTCGCCCGTCGTCGGTTCGTCCTCCGGGAGCGGGGCCGGGGTAACCGTCGGCTGTGGCTCCGAACTGTCGGCACTGCGGCTGTTGCAGCCGGCCAATCCGGCACCGAGCGCGACGAGGAGTGACCGACGGTGCATACCCTTCGTTGGGAAGCCAGCGAGAAAACGCATCCGGCGCAGTAGGCCGGCGGAGAAGTAGTCGCGTTACGCGGAGGGCGCGGCGATCTGCTCTGCGACCGCGTCGACGACCGCATCGAGCACGGCGTCGCGTTCGCCGGCCAGGAACTCGATCTTCGGTTGTCGAGCGCCGGGGTTGGAGACGCCGGCCTCGGGGGCCGACAACTGCAGCGAGGCGACGACCGCCTCGAGGTCGAGGGCGGCCTCGGTGCGGATGTGGAGTTCGTCCTTCGCAACGCCGATCACTGCATCGACATCGAGCCGGCGTGCGAGCTCGTCGAGCAGGAGCCGCGTCGGCGGGAAGTTGTACTCGTTCGTGTACGCTTCGGTGTCGAGCACCGTCACGGTCGCACCGTCGATTTCACGCTCATCGAGGTTCGCCGTCGCGGTGTCGAGCGCCGCATCCATCTTCGTCTCGAACTGTTCGGAGACCTGCTCTGCGAGGCCCGTCCGCTTCTCGAACAGGAGGTCGATGATGAGTTCGCGTTTGTCCTCATAGGACTGATAGAACGCTTTCAGTGCGATGGCTTCGCGCAGTTTGCGGGCCATCTCCTCGTCGATGCCTGCCTCTGCGGCGAGGTCGGCGTACACCGACGGCGTATCGTCCCAGTAGCTGATGGCCGGCAGATGTTCGAGGTCGTCCCAGACGTCGTCGTTGACGGCGGCGGCGACGTTGGCGGCGACCGTGGTGGCGGTGCGCTGTTCGACGGTGACAAGCGAGCCGATCTCGTCGACGACCTCCTCGTCGGCCGGGCGGCCGTCGAGGACGACGCGCGGCGCGCCGTAGATGTCGAGCAATTCGAGGCCGTCAGTCGAGGCGGCCGTCGACCCGGCGGCGGCGAAGACGAAAAGCGGGAGTTTCTCGTCGTGACGCTCCCGGTCGCCGAGCATCCGCGTGGCGTCTTTCGTCGCGTCGTTCATGTCGTAGACGCCGTCCTCGAGCGGCCGGCGGTCGAAGTAATGATACACCGCGTCGGCGGTGGCGTGCTCGGATTCGATGAGCGGCAGCACGGCCCGCTCGATAGCCGCACCAGCGACGTAACCGTCCGCCGTGGCGTCGTGTCGAACGACGACCGGTCGGGATTCGAGCACTGCGCGGCGAATAGCGGTCGCAGCGTCAGTGATGTCGTCTCGAATCTCCGTCACCGCATCGTCATCGGCGAGCAGCCGCGTGGTCTCCGGGCTGGCGCGGTTGTCCAGCGCCTCGTCCATTCGGGTTTCGACCGCGCCGAGTGCCTTGCCTTCGAGTTCGACGAGCGATTCGGTTTCGACCTGGATCTCGTCGCGTCGGAGCCGAACCTCGCCGTCCAGTCGGACGATATGGTCGGCCTCGATTTCGGGGTAGGCTCGGACGCCCGCCTCGACGAAGGCCGCACAGTCGACGACGCCGGTCTCGTCACGCAGTTCGAACACCGTCGGGCCGGAGGTCTGTCGTACGGAGACGACTTCGCCTTCAAGCCGAACCACGTCGCCGACGTGTTCACGCAGCGAGTCGACGTCGATTCGGTTCAACTCCGCCGTCTCAGGGACTTCTTCGGCTTCCTCCTGTGCTTCCGCTTCGGCTTCGGCTTCC
>NZ_JBLGBY010000019.1:0-34360 GCF_047616845.1 Natronomonas sp. | reverse complement strand
TCCTAAGAAGAGCGTAAAATGGGGAGAGAGGTTCTGAAGCCCGTGAAGCCTAGGCCGAGATTTGAACTCGGGGTCTCGTCCTTACCAAGGACGCGCTTTACCGCTAAGCTACCCAGGCAGGCACTCGACCGTAGCCGGGTTGAACTGTTAGTCGTTTCGATTCAGTGGCCGCCCGCTAGCGGTTGACAGGCTTGCGACGCGGTCGCGTCGGCCGTCACTGAAGAAGGCCTCTGGGGGGTCGAACCGCGAATCCGAGGGAGAGAATTCAGTCGCGATGCCGGTCGCGTCGTCGGTGCGACCGCCGGCGGCGGTGACGCCGGTCGTGACCGCGAGCTCAAGCACGTCGGTCTCGAGGTTCCCATCGAGGTCGGCCACCCGATCTGGGGTGGCGTCCTCGCGTTCGGTCTGGTCGCGGCCGAACGCCCGGACGACCTCGACGGCGTCTTCGGCGGCGTCGGTGCGTGCCAGGAGGTAGAACCCCCGTGAAACGAGCACGTCGGCAGCGAGAATCTCCATATCCGCGACGTCAGCGCTGGCGGTGTCGGCGATTCCATCGGCTCCCAGCCCGCTCCAGGGGTTCTCCTGTGCGAGGTCGCGGGTGAGACGCAGGCCGTCGTAGATGAGCTGGACGCCGGCGGCCTGTTCGGCAAGATCATCGGGAGCGTTGCCGGACACCGCGCGAGCGCTCAAAAGGGTCAACACACCGGGGACGACGGAGCCGTCCTCGACGTACTCGTCGATGGTTTCGCGAAGTGCATCCGGCACGATGTCGGCTGTCGCCTCGGACGCAGCCCGCCGAACCGCGGCGGCTTCCTCCATTGGCTCTGTGTAGGGTAGCGAAGGGCAAAGACCTTTGGAAACGGTGGCCACTTCGGGGTATGATTCATGTCGAAGACGACGGCGAGGTTCGCGTCGTGACGCTCGACCGGCCGAAGCGCCGGAACGCACTCACCCCCGAGCTGCTCGACGCGCTCGAAACCGCGGTCGTGGATGCGCCGACGCCGGTCGTCTACCTCCGCGGCGAGGGCGAAGCGTTCTGTGCGGGTGCCGACCTCTCGGTCGTCGCCAAAGTCGCCGAAAGCGGCGATGTCAAACGGTTCGTTCGTCGCGGACAGCGTGTCGCCGACAGCATCGAAACTACAGACTCGGTCGTCGTCGCCGGCATCGACGGGGCCGCCCGTGGTGGCGGGGTCGAACTCGCCTTGGCGTGCGATATTCGGCTCGCGACGCCGGGGGCGACGTTCGGCGAACCCGGCGTCACCTTCGGCCTGTTCGGCGCGTGGGGCGGCACCGTCCGACTTCCCGAAATCGTCGGGCTGGGCAACGCCCTGGATTTCTCGCTGTCCGGCCGTGTCATCGACGCCGATGAGGCGCGCCGAATCGGGCTCGTTTCCCGCGTCGTGGACGACCCCCACGACGTCGCCAAGGGGCTCACGAAAAACGACAAGCAGGCACTCGGCGTGCTGAAAGAGCGTGTGCGCGACCGCGGGGCGAAAGCCGACCAGGAGGACGCGGAAGTGGCGGCCTTCGAGAGGCTCGTGGCCGCACATGCGGAGGAGTTGGCCACCTACGGTGAGTGAGCCACCCCAGTTTTCGCACCGTAAACGTTGAACCCTTCGGTGAGTTAGGGGAGGTACGAATGCCCGAGTGTGAGTACTGTGGCGCCGCCCACAATAGCGAGGAGGCCCATCTGAAACATCTCAAATCCGAACACGCCGACGAACTCGGCCCGATAGACAAACGCCGCGTCGGCGGCACCGACCCTGACGATGGCCTCCCGACCGGCCCCATCGCCCTCGGAGTCGTTCTGCTTGCCTCTGCTGCAATCGTCGGCTACGTCGTCTTCATCGCCGGTGGCTCGGCCGACAACATCGGCGGTGCCGGCAGCGCCCACTACCACGGCACCATGGAGATGACCGTCACCGGCGACCAGATCGATTTCTCACAAGACAAATACCAGGTGCAGGACAGGCGGTTCCACTTCGAGAGTCGTGACGGCACGGAGTGGCACGCTCACGCGACCGGCGTCACCTTCGAGTACGCCATGGAATCGCTCGGATTCGACGTCTCGCTGTCGCCGAACTCCATCACTGTCGAGGGGACGACCTACACCGACGGCGAGGGATACGACGTGGTCTTCGAGATCAACGGCGAGCCGGTGACAGACCTCAGTTACGTCTTACAGGATGGCGACCACGTCCGCATCGTCGTCACCGAAGCCTGACGCGCGCGGCGCTTACAGCGGTTCCGGGGCCGGCGGCATCGACCGCTTGTGTTTGCTTTTCTCGTACAGTTCGACGACACGGTCGATTGCTTCCTCGGGAACGTCGAGCGTCCGGCCGGTCGCGGCTTTCGAGAACGGCCCGTCGACGTGGAGTGCGAGAATCGCGTCGAGTTCGTCGTAGCCGAGCCCCATCTCCTCCTCGTCGGTCTGGCCCGTCCACATCCCCGCCGTTGGCGTGCGCGTGACGAGGTCGTCGGGCACGCCAACCTCGCGGGCCAGCTGGCGCACCTGACACTTGTAGAGGTTCCCGATGGGATTGCAATCGACCGCCTGGTCGCCGTACTTGGTGAAATAGCCCGTCGCAGCCTCGGAGCGGTTGCCCGTCCCGAGGACGAGGCGGTCTTCGGCGTTCGCAACGAAGTAGTTCAACACGCCGCGCGTCCGCACGCGAACGTTGCCCAGCGCCATCCGGTCGTCGGCCGCGTGGTCGGGCGCCGCCTCGACGAAGGAGTCGACGATGGGGTTGATGTCGATGACGTCGTACTCGATGCCCAGTTCCTCGGCGACCCGTTCGGCGTCAGTCTGGTCTGCCTCAGGGTTCGATTCGCTGGGCATCAAGAGTCCGTGGAGGCCGTCCTCGCCGAGCGCCTCGACAGCCAGATAGGCGGTGAGCGTCGAATCGATGCCCCCGGACAGACCCAACACGGCACCCTCGGCGCCAGCGTCCTCGACGAGTGTCTCGATGAACCCGACGATGTGTTCGCGGCGCGCGTCGAGTTCCGCCTCGGAGAACAGCAAATCCACGTTCGTTCCTTCGAGTATCGGTGAAGCCTTCGTCATCGAGTGCCCGTTCGGCCGTTCAGGACTAATAAGCACCCGTTACCGCAGGGTTTCTGTACGCGTGTCCGGTTCCAAAGACGGCGACGAGGCGCTACGTTCAAGTGCGGCCGTCGGATAGCAACGGACGCGCGCCGTTGGTCCAGTGGTAGGACATAGCCTTCCCAAGGCTAGAGCCCGGGTTCAATTCCCGGACGGCGCATTTCTCGAACATCGTGAGAGAAATCGCCGAGAGGGAATTGCAGCCCTATCAGTCACAGCCCGGCAGCCCGCTCCTGCAGGCAGCCCGGAATGTCTGATTCTGGTTCAATTCCCGGACGGCGCACTCCCTGCGGTCGTTTGCCGTCCGACTTCCTGCTCGCTTCGCTCGCGGGAATCCCGGACGGCGCATTGCGAGGCGCGAACGTAGTGAGCGCCTCGAAAATTGCGAGCGGGGAGAGCGAGGCTTCGAGCGGAGGGAGAAGCCTCGATGCGAGCGGTGACGATGGGAACCGCGAGCGAAGCGACCCGCGAGCAAACCTCCCTGCGGTCGTTTGCCGTCCGACTTCCTGCTCGCTTCGCTCGCGGGAATCCCGGACGACGCATTTCTCGAACATCGTGAGTCGGCTGCTATCGAAGAATCACTGCCTTGAGGCAGTGTCCGGCTCGGTCTGTTGGCCCGTCGCATCCATCACGTACACCGTCAGGAACCGCGTCACCGGGTTCCAGCAGTGATACAGCCGGCGAGCGAACGCGCCCAAGGCAAGCAGGCCAGCCAGCAGGAATCCGAGGTGGTAGAGCCCGCCGATGCCGAACGCTCTGAACACAGGCGTGACGGCCGGCGCGAACCCACGATAGGCGACGACGATGGCGGCGAACCACACGAGCAGTTTCGCGCTCGCTGCGGCGTTCGAGACGACGCCTTTCGGGCCGTCGAGCACCTGTTCGACCAGTCGCTCGGCAGCGGGGGCAATACGGGCGAGCGCACCGACGACCAGAAGCGTCGCGACGGCAAGCACAAGCGCCACCGGCGAGACGGTCAACGCCGCCAACAGCCGGTCGACGCCGGGCAGTACCGCGATGAGCCCGACCAGAAGCAGGAGGCCAGCCAGCGCAAGCACTGTCCGGACGATACGGCTGACGGTGTCCGTCTCCAGGTCGGGCACGTACCGGAGTGTGTCGTCGTTCATAGCAATTTAGTTGGTAGCCATCGGTCAGATATAAGCCTCTTGGCCAGGTGTCACTCGAACGGACGGTTGCAGTCGTGCGTATCGTGGATGTCGAGCAGTTCCGTAGTCGCCTCGTGGTCGAACTTCATCGGCCGGCGCCACCACGGCCCTTTTCCGGAATCACTGGAGAGATCAGTGACGAGGCGGTTCGCGTCCGCCCCGGCGTCTCGGCTCGACAGCGGGACGGCGATGTCGTACAGCTCCGAGCCGATGCCGTCGCCGTGTAACAGCACCTCGGCATCGAAGGGGTCGCGCTTCAGGTGGGCGTTGTTCTCGAAGACGGACTGGCTGTCCGCCGAGAGGTCGTGGTACGCTTCGGGTGTCAGAGGGTCGCGGTCAAGCCGAAATCGACCGATTATGTAGGTACCCCACTCCGGTGTGATCCACTCGGCAGGGTCGTCGCCGGCCGTCGTCAGCGTCGCATAGAAGAAGACGTAATCGCCGGCTTCCAGATCGAGGAGGGGCCGGGCTTTGACGCCGTGTGGGTCACCGTAGGTGTAGTTCTCACAGCCGTGAACGCCCGCGAACGTCGGGTCGAGGTGGACGGGACGGTCAGCGATGTCTGTCACGTCCGTCCGGAGATCGAGGTCGGCGTAGGTCGGCACGTCGGCGTCCTCGCGGGTCGGCGCCGGTTCGGGAATCGGGATGTACTCGAATCGGCCGTCGTCGAAAATCGGGCCACGGAACCCGGGCTCGTTCGTGTTGGCACCGATGTTGATGGCGACACTCCGCATGCCTGCCGTTACGCGCCGGCGGACAAAAGCGGCCCGGACGAACCGTCAACGCTTTGCATACAGATTCGTATCGTCTGATATGAATCGGCGGCACCGCGTGCTTGCCCTGACCGCGATTCTGGTCTTCTCGCTGCTCGTTCTCGGGGTGTTGTTCGTGACAGCGGACACCCAGAACGGCGCGCCCGCGACCCCGAACGACGACACCGGCGGCGCCTACCCCGGTAATACGCTCATCACGGTACAGGCGTACGGCTGGTTCGGCAACCACAACGGCGAGGTGTTCATCACCGACGCGGAGGGCGAACGCGTCTGGGAGTACACACCCGAGGACGCGGCGGTGTTCGACGCCGAACTGCTCGACAACGGCAACGTAATGGTGTCGTACGGCCAGCGGATTCCGAACGCGGAGTGCCCGGAAAAGTGGCAGAACACCCCCGAAGGCAGCGACCACTGCATCAAGAACAACGTCGTCGAGATCGACCGCGATACGAAGGAGGTCGTCTGGTCGTACTCGTGGTACGACCGCTTCATGAGCTACCACGAGGTACACGACGCCGACCGCCTCGAAAACGGACAGACTGTCATCATCGACATGGGTCAACACCGGACGTTCATGGTCAACGAATCCGGCGCCGTCACCTGGGAGTGGTCGGCCATCGAGAACCTCGACAAGGGCAGTGAGTTCTGGAAGAACCACGTCAATGGCACGTCCCGAGAGAGCCACACCTACGAGGGCCCAAACCAGGACTGGACGCACATGAACGACGTCGACGAACTGGAGAACGGCAACCTCCTGATGTCCATCCGGAACTTCGACGTCCTCATCGAGGTCGATCCCGAAACCGACGACATCGTGCGGGTCATCGGCGAACCCGGCAACCGCGGCCTGATGTACGAACAGCACGACCCGAACTACCTGGATAACCACGACAACGTCATCGTCGCCGACAGCGAGAACGACCGGATCATCGAGTATAACACCACGACGATGGAGGAGGTGTGGCGCTACGAAGGCCCCAGTGCAGACGACCAGCTCAGGTGGCCACGGGATGCCGACCGCCTGCCGAACGGCAACACGCTCATCGTCGATTCCCGCGGCTTCCGGGCGCTCGAAGTCAACGAAACGGGCGAGGTCGTGTGGCGTCACGACCTCTCGGATCGCCGCGCCATCATCTACGACGCCGACCGCCTCGGCCCGGACGAGCAACTGGACGAAGAGCCCGAGAACGTCCCACCGGGTGACGACCTGAACAGCACCCGACATAGCGCCTTCAGCAGGACAATCAGCTCCATCGAAGGGTGGCTCGGGTTCATCCTGCCGCAGTGGGTCGGTATCTGGGGCGTTCTCGCCGGCACCGTCGGCACGGCCTCGATAGTCGGACTGGCCATCGAAGGAACAAGACTGTACCGCCGCGACTAACAGCGCTTACCGTCCCGGCGACTCGATATCGCGCTGGAACTCGTCGAACCGCTCGAAATCGTCCGGCAGATCGTACGGAATTTCGCGCGCCGCGCGGCCGTTCTCGTGGTCGGCGTCGACCGGCTCTGCGACGTCCTCCCACCCTGGCTTCACGCGAACGCTCTTTGCGGGCATGCCAACGGCGACGTGATGTGCGGGCACGTCGGACTGCACGACTGCACGGGAGCCAACGACCGCGTTCTCGCCGACCTTCACGCCCGCGCGAATCATCGAATCGTAGGTAAGGCGTGCATCGTCTTCGACGATGGTGTGGAAGTTCTCGACATCGGTCTGGTCGACGATGTCGTGGTCGTGGCTGTAGATGTGGACACCGTCGGAGATGGAGACGCGGTCACCGATGGTGAGTGTACCGCGGTCGTCGAGGTGCACGTCGTCGTGGACGACGACGTTGTCGCCGACGGAGATGTTGTGGCCGTAGGTGAAGGAGATGCCCTTGAAGAACCGACAGTTGTCGCCACACTCCTCGAAGAGGTGGTCGGCGAGCATCCGGCGGAATCGGAGCGCGAACTCGACGTTGTCGGCCATCGGCGTGGCGTCGAACTGCCGCCAGAGCCACTGGAGATGCTTCGAATCCTGGAAGGCGTCCTCGTCTTTCTCGGCGTAGTACTCGCTTTCGAGCGTCGCGTTACAGGGGTCATAGCCCTGGAGACGGACGCGCTCGGCGGGCGAGGCGTCGCCGCCGGCCTGCCAGCGCTCGTAGGCGTCCCGGTCGCCATGCAGGTCGACGAGTACGTCCTCGACGACGTCGCAGGTATCCTCGTCGCTCGACAGCCGACGGTCGACCTCGTCGAGGAACGCGTTGAGTCCCTCCTCGGCTTCGGCCGGCAGCGAGACGTGACGCTTCGTCATACCCACCCGCAAGGGAGCAGCCTTGTTATGGATTGTTGTTGTGGCAGACGCACACGACCGCCGTCTCGTGGATTCAGTTCGTCATCTCGACGACGAACTCAGCGCCGCGACCGGTCGAAAATTACCAGCACTCGGACGATTAGGCGTAGTCGTCGTACGTCGGCCGGCCCGACTCCGGCGGGAACTCAGCCAGCGGCACCTGCATCTGATCGCCCGAGGCCATATCCTTCAGCGTCACCGCATCGTCCTCGAGGTCTTGCTCACCGACGACGACGACCGTTTCGGCGTTGATGCCGTCCGCATAGGAGAGTTGGCTGCCGAATCCGCGGCCGGTGAGGTTCACCTCGACGACGTGGCCCAGGTCGCGGAGCTTTCGGGCGATATCGGAGGCAACCTCGCGCGTGTCGCCGACCGTCAGGACGTAGTAATCCGTCCGGAGTTCCTCCTCGGGCCAGACGCCGGCGCGTTGACACAAAAGCGAGAGCGTGGCGTGGCCGATACCGACACCGACGGCGGGCGTCGGCTGGCCGCCGAACCCCTCGATGAGGTCATCGTAGCGGCCGCCGCCGAACACCGACCGCGACACCTCGCCAGCGGTGTCGAAACACTCGAAGACGACGCCGGTGTAGTAATCGAGCCCGCGGGCCGTCTCCAGTGATACCGAGCAGAACTCTCGCGCGCCGAAGTCCTCGGTGGCATCGAGCACGGCACGCAGGTTCTCGACGGCCGCTTCGACCCGCTCGGTGTCGGCAAACTCGACGAGATCATCGAGATCATCGGTCTCGAGCACGGCGTCGAACGCCTCGGCTTCCCCGTACTCGAGGCCGGCCTCGACGAGCAGTTCGTGATACTCCGCGTCGTCGATCTTCTCGCTTTTGTCGACCGCGCGAATCGCCGCCTGTGTGTCCACGTCGCTCTCGAGCGATTCCAACAATCCCCCGAGAATGTCCCGGTGGGAGACGCGGAACTCAAAGTCCGAAGCCGAGAGCCCGAGCCCGGTCAGCACGTCGGCTGCCGCCGCGAGAATCTCGGCGTCCGCTGCCGGTTCGTCGGTGCCGAAGATGTCGACGTTCGTCTGGTAGAACTCCCGGAACCGACCCTGCTGTACCTGTTCGTACCGCCAGAACGGCCGCGTCGAGAACCACTTGATAGGTTTTGCGAGCGCCTGTTGTTTCGCGACAACCATCCGCGCGACGGTCGGCGTCAACTCCGGCGTCAAGGCGACGTTTCGACTGCCCTTGTCCTCGAAGGTGTACAACTCCTCGACGATTTCCTCGCCGGATTTGTCGGTGTACATCTCCGTTCGTTCCAGAGCGGGGGTGCCGACCTCGCGGAAGCCATACCGACGGACGCGCTCCTCGATGGTGTCGGTGACTTCCCGGCGGGCGGACATCTCGCCGGGGTAGAAATCACGGAACCCCTTCAGCCGGTCGTACATGCACGACGGTTCGGGAGGGGGTGCACTAAAAGGTGCGATTGTGTTGCGAGGCGTCAGCGGTTGGGACGGCGCGCGTCTATCCGAAAACAGCACCGCTCGCGGCTCGCTACGCTCGCCGCTCGCAGGCGAGACGCCTCCCTTCGATCTATCCGAAAACAGCACCGCTCGCGGCTCGCTACGCTCGCCGCTCGCAGGCGAGACGCCTCCCTTCGGTCGGCGTCTCGCTAGTCGTCAACAACGACTTCAACCGGCTCCTCTCCGGCCTCCGGTTCGGTCGCCTCACCGGACTGCCGCTGCTGGTAGTACAGCCCGCCGGCGACGGCCAGCACGAGCCACGACCGCCAGTTCGCGAGGTTGAGCGTGTAGCCGATACCGAACGGCTTCTCTACGAACATTCCCTCGTCGGGCTGCCAGTACGCAGACAGCATCCGTCCGAGCGACGGCCGCTCGAAGTTGTACGGGATGCCGAACAGTTCGCCGGACTGCGGCTTATCGGTCATGAACGAGCGTACGTCGGGCCGGAACTTATAGACACGCCCCTCGGAGCCATCACTGATACCGACCACGCTGTTCGATCGCCCGGAGCTGCTGGACGACGTGTTCGTCGCCAGCCTCCCGGTAGGCGTCCTCGAAAACATCCAGCAGCGTGGCGGCGTCCGCAGCTGTGCCGCCCAGCGCGCCCTCGAAAACGTGTAAATCCATCGCGTAGTCCTCGATATCGTCGGTGTAGTAGCCGAGGCCGAAATCGATGAGGTGGACGAACGACTCCGAGACCCGGACGTTCCGCGGCGTCGGGTCGCCGTGGACGAAGCCGGCCTCGTGACAGCGGGCGAGGTGTTCGCCCACCGCCCGCACCCGCTCTTTGGTCATCGCATCGCGGAGATCGGCCTCGCCGACGTACTCGAACGAGAGGCGGCCCTCCGGCGGGTCGACATCGAACACGACCGGCGTCGGCACACCGAGCCGCCGTGCCTCGCTCGTGAGTCGTGCCTCCGAACGCGTCCGTCGGCGGCGCAGTTTCGCATCCAGTTCGGGATGCCGATACGACTTCGAGAGCCGGCGTTTGTGCGCTCGATTCGACGCCTCCTCGAGGTCAACGACGGCTTCGGCGCCCTGCACGCGCTCGGCTTCGGGGGCGAATCGCCCGGACGCTGATTCGGCCTCGTCGGGACGCCACGTCACAGGCACCTCGTCGGGGCGGAAGTTCGGCCGCACGCGGGAGTCGTCGATGGCAATGGTGTCGCCGGCGTCGTACATCTTCGCGCCCAGCACGGCTATCATCCCGGCGTTGTCACGGCGGAATCGCGATTCCGGCGCATAGAAATCGGCGCCCCGTTCTTCACACATCGTTTCCAGCATCCCCCGGAGGCGGTCGTTCTGTGCGACACCGCCGCCGAGGACGAGTTCGTCGGCGCCCGTAAGCGACAGCGCGCGCTCGCTCACCTCCGCGAGCATCGCGAAAACCGTCTCCTCGAGGCCGCGACAGACGTCTTCGACCGGCGTTCCACCGTCGTAGGCCTGCTTGGCCGCCGACATGATGCCGGAAAACGAGAAGTCCATCCCCTTGACGACGTACGGGAGTTCGACGTAGTCGCCGTCCTTGGCGTGGGCTTCGACTTTCGGCCCGCCGGGATGCGTCCAGCCGACGTGCCGTGTGAACTTATCGAGAGCGTTGCCGACGCCGGTATCCATCGTCTCCCCGAGCACGCGATAGCGGCCGTCGTGATAGCCGAGGACGTGTGCGTTCGCGCCGGAGGCGTTCAGACAGATCGGCGACTCGAAGCCCGAACGGTGCCGCCCGATTTCGAGATGGGCGACCATGTGATTGACGCCGACGAGCGGCACGTCGAGCGCCCCGGCAAGCGCGCGGGCGGCCGTCGCGACGATGCGCAGACACGGGCCGAGACCGGGACCACGCGAGAAGGCAATCGCGTCAAGGGCCTCGGCAGGGTCGCCGTACTCGTTGGCGACGGTCGCGAGGGTATCCTCGACGACGGCCGGGACGGCACTGCGCATGTGTTCGGCCGCCTCGCGCGGATGAATGCCGCCGCTCTCCGGTTGGTAGGCATCTGATTCGATAGAAACAGCGTCGGCCTTGGAATCGAACACCGCTGCACTGGCACACCAGGCGGTTCCCTCGATGCCGAGAACGCGGGTCACAGCCGACGACCTACTTGAACTCGGTGTAACCGCACTTCCCGCAGTGTTTGCGGTCGCCGTAGTCGCCGAGGAACGTGTCGCCACAGCGGGGACACTGCTCTCGGTCGGTCGTGCCGTCGTCGTTGTAGAACTCGTGGCGTGCCATTTAGGCCTCCTCCGGCTCTGCCTCTTCGGCTTCCTCCGCTTCGCCTTCAGCCGTGATCTTGTTCCGTTCGAGGACGTACTCCTGTTCGATCTCCTTTGCGTCCTCGGCGCTGTCGTAAACCTTCGCGTAGCCGACGGATTTCCGCATGCCGAACTTCGTGTCCAGTTTGTGCACGACGACTTCGCTCGAGTCCTTGTTGAGTTTCGCCGCGAGGGAGTCGCGAACGGAGAGGCGGGACGGCGTCGCCTCTTCGTGAGTCAGCTGAAACCGGACATCGGTCCGGTGCAACATCGGATTCTCGTCTTCTTCGATGATTTCGACGTCCATAGTTCGTTGCCCGAATTTTCCCGTGTAGCGCGTAAAAGGATTTCGAAGCGACGGGTTCGTCCGAAACCAACGTACGTCGCTGCGGTTCGGTACCGAAACGCCTCAGGCGCCGAGAATAGCCGCCAACCGGGCGTAGTCGCCGTCCATCCGCTCCAGTAGGTCTCGACACCGGGCGCGAACGTCCTCATCGACCGGTGCCAGCACCATTCCCTCGTCGGGCTGACCGTAGACGATTGCGGCGTCATCGGGCGCCGCAAGCGCCGCCGGCAGCGCAGCGAGGTCTTCCTCACCTTCGACGGTGATGACGAGCGTTCCAGGGTGGTCGATTGCCTCGGCGAGCGCTTCCAGCAGTTCGTCGGTCAGCGTCGCGGGCGGATTCTCGACCTGAATCTGGTGGTCGAAGCCGTCGATGGCGTCGAGCACTTCTCGGCCAACACGTTCGCGTTTGGTCTTGCCGTCGACCAACGCGACATCGGGGCGTCGGTTCGCCTGCAAAAGGTGGTAGGTGACCATATCGCCGACGGCAATGATGGGGTCGCCCGCATCGCGAAGCAGGGTCTCCGTATCGGTGTAGATCTCGCCGAGCGGGGTCTTGAGTTCGCCGCGTAAATCCTCGGGGAGTTCGACGACGGCCTCAGACATCTATCGAACCTTCAGCGCGTAGCTTCCGGGTTCGGCGACTTCCATCTCCGCTGCGATTTCGCTCTGTTCGGGGTGGGCGATGACGACGTAGCCCGCCCAATCCTCCGTCAGCGAGTTCGACCCGCAAGCGGGGCACTGTTCGCCCTGCTTGACGTCGAGCACGCGGTGGCAGTCACGGCAGACGAGTCGGTCGGCCATCTAATCACCCGCCTGCGCCTCGCGGCGCTGTCGTTCCTCTTCGAGCCAGCCGTGCTTACCGAGACCCGGCTGTTTGGCCGTGAGGCCGATCTTCGAGTCGCGGGGGTTCCGCTCGTCGATGCTCTTCGTGACGATGCGGGCCCGGACGGAGTCGCCAACGCTCAGCACGCGGTTCGAATCGCGGGAGGCCAGCTGCTGGTTCTCCTCGTCGTACGCCAGATACTCGTCAGAGATCTGGGAGACGTGCAGCAGGCCGTCGACGGGGCCGATGCCGACGAAGGCACCGAAATTGACGACCTCGACGACCTCGCCGTCGACGACTTCCTGCATCTTCGGGTCGAACGTGACGGCGTCGAACTCCGCCTCGTAGTAGACGCCCGGCCGGTTCGGAAGCACGGCGCCGTCGCCGATATCGTGCACCTCCGTCACCGAGACGACGCTACCCACGTTTTCGTCCATCTGTCCTTCGAGTTTATCCTGGAGCAGCCGTTTGACCAACTGCGGCGACACATCTGCGAGATGCTTCGGAGGCACCTCGACCGTGTCCTTGAGTCGTACCCGTTTGTACATGCTATGGTTCAGTAATGTCGAGTTTGTTTCGCCCGCGTAAACTAATTACGGGAACGTTCGCTTCTAACAGCCGCTGTTTGAGCGGCTTGTCGTTCGTGACCGCGTAGTCGATGTCTGCCGACTGACCGATTTCGAGCACCGCATCGTCGGCGTAGTCGGCGTCGTGCTCGACAACGTTGCACTCCCGGCGGGCCAAATCCGCGCCGACGCTGGCTGCGGTGGCCTCCTCGCCGTGGCCGCCGGCGAGAGAGTCGAGTTCTTCGACGACTGCCTGCGGCACGACGGCTTCGTAGTCGCCGAGCAGGCGGTCGAGTTCCTCGAACAGCCGGACGCCGGATTCTACCGGCATCATCAGTGCGTTCGTGTCGAGCACGAGTTTCATCCTCGCAGCGTGCCGACGCCGATGAGCCGCCAGCGGGCGCCGACGCGGCGATTGATAGCGATCTTCGCCCCTTCCTGTGCGCAGACGGGCCGTTTGAGGTTCACTTCACATTCGCCGTCGCGAGCGCTGGTGACCGCACCGACCGTCGTCGCCGTCCCGATGGTCATCATCAGCGGTTCGCCCGTGCTGATGGGCTCGATCTCCTCGGCGTCCTCTTCTCGCGGGCGTCCCCCGCTCGAACTACCAGCGGAGCGTTGCTCCGCACCGCCCACGACCCGCTCGAGCAGTTCGACGTCCATCGTGAACGCCTCGTGGGTCGGCGGGAGGCTACCCGGTGGCCCGGCGACCTGTCCCGCGAGGGCGTCGCCCTTCGTGAGGGAAGGGTCGAGTCCGGTGCCGACGCCGAGCAGTCCGCCCGGCGTCACCTCGTCGACGAACTCGCCGCCGGCCTGCAGCGACCGGATGGTCGTCTCGACGGAGTGGTACTCGGATTGGCCACCTTCCTCGATTTCGCGGCCCGGTTTGATCTCGATTTCCTTGTCGGCTTCGAGCCGCCCCTGCGTGAGCGACCCACCGATTACGCCGCCGGTGAGGTCTTCCCACGTCGTTCCGGGTCGGTTGATATCGAACGAGCGGGCGACTTGGAGCCGGGCGTCGGCCTCGGGGTCGCGCTCGGGCGTCGGAATCTCCTCCTCGATAGTCTGGATGAGGAGATCCATGTTGACGTCTTGCTGTGCGGAGGTCGGGACGATAGGTGCGCCCTCGGCGACCGTGCCCTCGATGAACTCCTGAATCTGCTCGTAGTTACGAACCGCCTGGTCGCGGTCGACGAGGTCGATCTTGTTCTGGGCGATGACGATGTTGTCGATGCCGATGATGTCAAGCGCCATCAGGTGCTCTTCGGTCTGTGCTTGCGGCACCGGCTCGTTTGCGCCGATAACGAGCACGGCGCCGTCCATGATGGAGGCGCCCGAAAGCATCGTCGCCATAAGCGTCTCGTGGCCCGGCGCGTCGACGAACGACACCGTCCGGAGATGCTCGCTCGGCGAGCCATCCGAACAGGTCTCATCGACGGTGTACCGCTCCGGATCGTCGAGGTCCGGGCATTCCCGGAACGTCGCATCGGCGTACCCAAGGCGAATGGAGATGCCACGTTTCATCTCCTCGGAGTGTTGGTCGGTCCACTCCCCGGAAAGCGCCTGTACGAGCGTCGTCTTCCCGTGGTCGACGTGGCCGACCAGTCCGATGTTCACCTCCGGTTGTCGGTGTTTCTGCGTCATTTAGTAATGACGTGAATATCCACCCGTGCGCGCTATAAAGGCTGCGTTCCACCGACGAGATATTGATTGGTCAATGATTATACAAAACCGAATTGCAGCCAAAGTATTAGCCATGCGGAGACGTTCTCACGCGCATGAGCGACGCAGAGCCACAGTCACTCCTCGAATGTGAGGAATGTCTCCGCCCCGCCGAGGCGTTCGCCGTCATCGGCAACGAGACGCGCCTCGCCATCCTCGAAGCCCTCTGGGAAGCGCCCGACCGCCCGGTATCCTTCTCGGAGCTCCGAAGCCGCGTCGGAACCCGCGACAGCGCCCAGTTCAACTACCACCTGCAGAAACTGACAGACCAGTTCGTCAAGAAGACCGACGACGGCTACGATTTTCGCGGGCCCGGCCGCGCCGTCATCCAGGCGGTGCTCTCGGGTTCGCTGAACCAGAACCCCGAACTCGACCCCTTCCCCGTCGAGGGCGAGTGTATCGATTGTGGCGCCGGCCTGCAGGCACGGTACGAGGACGAACTGCTCTGCATCGATTGCCCGGAGTGCGGTCGCCCACACACCGACTGGCAGTTCCCCCCGGGCGGCCTCGAAGACCGCTGCCGCGAGGAGGTAATCGACGCGTTCAATCAGCGGGTGCGACACCTGCTCTGTCTGTCCGCCGACGGCGTCTGTCCAGCGTGCAACGGGCGCATGGAGACGGCCGTCAGCCACGCAGACCCGGATGCCCACATCGACGTCAACGTGAAACACCGCTGTCAGCGGTGTGAGAACACGACCAGAACGACCATCGGCATCTCGCTGCTCGACGACGCCGAAGTGGTGTCGTTCTACCGCGACCACGGCATCGATCTCAACGCCGTCCCCTTCTGGACGCTTGAGTGGTGCGTCTCCGACCGCCATACCACGGTTCTCGACGACGACCCATGGCGATTCCGCGTCGATATCGATCTCGAGGACGAACGGCTCGAAGTCGTCCTCGATGAAACGCTCCAGGTCGTCGACGCGACGCGGACGTCCGCCCAACGTATCACTCCCCATACCTAAACGGATTTCAGTCCGTTCGGTTACAAAAGTGTATTTCTGCGAACATATATCCCCGAACGGCGCGTATCAATAGATATGAACCAACAGGCCAATTCGGCTGCGGGTACCGCCTCCGTTCCCCCGACTTCGGAACGCGTTTCGCTGACCGATGAGGGTGCAGTAGTCGTCACGGTGCCGGCGACCGTCGTCCGAGTGGCCGCGCTGCTCGCGCTTCTCGTGGGCCTCGCGTTCGTCGCCTCGGTCGTAATCGGCACGTCGTCGGTCGTGGGCACGTTCCCGCTGGGGCTTCTCGTCGTCCCGCTGCTCGTCGCCGCCGCGCTCGCGAGCCCGTTCGCCGCCCTCGCGCTCGTGGCGACCCGACTCGAGTAGCGCGGCGCTTTTCTTCCCCGAACCCCTCCTTCTGGCCGTGCGGGAGTACCCCTTCGAGCTGGCGATGTGTGCCGCCGTCGAGGCCGAAAGCCCCGGCATCGTCGCCCGCCAGCTCGGCAGCCACACTCGCATCGTCGACGTCGTAGAGGTACTCCCGGGCTCGGAGTTCGACGACCGGACGGCCATCACGCCCGAGTCGATTCCCGACCTTGCCATCGAAAGCGACGTCGGGGTCGGCCGAGCGCGCTACTGGAAGGACGCCTTCGGTTCCGACATCGACCCCGACCGCGCCCGCAGCGCGGTCGACCGTGCGCTCAAGATCGGCTTCTTCGAGGCCGAACGCCGCAACGGTCGGGAGTACGTCCGCCAGACCGCGCGGTATCCAGAGTGGGTCGGCGGGCTTCGCGCCTTCGAGAACAAACCCGACCTCGACCGCCCCGGTGACCTCGAACTCCAGTTGCGGAAGGACGTCTCGCTGTCGCTTTTCGACGAGGTCGTCCTCGTCACCGACTCCTACGTCACCGGCGCCCACCTGAACCGGATTCCCGACGCCGTCGGCATCCACCGCTTCGACGCCGAAACGGGCGACGTGGAAATCGTCCGCGAGCCGATACCGCTGCCGACCGACGAGCCCGGCATTGCGGTGCTTGATGAACACGTTGCCCGCGTCGATATCGAGCCCGTCACCGCAGCCGAGAAATCGCGGCTCCGGCGCCGCATCGCAGAGCGCGCCTACGGGAAGGGGTGGCGGCCCGACTCGTTCCCGGCCTGCGCGAAGGCGTCGACGCGCGGCCCCGAGTTCCGTGAGGAGGGCGCACTCCCCTACTGTGCCTGGAAAGGCCGGCTCGTCGATCCGGCGCGAGAATGCGGCCCGGATTGCGGCGGCTACGACCCCGCAGACCCGCCGCAGGCGAACCCCGAAGCCGTCCGCGCCGAGCGAAGCGCCTGGGAGCCCGACCCCGACGGTGAGCGTCGGCGACAGGCCGGCCTCGACCGATTCGGCGAGGAGTGACGCCGAAAGCTCATTAGGGTGCGCGACGGCTACCCGACAATGCGGTCGTTTCGCGCTCCGGTCGTTTCGACGCTTCTCGCACTCGTGCTCGTAGCATCGCTCACATCGACAGCTGGCGTCGGCATGGCGGCTACGGCGACGCCGACACCGTCGTCGAACCCCTGTGTCGGTACGGTGACCGACGAGCCCGATTCGCGGACGCTCGTCAGCATCCAGGGCGCACAGCTCACCGAGGACGCCTACCTGAAGCGGCCGGCCCTGCTGGCCTCGTTCGCTTCCGACGGTGAGTTCGTCTGGACGCGAAACGCCTCCGCGCAGGGCCGCTGGTGGGCCTACGACGTCGACCCACTGCCGAACGGGAACCTGCTTTTCGTCACGACCGAAGACCGTGCGACGCTGGTCGGTGAACTCGACCCGACGGAAAACGAGTACGTCTGGCTGGAACGGTTCGACGGCGCGCCGAACGACACCGAGAACCCGCTCGTCACCGACGCCCACGACGTCGACAAGGCGGGCGACGAACTGGTCATCGCCGACAAGGGCGAGGGCCACGAGCGGCTGCTCGTCTACAACCGCACCCGCGACGAGGTCGCCTGGGAGTGGCGCTTCGAGAACCACACCGACCGCTTCCCGAAACGTGGCGGTGGCCCCGAAGGCGACTGGACACACCTCAACGATGTCGACCGCGTGAACGTCAGTCAATCCGACGCGGTCGACGCCGAGGGCGAGTGGTTCATGGCGTCGGTTCGGAACTTCGATACGGTCGCGTTCGTGAACCGCTCCTCGAAGGAGGTCGAGGTGACGCTCGGCGGGGACGGGAACCACGACGTACTCCGGAGACAGCACAATCCCGACCACATGTGGGGGCCGAACGGCGAACACACCGTCCTCGTCGCCGACAGCCTGAACGACCGTGTGGTCGAATACGAGTACGACGGAAGCGAATGGGAACGCGTCTGGTCGGTCACAGGCTTCGATGAACCGCGTGATGCCGATCGCCTGCCGAACGGCAACACGCTCATCACAGACCGGATGGGCCACCGCGTCGTCGAGGTGACGCCCACTGGCGAAATCGTCTGGGGGGTGTATACGCCGTACGAACCGTACGACGCAGAACGCGGGGCTCCTAGCTCGAACGGGCCAACGATGCGCGAACACGGTATCGAGGGTCGGTACGTCGCCACCGGCGCCGCGGAGTTCGCAGAGGAGGACGTCGAGGCGTGTTCGGACGCGCTCTTCTCGTTTGCCCCCTCGAAACTCGACGTCGTCGCGGCCGACGCCGTCGACAGGGACGTCCACCGCGGGGAATCCGTCCCAGTCGTGCCGTTCGCCGTCGGGGGAGCCGTCGCGCTGCTTGTGGCGGGTGCGGCCGTTTATCGGTATCGCGGATGAGAACCGGAGGCACCAGTGTCGGCGGTGATTACAGTTCGAAGGTCACGCCATCGACGGCCATGTCGTCGTCGAAGGCATCTTCGGCGGGAATGTAATGCGAGAGATGCACGAGTCGGTAGTCGTCGGCAGCGAGGTCGTCGGCGAAGCGTCGCGCGCCCTCGATTGTCATGTGTTTCGTACCGAAGGTGCGGAAGACACCATCGCCGTCGGCGTGGTCGCCGCCGAGGGGGTGGTACTCGCAGTATTTCGCCGGGACGATGCCGTCGACGAAAAGCAGGTCGGGGTTCCGAAGCACGTCCCGTGATTGCTTGGAGACCGCGTAGTTCGTATCACCCGAAAGCGACAGTTTCGCACCCGTTTCGGGGTCTTCGATGGAGAGCCCGTAACAGACCAGCGGCGGGTGGTCGACGGGGACGAGCGTCACCTCGAAACCGCAGGCCTCGAAGGGCTCGAACGGCGACCGCTCCTCGACCGTGATGGCGTCGAGGTAGTCGTACTTGCGGGCGACCGTCTCCGCGACGCTTTCGCCGGTCTTGGGGTCGGTTTCGTCGGCAGCGTACACCGGCACGTCGTCGAGGAGCCGATAGACGTTCCCCAGGCCGTCGATGTGATCGAAGTGAATGTGCGAGATGAGCACGGCGTCCGGCAGGGTGACATCGGTGTCGAGAAACTGCTGTCGGAAGTCGGGGCTGGCGTCGATGAGCAGCGACTCCCCGGTTCGTTCATTGTGGACGTGTACCGAAAAGCGAGAGCGCTGGACGCCGCGTTCGCGGGCGGTCGTACAGGTGTCACAGTCGCAACTCGGCGTCGGCGTCCCGGTCGTGTCGCCGGTGCCAAGCAGCGTGACCTGCATCAGTGATCGTGGTCGTGGTCGGAGCCGCCCGCGACCAGCGCATCGGCGTCGCCCTCAATCATATCCATGTTCTTGAGGTTGTCCCGTTCCTCGAAGTCCTGAATCGCATCCAGGAGGTCGTCCTGGGTGAGCGTCGTCCGCTCCTCGGTGAGGGCATCGAGAACGGCCTCGCGGAGGACGAGCCGGAGGTCGCTGCCGGTTAGCCCTTCGGTCGCCTCCGCGAGCTCGTCGGGGTCGAAGTCGTCGATCTCCATCCGCCGGGTGACGATGCGAAGGATGTCCGAGCGCATGTTCCGGTCAGGCTTGGGGAAATTGACGATCTCGTCGAAGCGACGCCAGGCGGCCGCGTCGAGCTGGTCGGGGTGGTTCGTCGCCCCGATGAGGAGGACGTCGTCCTGGATCAGCGAAATCTCGTCGATGCTCTTCAGGAGCGTGTTCACGGCGCGTTTGATGGCGGCGTGTTCGTCGGAGGAACGCGTCTTCGCGACGAAGTCGAACTCGTCCATGAAGAGGATACACGGCGAGAGCCGCTTTGCGACCTCGAAGGTCTTGTCGACGTTTTTCGCCGTCTCGCCGAGATACTGACTCGTTATCATCGAGAGTTTGACCTCGACGAACGGCAGGTCGAGGTCTTGGGCGAGCGCGCGGGCGACGGAGGTCTTCCCGGTACCCGGCGGGCCGACGAAGAGGAGCTTGCCGATCTCACGGAGGCCGATCTTCGCGAGATAATCGCGGTGCTCGATGGCCTTGACGACCTTGTGAATCTCGTTTTCCTGGTCGCCGGTCAACACGAGATCCTCGAGCGTCATCTCGATCTCCTCGGGGGCGCGAACCTCGACGAGGTCGAGCATCTCCTCTTCATCCTCGTCGAACATCTCCTCAAGCAGGGAGTCGATCCAGACGCGGTCGGCGTGGATTGGGCGGTTCTGCTCGCGGGCCTGGTCGTACTCGACGTCGAACTCGTCGCCGAAGGCGTACGCGAGCGTGGGGTTGTCCTGTAGCGTCTCCGCGTCCATGCGGTCGAGGAGCCACGACTCGGCCATGTCACGGTCGGTGAACTCGATCTTGCCGGAGAAGTCGTCGCGGTCGGTGAACATCAGCCCAGAGACGGCCTCCCACGGGCGCTCGACGCCGGTCGCGGCGGCGGCGGTGCTGGTGGTCGTCGTCAGGGGGCGTTCGACTTCGCCGTCCTCCCAGAACACGCGCCGGTACCTGGGCGGCAGGTCGCGCTCGTCGAGGGATCGGTTTTCCGTGTAGATGGCCGCAGTCAGCAGAAACTCGATAACGTCGAATTCGTGGCTGCTCATTCCCAAGAACGTTACCGCGGCACCTGTATAAGCCCGTCGAACCATCGTCTACGGGCGGGTATCTGCCGGGTAGAACCGGGCGAACGAGCCCGCCAACGGGACGCTATGCGTTGGAATCGGCCGGCTCGCCGTCGACAGGAACCGAATCGCTCAGCCAGCCACTGTATAAATACCCTCGGCTGCGAGGTTAACAATATAAGCAGATGTTACTCTCAAACCTTACGGACAAAAAGCGCCCGAGTAGTAGGATTAACATAGGAGGAAGATAAACGAACCATGTATGAGTGACAACACACCTGTCGTGGTAAAAGCGTACCGAACCCCCTTCGGGAAGGAGGACGGCGTCTTCGCCGACGTCCGCTCCGAAGACCTCTCCATCCCGCTCATCAACCAGATGCTGGAGGAGACCGACCTCACCGGCGAGGACGTCGACGACCTCATGTGGGGTTGTGCTCAGCAGCGCGAAGAGCAGGGCAACAACATGGCCCGCGTCATCGCCCTGATGAGCGACCTGGGCGAGGATACGCCCGCGACGACCATCAACCGCTGGTGTGCCTCGTCCGCGCAGGCGGTCATCTCCGCGGCCGACGCCGTCCGCGCCGGTCAGCGTGACTGCGTCATCGCTGGCGGCGTCGAGTCGATGTCCCGTGTGAAGATGGGTCAGAACAACCAGGTTCACCCTGGCCTCAACGACCACCACAACATCGCCGCCCTGCAGATGGGCATGACCGCCGAGGAAGTCGCCGAGCGCTACGATGTCTCGCGCGAAGCGCAGGACGAGTACGCCGCTCGCTCCCAGCAGCGCGCCGTCGCCGCCACTGAAGAGGGCCGCTTCGACGACGAGATCATCCCCATCGAGGGCCACGACGAGGAAGGCAACGAGATCGTCGTGAAGAAGGATGAGGGCCTTCGTCCGGGCACGACCAAGGAGAAACTCGCCGGGCTGCCGACCGTCTTCAAGGCTGACGGCACCGTCACGCCGGGCAACGCCTCCCAGACGACCGACGGCGCCGCCGCGCTGATGGTCACCTCCCGTGCCTTCGCGGAGGAGCACGGCTTCGAGGAACTCGCCGAAATCGGCAACAACTCCGTCGCCGGCGTCGAGCCCGAGGTCATGGGCATCGGCCCTGTCCCGGCCTGTGAGACGCTCTTCGAGCGCTCCGGCACGTCCGCCGACGATTACGACCTCGTCGAGCTGAACGAGGCGTTCGCCTCCCAGTGTCACTACTGCCGGGAGGAGCTCGGCTTCGACGACGACATCTACAACGTCAACGGCGGCGCAATCGCCATCGGCCACCCGCTCGGTGCCACCGGCGCTCGCCTGCCCGTTACGCTCATCCACGAGATGCGCAAGCGCGACGACGCCGAACTCGGTCTCGCGACCGAATGTGTCGGCTTCGGTCAGGGCGCAGCCATCGAGTTCAAGGTCAACTAAATCGCTCTCACTTTCTTTTGACGCTTCGGCCGACAGCCGCAGCGCCGTTCGATGCGTCACAACCACGGATACCGCGGACGCCGGCAGTGTTTTCACTCAGTCCGTCGAGTATCGACTAACATGGACGTTCTCGAATCCGATCTGGGCGTCTACGTCGTCTCGGGCGGCGTCGCCCTGCTCGTGTATATCGTCGCGATCGCCGTGCTCATCACACAGACGAGCGCCGGCTTGACCACGAGCAGTGTCCCGACGTTCACTGTCGGCTTCCTCCTCTTTTTGGGCGTGTACTTCACAGCGATGGCCGTCTATCGCGGCGTCCAGCGCGGCGAACCGGAGTGAGCCTACAGTTCGCCTTTCGTACTCGGCGTGTCGCCGCGTCGTTCGTCGATGCGGGTCGCGTCGTCCAGCGTTCGCGCCAGCCCTTTGAACAGCGCCTCGATTTCGTGGTGGGCGTTCTCGCCCTCGACGGCGACGTGCAGCGTCAGGCCGGCGTTCAGCGCCAGCGATTCGGCGAAGTGCCGCGCCATGTCGCTCGTGAACTCGCCGACGGTCGGTTGTGAGAACTCGCCGTCGAAGTAGAATCGGGGACGGCCCGAGACGTCGACGACAAGGCTGGCAACGGCCTCGTCCAGCGGCACCCGGCGGTCGGCGTAGCGGACGATACCACGTTTGTCGCCGAGCGCCTCCGCGATGGCCTCCCCGAGCGTGATGGCGACATCCTCGACGGTGTGGTGGTCGTCGATGGCGAGGTCGCCGTCACAGCGAACCGTGAGGTCGAAAAGGCCGTGTTTGGCGAGGGCTGCGAGCATGTGGTCGAAGAAGCCGATACCGGTGTCGGCGGTGCTGTCCCCATCGCCGTCGAGGGCGATGGTCACCTCGATTTCCGTCTCGGCCGTCTCCCGCGTAACGGCCGCCGTCCGGTCTGTCATACACGACAGTTCTCGTGCTCACATAAGGTGATTGCGGCGGTGTGGGGCGGCGTGTCGAACCGTGCTGCGGCTTTTTGTGCCCGGCCGCCGCAGATGGCGTATGCTCGAACTGCTCGGACTCGCGTGGTCGGCCTGGAAACTGAGCACGAAACGGCTCGGACCGGTCGGCGGCGTCGTGTTCGCGCTCCTCGCCGTCGTCGGCTTCGTCTTCCTGCGGGGGTATCTCGACGAGAACTACCCCTCGCTCGGGAAGCGTCTCGACGGCCTCGTGTAGCGCCGTCCGACGACCGCGTGACGGCCGTCTGACTGAACGTTTTGTCCCCCGGCGGATAACCTATGGAGTCGTATGAGCGCACGCAACCTGCTGCCCGTGGCGGCGGCGCTTGCCGAACCGGTGGCGCCCGCACTGCCCCCGACGACAAAGGAGGGGCTCCTCACGCGAGCGGCGCTGCTGTACGGGCGGGCACGCAGACGGCTCTGCCGTGATTAGACGGCCAGGGCCTCTTCGAGCGTGAACCGGCCCTCGTAGAGCGCCGTCCCCACCACGACGGCGGCAGCGCCAGTCGCTTTCAGCGTGCGCACGTCATCGAGCGTCGACACGCCGCCGCTCGCGACGACGGGGATGTCGACCGCTTCGACGACGCGCTCGACCGGTTCGCGGCGCACGCCTTCGAGTTGTCCCTCGACATCGACATCGGTGAACAGTATCGCGCCGGCACCCTCCTCTTCGTACCGCGCTGCGGCCTCGGCGGGGTCGAGGCCGGTGCCCTCCGTCCATCCCGAGACGACGACCTCGCCACCTTTCGCGTCGAGACTCACCATCACGGTTTTGGGATACTCGTCGCTGATTTCTCCGACGATTTCGGGGTTCTCGACGGCGGCCGTTCCGAGGATGACGCGGTCGACGCCCAATTCGAGGAGGGAACAGGCGTCCTCAGCGGTGCGGATGCCGCCGCCCAGCTGTACGTCGACGTCGACCGCGTCGAGGATGGCCTCGACGGCAGCTGCGTTCTCCCGTTCGCCCTCGAAGGCGCCGTCGAGGTCGACGAGGTGTAGCGTCTCAGCGCCCGCGTCGACCCACCGACGAGCGGCCTCGACGGGGTCGCCGTACGTCTTTCCGGTGCCGCGCTCGCCGCCGACGAGCTGGACGACCTGTCCGTCGCGCATATCCACCGCCGGGATGACCTCGAAGGAAGGGAACATACCTACTCGGCTGGCCCGGCAGGGCAAAAGCGTACCCGTTGGCCGGCAAACAGGGTGCTTATCCGGAGTCCCGACGTAGTTTCGTGTATGGAACCTCTCCTTATCGTCGGTCTCGCGGTCGCTGCGTTCGTCGGCTACAATATCGGCGGGTCGTCGACGGCACCCGCGTTCGGCCCCGCTGTCGGTGCGGGCGTGCTGAAGAAGCTGACGGCGGCGGCGCTCATGACGGTCTTCTTCTTTGCGGGCGGCTGGACCATCGGCCGGGAGGTCATCGACACGCTCGGTGACGGCATCATTCCGGGTGAGCTGTTCACGCTGCAGGCGAGCATCATCGTGCTCTTCTTTATCGGCTTCGCGCTATTCATTTCGAACAGTTTCGGCGTGCCCGCCTCGACATCGATGACGGCTGTCGGCTCCATCGCCGGACTCGGCTTAGCGACCGGCAGCCTCAACTGGGAGACGATGGGCCGCATCGTCTCGTGGTGGATCGTCGCCCCCATCATCGCCTTCTGGATTAGCGGCGTCGTCGGTCGGTATTTCTATCCGACCATCAACGCCTGGATCGCCATTCCGCAATCGGACAACAGCCCGTTCAGTGGGGAGGCGACGCGCCGGGAACTGGTCGGCGCTCTGGTCGTCATCGGCATCGGCTGCCTGATGGCCTTCTCCGCGGGCGCTTCGAACGCGGCGAACGCCGTCGCACCGCTCGTCGGCAGTGGTGAACTGTCGATGAACGCCGCCATCCTCCTTGCGGGGGCGGCCGTCGGCGTCGGCGCGTTCACCATCGCCCGCAAGACGCTCGATACGATGGGAAGCGACCTGACGCAGTTGCCGCTGACAGCCGCCATCATTGTGGCCATCGTCTCCTCGACCGCGACGGCGGCGCTTGCGGCTATCGGTATCCCTGCGAGTTTCGTCATCATCGCGACGATGAGCATCGTCGGCCTCGGGTGGGGACGCGCAACCCGGACGACGACCGCAGCGGAGGCCGTTCGCGGCGAGGGTGCGAACGTCTCCGTCGGCGCGCTGGCAGCGGACGAGGGTGCGACCGTCGGAGACACCGAAAAACAGGGGAAGGACGCGCCCCCTATCGGCGAGGAGGAACCCGACGACATCCCCGCCGCCTCGGATCTGTTCGACCCCGAAACCACCGGACGTGTCATCTTGATGCAAAATTTCGTTCCGGCGATCGCGACCGTCGGCGCGTTCCTCGTGTTCCGCTTTACGTCCGCGGTGTGATCGGGCCGCCAGGAAATGGACATTCGTTGGGATCACGGCTGAGCACGGCTCTTAACAGCAACCTTCAACACGCAGGGGCGAGTACGATTTCGGTGATGCCCACAGTAGAATACCTCAACTACGAAGTACTGGACGACCACGGCTGGGACATGGACAACGAGAACCTCTTCGGCGAGGCCGCAGACGCTGGCCTCGACGACGAGGACTACGGCGTGCTCGACGTTGCCGAGGCTGAGTACATCCTCGAAGCGGCCGAGGCGCAGGGCTTCGACTGGCCGTTCTCGTGCCGTGCCGGTGCGTGTGCGAACTGCGCCGCCATCATCAAAGAGGGCGAAATCGACATGGACATGCAGCAGATTCTCTCGGACGAAGAGGTCGAGGAGAAGGGCGTTCGCCTGACCTGTATCGGCAGCCCCGCCGCCGACACGGTCAAGATCGTCTACAACGCGAAGCACCTCGACTACCTGCAGAACCGCGTCATCTAATCGGTTCTTTCTTCTCTCACCGCGATTCAAGCGTTGCCAGCAACGTCGCCGTCTCGACGACCGTCGCGAACTCCTCGGAGAGATGTGCCAGGGCCAGCCGGTGGCTCTGTTCGGCAGCGTATCGCGTGCCGTTGAACTCCCGGTCGAAGGCCACCGTCGCGTCGCTGGCGACGTAGGGCTCGAAGCCGAGGTTCTCCGCCATCCGCACCGTCGTCGACACGCAGTGGTCAGTCGTGAAGCCGACGAAAGCCGGACGTTCGACGCCCGCCTCACGCAGACGCGCCGCTAAATCAGTCCCAATAAACGCGCTGTTGACTCCCTTCGTGATGACCGGCTCGTCAGCGTCGGGTTCGCCCGCCGGTTTGAACTCGTTGCCCGCCCGGTCGGGTCGGAGCGGCGAGTGTCGTTCCGTCGAGTCGTGTTTGACGTGAAAGACGGGGAGGTCAGTCTCGCGCCACGCCGCCAGCAGTTCGGCGATGTGCCGCTCCGCATCCGGGTTGTTGCGCTCGCCGTACCGATCGTCGTCGAACGCTCGTTGGACGTCGATGCACACAAGCGCCGCCCTATCGAGCTCCAGCGTCTCGTACTCTCTGTACGGCATCGTTACGTACGGATACACAACAGTTCCGCATATCGGGTGCTGTTCCGGCAGTATTCCGGAAGAATAGAAAACACCCACAGAAGAGATACCGGAATTCCGAAGAATGTTCCTAAACCAATTTGTATTCGAATGATTGCGGGCGTTTATAAGGAATGTGGACACATCCTCGTACGTGTTGTCGCTGCTCTTCGGGTTCGCCTCCGGCCCCGACCTGCTCAGGCTGCTCGCAGTGCCCGTCTTCGGGTGGGCGGCCATCCGCGACATCCGGACGCGGCGCGTGCCGAACCGGACGTGGCTCCCACTCATCGGCCTCGGAGTCGTCGCCCTCCTGTGGGACATCTGGCTCATCACCGACGCCATCCCCTTCGAGCAGCGGCTTTTCGCCGTCCAGGTCGCCCTCTCACTCGGCCTCGTCGCACCGCTCGGCTACATTTTCTGGCGGTTGGGCGGCTTCGGCGGCGCCGACGCCAAAGCCGTCATCAGCCTCGCCGTCCTCTTCCCGGTGTATCCAACCTTCTATCTCGTGAGCGGTGCCTATCCCCTGAACCGAGCGACGCTCGGCGTCTTCTCGCTCACAATTCTCTCGAACACCGTCCTCGTCGGTCTCGCGTATCCCTTCGCGCTCGCTGCGCGCAACGCACTGCTCGGACGAATTGCCTCGCCGATGTTCATCGGCCGCCCCGTCGCCGTCGACAGCGTGCTCGATGAGTACGGCCGCCTGCTGGAGACCTCCGAGGGATTCACGCGTCAAGGGCTGGACATCGATGCGCTTCGGATGTATCTCCGCTGGCGCGGCGTCAGTTTTGAGAAAGTCCGTGCCAACCCCGACCGTTACCGGCATCCGCTTCCGACGGAGCGGAACGACCCCGGCGATGGCTCGATGGTCGACGAGGAGCGAGCGGTGACTGACGGTGGAGTCGAAGCCGCCGAAGCCCCGAGCGTCGCTTCGAGACGCGCAATCCGGCCACTCGACGAGTGGGGTGCCGACCGCTTCCTCGCCGAACACGACGCCTACGGGACGACGCCGGCGGAGCTTCGGGAGGGCCTCGAGGTGCTCACCGAACCCGACCGCGACATCGTCTGGATCACCCCCGGCATTCCGTTCATCGTCCCGATGTTCGTCGGCCTGCTGCTCGCGCTCACGTACGGCGACGTGCTGTTCGCGCTCTTGTCCTCGCTCGGATGGGCCTGACCCTGCCAACGAAAAGGCCTATGCGGGTGAGTGACCCAGATTCCGACAATGAGTGTCGACCTCGCGTTCGATGAACAGGAGTTGCTCCCGGCGGTCGCGCAGGACGCCGACTCGGGGGACGTCCTCATGCTCGCGTACGTCTCCGAGGACGCCCTCGAACGGAGCCGCGAGACGGGGCTCGCACACTACTACTCCCGGAGCCGTGACGAAATCTGGAAGAAGGGCGGCACCAGCGGCCACACCCAGGACATCGAGGAGATTCGCGTCGACTGCGATGGGGACGCACTCCTCTATCTCGTCCACCAGGAGGGCGGCGCGTGCCATACCGGCTTCGAGTCCTGTTTCCACCGCACGCTTGACGGCGAAACCGTCGGCGACCGGGTGTTCGACCCCGACGATGTCTACGAGTGAGTTCGACGCGGTCGCCGAGTTGAAAGCCACACACGACCGCCTGGAAAGCCGGAAAACGGCCCTCGAAGCCCTCGACGGTGATGTCGATACGGTCGCGGACGCCTACGAATCCGTCGGGCGCGTGCTCGACCGCTGGGAGGAGCGTGCGACCGACTGGGACGACTTCGAGGGGTACGTCGAGTTCCGGAACGCCATCTCCGAGACGCTCGAATCGATCCCGGAAGACGTCCCCGAAAGCGAGGCGTTCGTCGAGGCCGACAGCCACGTCAAGACGAGCGGCGTCTCGAAATCGCTGACATCGAGCGACTTCGACGCGGCCCGCAAAGCACTGGAACCGGCCCGCGAATATGCCGAGAAACGATCGGAACTTGAGGAAGCGCGCCAGCAGTACCGAGAAGCGTATCAGGCCGCCGAGAAGCGCCGCCGGGAACTGGCCGACCGCATCGATGACCTCGAACGGCTGGTTCAGTTGAGCGAGGCCGACCTCGACGCACCCATCGAGGAACTGCACGAGCCGATAGCCGCCTACAACGAGGCAGTCAGGGACGCGTTCACCGAGTTCCGGAAATCAGTCAGCGCCAGTGAGTTCCTGGAGTTCGTTGCCACCGCCTCGGAGTACCCGCTTGTGGGGTTCGAGGCGCCGCCGGAGCGATTGCTCGAATACGTCCGTGACCAGCCCGAGGAACATACGGTCGGCGAACTACTCGAGTATGCGACGTACTCGCCGTCGAAACTCGGCCACTACGTCGACGACGCCGACCTGCTCAAGCGGCGCGTGGCGACGAATCGGACGTATCTGGAGTCCATCTCTGCCGACCCGCTCGAAACCGATTGGCCACCATCCGAGGCGTCGTCGCTTCGCCATCGCATCGAAGAGCTGGTTGCCGTCGTCGGCCGGTTCGCGGACGAGGAGACGGTTGCAGCGCTGCGGGCCGTCCGACGGCTGACCCAGCGGGATGACTACGAGCGGCTCCGAACCGCCGCCGTCGCCGACGAGGAACTCACGAGTGAAGAGCGTGAGCGCGTCGAAAGCGGCGCTATCGAGGACGAACTGGAAGCCGCTCGCGCGGAGTACGAGGAATTAGGGGAGGCGCTCGAAAACTACGAACTCGAATAACAGCGTCAGTTCACCGTTCGGGCTGCTTCGACCGCCTCGCGCATCTCTTCCAGCAGCCGCTCGGCGCGGTCACGGCTCCGAGCCTCGGCGTAGATTCGGACGAGCGGCTCCGTCCCGCTCGGGCGGGCGAGCACCCACGCGTCGCCGTAATCGAGGCGGTAGCCGTCGAGCGTCGTCACCTCGGCGTCTGCGTCTTCGGCGACGGCTTCGACCGCCTCAAGCATGGCCGCACGCTCGTCGGCGTCGTCGTATCCGAGGTTCGTCCGGACGTTCTCGTAGCCGCCGTGCGCCGCTGCTACTTCGCTCGCCGGACGGTCGACGACCACGGAGAGAAAGCGGGCGGCGGTGTAGGCGCCGTCACGGGCGATGCGGTACTCTGGGAACAGGATGCCGCCGTTGCCCTCGCCGGCGATCGGAACGGTTCTCGCCTCCGAAAGCAGTTCGCGAATCCGGGTGATGATGTACGTGCTGCCGATGCGAGTGAGTTCGAGGTCGGCCTCGGCCTCGGCGACGACATCGACGAGTCGCTGGGAGACGTTGACCGCGGAGACGGCCACGTCGCCGGCCTCGAGTTCGGCTGCTGCAAGCGCCGCGAGTGCCGCGTCGCCCTCGATGTGGGCCCCGGTCTCGTCGACGAAAATCGCGCGGTCGGCGTCGCCGTCGTGGGCCACGCCGAGGTCGGCGTCCGTCGTGCGAACGAGTCGCCGGAGGTCAGCGAGGTTCTCGGCGACCGGCTCGGGGTCACGCCCCGGGAAGTGGCCGTCGGGCTGGGCGTTGACCGTCACGACGTCACAGCCGAGTTTCCGGAAGAACCCCGGGTTCGTGAGACAGCCGGCGCCGTGGCCGGGGTCGAGAGCGACGGTCAATTCGGCGTCAGCGATGTCGTCGCGGACGCCCTCGGCGTCGAGCCGGTCGAGCAGCTCCCGTACGTACGCGTCGTTCGCGCCCTCGATGTCGTGGTGGGTGCCGACCGCGTCGTAGCCGGCCGGGTCGAACGCTTCATCGAACAGGCACGCCTCGATGCGTTCGAGCGTCTCCGTGGGGAGTTCGACGCCATCGTCACCGACGAGTTTCACGCCGTTGTATTCGGCGGGGTTGTGACTCGCCGTGATGACGATGGCGTGGACACCTTCGCGTTCGGCGTACGTCTGTGCGGCGGGCGTCGGGGCGATGCCGAGCCGGTGTACCGAACAGCCGACGCTTGCGAGCCCGCTGGCGGCGGCGTCAACGAACATTCGGCCGGTCGTCCGCGTGTCGCGGGCGATGGCGACGGCGTCGGCGTCGAGCACCGTTCCCGCGGCCGCGGCGATACGGAGAACCGACTGCGGTGTCAGCTCCTCGCCGGCAACCCCGCGAACCCCACTCGAACCGAACAGTTCCATGTCAGCGTGGTTGACCGGAGACGGCAAAGGGGTTCCGGCACGGAGGTAAACGCTTTCGGCGCGGCGCTCACGAGTGGTGGTATGAGCGACGAGGATATCAGCCTCGATGAAAAGCGCGTCTACGCCGATAAAACGAAAACGGCGACGGCGTTCGTCGCGGCGGGGGCGGGGCTCGCACGGGTCAGCATCTCTGATGACATCGTCGGCGAGTTCTCCCTCGAACACCGAAGCACCGTCACCGACGTAGCGACCGCAGACGGCCGACTCGCTATCGCGACGCCCGAGGACGTACTCATCGGGGACGGCGAGGCGTTCGTCGAGACCGGGTTCGGCCCCGCGACGGCGGTCGACTACCACGACGGCCTCGTCGCCGCTGGCGGAGGCACCGTCGCACGCTACGACGGCGGCTGGGAGCCGCTCGGCGACCTCGACGACGTGCGAGCCATCGACGGCGACATGGTTGCAGCGGCCTCCGGTATCCACCGCCTCGACGGCACCCACGTCGGCCTCGACGCAGCGACCGACGTGACCACGGCCGTCGGGCCGCTCGCGGCGACCGAATCCGGGCTGTACTATCTCGCCAACGGCTGGATGTCGGCCCTCGACGGCGCGTTCAGCGTCGTCGCTGGCGCCGGCGAAACGGCACACGCCGCGACGGCCGAGACGCTCTACGAGCGCGACGGCGGCGAATGGTCGCCGGTCGAACTACCCGTCGGAGGCGCCGTTGCGGGCGTCGCGTACGCCGAGGCGACCTACGCCGTCACCGAGGATGGAACGTTTCTCGCGAACGCCGGCGATGGCTGGCGGCACCGCTCGCTTGGGTTGCCGGACGTCGCGGCTATCGCCGTGCTCTAGCTGGCGATTTCGGAGTCCCGATTCCGCGGGTATCGCTGCTCGATGACGGCGAATGCGAGCGTACTGGCGAGTCCGAGAAGCGTGCCCGCCGTCAGCGTCGCCGCGAGATACGACAGCCCGGCGAACGGCTCCGAAAGGAGGAACGCGCTCAGGCCGTGGAGGACAATAGCAATCGCGAGAACGTAGAACGGGGCGTTGAGATACCGCCATTTGAACGACCCTGCGAGATACTCGTCGGTGATGCGGCCCAGGGCGGCGACGACGCCCGCGGCGGCTACCCACTGGACGGCGCCGAAGACGAAGGCGGCCGTGGCACTGACTGCTTCGGGGTCGGGCATCCGTTCGACCGCCTCGACGCCGCCGACGGCGCCGACCGCTAACAGCGCCGCTCCGACGACGTACGTGACGAGCTGGACGCGCCCCGAGAAGAGCCCGACACGAACCCGTTCGAGCGTCTCGTCGATGGCGTCCTCGAGGCCGAGTCCCCGGAAGAGGACGTACAGCCCCAGGAGTGCGGAGATGACGCCGAGCGTCGACCCCGGCAAGCCGAGATAGTCGGCGACGATGGCGACCGGGTAGATGAGCAACAGGATGCCGAGCGGGATGAGGATGGTGCCGCGGGTTTCGGGATCTGCGAGCACCTGCTTGAACGTGTAGTACATCGATTCGAGGTCTTGGGCCTGCCGGACGACGACGCGTCGAACCCCGTCGATGGGGACGCGCGAGCGGATGACCGGCAGCACGGACTCGTCCTGTGCGCCGTCGGTGACGACGAGCGCGCTGACGTCCTCGCCGGTCGACAGCGACGCCAGCACGGTGTCGACCTCCTCGCCGACCTTCCGGTTCGCGGAGACGTCGGCCTTCGCCGTGCCGGTGACGATGGCCACCTCGACGGACTCGTCGTCGGCGTCGATGGCGTCGTGGAGGTGTACGCCCTCGAAACAGACGTTCACGTCGGAGTCCTCGGGGTCGGCATTGGCGAGCGCGACGGCGGCATCCTCGACGGAATCGCGGCCGACGACCGGCGTCTCGAAGTCGGTCTTTCGGCCGAGGTCGTCGTCGAGGTCGACACACAGGATCAGCAGCATCGCTCGTTATGCGACAGTTTCACGCGATACGTTAAGACCCTTCGCCCTCATGGGGCGTGGGTGAGGGCCGCGTTCAGCGTGCTGATGGTTTCGACGTTTGCGCCGAACGCCTGTGGGTGGGCCGCAAGCGTGACGAGGAAGTCCTCACCGACCATCACCGCTTCGCTGACGTATAGGTAGATATCGACGCCGAAACCCGCCTCGATGAGCCGAGCAGTGGCGGTAAAGCGGGTGACTGTCGTCGACTGCCCGGCGACGTCCATATCGTGCTGGCGGTCTTCCGTGACGTTCTCGATCTGGTCGTATTGCTGCTGGATCGTGGTCGTGATTTCGGCAGTCGATATCTCTTCGATGGGGTTGAACGACCGGCCAAGAATCTGCACTTGCGGCGTCGAAAGCGTCGCAAAAACGGCCGCCTGGAGTCGGGTTCCGAGCAGGCTCAACTCGATGGCCCGGTCGTATTCGCTGATGACGTTCGTCACGTCGACGCTTCTGGAGAAGCCGAACCGCTGGAACTCCCGGGAGACCGTGTCGGGGGTCGTCCGGAAGTGGGTGTAGCCCGTCTCCTCCTGGACGCTCGCCGACAGGGTGGCCTCCGTGGCGCCGAACGCCACGCCGTCGTCGGTGAGCTGGCCGGCACAGCCAGCCAACCCAACGGCAGCGCCGGCACCGAGGCCAGCCAGCAGTTCGCGTCGCGTGGGGGGCATGCTCGAAGGGAGGTGCTGCCTGCTTTTCATCTCATCGGTCGTCGACCAAACCCCGGCGGCGCGTAACGCACGACTTTTGCGTCTCGCCGTACAAACAACGGTAACGAATGATTTCGAAGGGCTGTGAACAGTGCGCTGTTGGGGGGAAGATGGTGCTTTTCGTCTACGGTTACTGCGACCAGCGCGACTGTTTCTACTGCCCGCTCGGCGAGAACCGCAAGAACGTCACGCAGGTCTACGCCAACGAACGACCCGTCGAGAACGACGAGGACATCATCGAGGAAGCAAATCGGATGGATGCCCTCGGCTCCTCGATTACCGGCGGCGAACCGCAGGAGGTGCTCGAACGCACCTGCCGCTACATCGAACTCCTGAAAGACGAGTTCGGCGACGACCACCACACCCACCTCTACACCGGCATCACGGGGGGCCGCGAGAACATGCGTCGCCTCGCTGAGGCGGGCCTCGACGAGATTCGCTTCCACCCGCCGCTGGAGCTGTGGGGCGACATGCACGGCACCGAGTGGGAGGAAATCCTCTACATCGCTCGCGAGGAGGGCCTCACACCGGCCTTCGAGATTCCCGGCATCCGTCCGGAGCCGGAGTTCCTGGAGTTCCTCGATGAGGGCGCCGCCGACTTCTGTAATATCAACGAGTTCGAGATGTCTGACGGCAACTACCGTCGGATGCAAGAGGAAGGCTTCGAACTCAAGGACGACCACATGTCGGCCGTCAAGGGGAGCCACGGCATCCTCGAAGAGATGGGCGACCACGAGAAGGTGTATTTCTGCACCAGCGTGTTCAAGGACGCCGCCCAGCACCGCTCTCGACTCAAGCGGATGGCCCAGAACGTCCGCCGGGAGTTCGACGAGATCACCGACGACGGCACCATCGTCTACGGGAAGACGTGGGTGACCGAGGCCCGACTCGAGGAACTCGGCGTGCCGGAGCAGTTCTACACCGTCAAATCCGACCACGTCGAGTTGGCGTGGTGGCTTCTGGAGGAGATGGTCGACGACGGCGACGTCGACGATGGCGAAATCGTCGAGCAGTATCCGACGTACGACGGGACGGTCGTCGAACGGACGCCGCTGGCCTGAGAGCATACGGCGAGCGCGAGGGTCGGAGCGACCGAAGGGGGCGAGCGCGAGGGTCGGAGCGACCGAAGGGGGCGAGCGCGAGGGTCGGAGCGACCGAAGGGGGCGAGCGCGAGGGTCGGAGCGACCGAAGGGGGCGAGCGCGAGGGTCGGAGCGACCGAAGGGGGC
>NZ_JBLGBY010000018.1:0-37282 GCF_047616845.1 Natronomonas sp. | reverse complement strand
ACAGCGCGAGACAGCCGCCGAGTAACCCTCTGAAACTCGCTGATTGTCCGGTAGCACCGACGAGAACCACCTCTTTTCCTCCGGATTGTTGGGCCTGACCGGGCCGATGTGTTCAGATGACCAAGAACTAAGAGAAACGCTGTCCGTGGCAAAATTTACGTAAACACTATGCCATCGGCCTCGGACAATCCGGCTATGCGACGGAGGGAGTCATGAGTACACTGCAACGAGACCCCCGCGACCGAGTGCAGGTGCTCGATGAGGACGGGCAGGTCGTCGACGACGCCGACGTACCCGACCTCGATGACGACACACTCGTCCAGATGTATCGGAACATGCGGCTCGCTCGCCACTTCGACCAGCGAGCCGTCAGCCTCCAGCGGCAGGGGCGGATGGGAACCTACCCACCCCTATCCGGCCAGGAGGGCGCACAGATAGGCAGCGCAACGGCGCTCGCCGAGGCGGACTGGATATTCCCGAGCTACCGGGAGCACGGCGCCGCCTACGTCCGTGGGCTGGAACTGTCACAGACGCTTCGCTACTGGATGGGCGACGAGCGCGGGAACAGCCTCGAAGGGCTGAACATCTTCCCCGTGGCGGTGCCCATCGCGACCCAGATTGTGCACGCGACGGGCGCCGCGTTGGCGTCAGACCTGAAAGACGAGGAGGACAAAGCCTTCCTCTGTTATTTCGGCGACGGCGCCACCTCGGAGGGCGACTTCCACGAGGGGCTGAACTTCGCCGGCGTCTTCGACGTGCCCGCGGTGTTCTTCTGTAACAACAATCAGTGGGCGATTTCGGTGCCTCGCGAGAAGCAATCGGCCTCCGCAACCCTGGCACAGAAGGCCCACGCCTACGGCTTCGAGGGCGTGCTCGTCGACGGCATGGATCCGCTGGCCGTCTACAAGGTGACCCACGAGGCCCTCGAGAAGGCGAAGAACCCCGACCCTGCTGCGGACGACGCGCCTGGCCGTGCGACGCGGCCGACGCTCATCGAGGCGCTGCAGTACCGCTTCGGTGCTCACACGACCGCCGACGACCCCTCGGTGTACCGCGACGAGGACGAGGTCGAGCGCTGGAAGGCCAAAGACCCGATTCCGCGGCTGGAGACGTATCTCCGCGACGAGGGGATACTCGACGACGAGCGGGTCGAAGCCATCGAAGCGTCCGTCGAGGACGAGGTGGCCGACGCCATCACCGAGGCCGAGAGCATCGAACGACCCGACCCCGCGTCGATGTTCGAGAACGTCTACGAGGAGCGAACCGACCGCCTCCGCGAACAGGAGGCGTATCTCGAACAGCTACGCGAACGCCACGGCGACGAGGAACTACTAGAATGAGTGCCGAAGATGGAGACTCCCAGAATCTGACGCTCGTACAGGCCGTCCGCGATGGACTGAAAGGAGAGATGCAGCGCGACGACGATGTCATCGTTATGGGTGAGGACGTCGGCAAGAACGGCGGCGTCTTCCGCGCCACCGAGGGGCTGCACGACGAGTTCGGCGACGACCGGGTCATCGACACGCCGCTTGCGGAGGCCGGCATCGTCGGCACCTCCATCGGGATGGCTGCCTACGGCCTCAAGCCCGTCCCCGAGATCCAGTTCTCCGGGTTCATGTACCCGGCATTCGACCAGATCGTCTCACACGCCGCCCGGCTGCGCAACCGCTCGCGTGGCCGATTCAACTGCCCGCTCGTCGTCCGGGCGCCGTACGGCGGCGGTATCCGCGCGCCGGAGCACCATTCCGAATCCAAGGAGGCCTTCTACGCCCACGAGGCGGGACTGAAGGTCGTGATTCCGTCGACGCCGTACGACACGAAGGGGCTGCTTGCGGCCTCCATCCGCGACCCAGACCCCGTCATCTTCCTCGAACCCAAACTCATCTACCGGGCGTTCCGCGAGGAGGTGCCGGACGAACCGTACACCGTCGAACTCGGTGAGGCGGCCGTCCGCCGCGAGGGCTCGGACGTCTCCGTGTTCACTTGGGGTGCGATGACCCAGCCGACCATCGAGGCGGCCGAGGCGCTCGCAGAGGAGGACATCGATGTCGAGGTCGTCGACATGCGGACGCTGAAACCGATGGACACCGAGACGTTGCTCGAGTCGTTCAAGAAAACTGGCCGTGCCGTCATCGTCCACGAGGCGCCGAAAACGGGCGGCCTTGCGGGTGAACTCACCGCGACGATTCAGGAGGAGGCGCTGTACTACCAGGAGGCGCCCATCAAGCGCGTGACCGGCTTCGATGTCCCCTACCCGCTGTACGCACTGGAGGATTACTACATGCCGGAGAACACGCGAATCGAGGACGCCATCCGCGAAACCTACACCGCCTAACATGGTACGCGAATTCAAACTCCCGGACGTCGGCGAAGGGCTGGTGGAGGCCGAAATCGTCCGCTGGCTCGTCGAACCGGGCGATACGGTGTCGGAAGACCAGCCCGTCGCCGAGGTCGAGACGGACAAAGCAGTCGTTGAGGTGCCCGCGCCGGTCAACGGCACGGTGCGTGAAATCCTCGCCGAGGAAGGCGAGATGGTGCCCGTCGGCGAGGTCATCATCACCTTCAACACCGACGAGCAAAGCTCGTCGAGCAGTCGGCCGTCGGCCGACGACGCCGAAGGCGAGGCGGTCGAACCGCTGGAGGAGACCGAACCCGAGGAGGAGCCGTCAAGCGAGCCCGGGTCGCCGGAACCCGATGTCGAGGAGACCGATGGGCGCGTCTTCGCGGCCCCCTCGGCCCGACGGCTGGCGCGCGAACTCGGCGTCAACATTGCGGCCGTCGAGGGTAGCGGCCCCGGCGGGCGCGTGACGGAAGCCGACGTGCGCGCTGCTGCCGAGGAGACGGCCGGCGAGGCCGAAACCGAAGCGGCCGCCGAGGAGCCGAGCGACCACGGCGTGAAATCCGCGACGCGGCGCGTCGAACCCGAGGACACGGACGCCGAAATCGAGGTGCCCGCCGAGGGTAGTGCCGAGATGGCCGCCGAGGAGGCGGCCGAACGCGACCGAACGCTTGCGGCGCCGTCCACGCGCAAACTCGCAGAGGAGAAAGGCGTCGACCTCGATGCGGTGCCGACCGAGGAGACGAAGGATGGCGAACCGTTCGTGACGGCCGACCAGATCGAGGCGTACGCCGAAGCCCAACAGCGCGCCCAGGCGGCCGACGCCGAAGCCGTCTCCGCTGGCGCCGGCGCCGAGGCGGAAGCGCCGCCCGGCGGCCCCGAAATCACTGCCGGCGGCGAGGACGAGCGCATCCCGTATCGCGGCGTCCGGCGCACCATCGGCAAGCAGATGGAGCGGTCGAAGTTCACCGCGCCGCACGTCACCCACCACGACGAGGTGGACGTGACACAGCTCGTCGAAACCCGCGGCCGGCTGAAGGAGAAAGCAGAACAGCGCGATACGAAGCTCACCTACATGCCGTTCGTCGTGAAGGCCATCGTCGCTGGCCTCAAACAACATCCTATCCTCAACGCCCAACTCGACGAGGACAACGAGGAGATCGTCGTCCGCGGCGATTACAACATCGGCGTCGCGACGGCGACCGATGCCGGCCTGATGGTGCCGGTCGTGAAACACGCAGACAGAAAGGGCATGCTCGAGTTGGCCGACGAGATGGCCGACCTCATCGAGAAGGCCCGCGACCGCTCTATCGCCCGCGAGGAGATGCAGGGGGGCACCTTCACCATCACGAACTTCGGAGCCATCGGCGGCGAGTACGCGACACCCATCATCAACTACCCCGAGTCCGCGATTCTCGGCCTCGGGGCCATCAAGGACAAACCGCGCGTTGTGGAGCGCGAGGCGCAAGGCGCCTCGGACGGTGCGAACGGCGACGCCGTGAGCAAGGAGGTCGTGCCGCGGAAGGTCATGACGCTCTCGCTATCCATCGACCACCGGGTCATCGACGGCGCCGACGCTGCCCGGTTCGTCAACACCGTCAAGGAGTATCTGGAGAACCCCGAACTCCTCCTCCTGGAGTAGCTGTCGCGCGCGCACGGACGAGATAGGACCATTTTTTAGGGGGCGGGCAGAACGGGGACGTATATGTTCAAGGCTATCGTGAGCGCGGAAACGCTCGGGGCGGCGCTCGACTCCGTGAGCGTGCTGGTCGACGAGTGCAAAATCCGCCTCGAGGACGAGGGCCTCACGATCCGCGCGGTCGACCCCGCGAACGTGGGCATGGTCGACCTCGAACTCTCGGCGGCGGCGTTCGAATCGTACGAAACCGACGGCGGTGTCATCGGCGTCAATCTCGACCGTCTCGAGGACATCGTCGGCATGGCCGACTCCGACCAGCTCATCCACCTCGAACTGGACGAGGAGACCCGAAAGCTCCACATCTCGCTTGACGGCCTCGAATACACGCTGGCGCTCATCGACCCCGACTCGATTCGGCAGGAGCCCGACCTTCCCGACCTCGACCTCTCGGCGGAGATCGTCATCGAGGGCAAGGACATCGCCCGCGCCGTGAAGGCCGCCGACATGGTCTCCGACCACATCGCGTTGGGCGTCGACCCCGACGCCGAGGAGTTCTACGTCGACGCGGAGGGCGACACCGACGATGTCCACCTGGAGCTGGGTCGTGACGACCTCATCGACCTCTCCGCCGGCGAGGCGCGGTCGCTGTTCTCGCTGGATTACCTCAAGGACATGAACAAGGCGATTCCGAAAGACGCCGAAGTGACGATGGAACTCGGCCAGGAGTTCCCCGTCAAGATGCATTTTGACTTCTCCGAGGGCGATGGCCACGTCACCTTCATGCTCGCGCCGCGCATCCAGAGCGACTGACGACGCCCGTCCGTTTTCGCCGGTTTCGACGCCGATACCGTGGGGGAACCGCTGAAACCCGAAGCTTTTGGCTGGCCTAAAAATCGGAGCTATTATGTTTGTTTAGGCGAGCCTAAACGCACGTATGAAACAGACACGACGGGCGGTTCTCGGTGCTGCCGGCGCCGGAATCGCCGGGCTTGCCGGCTGTGCGGGCTTCGAGGCCCCCGCTGGCAGTGGGAGCGCGAGCAGCGAATACTCGGTGACGATGGAACCCGTCGGCGAGGTCGGCTTCAACGGTGTTCCCGAACGCATCGCGACGTATTTCCCGGGCTACGCCGACATGTTCGTCGCCCTCGGCCACGGCGACGCGCTCACGGCTATCGGAAACGCCTCCCGCTACCACACCGACCACTACGAGGCGGTCGGTCTCGACGCCCCGAGCGACCTCACACAGCTCATCGGCGAGAGCGGTATCGACAAGGAGACCATCTACGCGCTCGACAGCGACCTCCACCTGGTCGACCCGAACTGGCTCACGAAGAACGCCTTTTTCGGCCTTGAGGAAAGCGACATCGAGGAACTCGAATCCCAGCAGGCGCCGTTCCTCGGCAACGTCATCTTCCGCCGGACGGATTCGTGGCACGACTACCGCTACTACACGATGTACGAGGCATTCGAGAAGCTGAGCCAGGTCGTACAAGAGCAGGCGACCTACGAGGCGCTGGCGGAGTTCCACGATTCCTTCATCGCCGACATCCAGGCGAAACTGCCGCCGGCTGACGACCGCCCCGCAGCGCTGCTCGTCTTCGCCGGGAGCGACGAACCCGAAACGTTCTCGCCGTACCGGGTCGCCGACCGCGGAACGAACAAAAAGCAGTTCCACGACCTCGGCGTTGAGGACGCGCTGGCCGGAACGGGCATCAACGGCCTGTCGACGACCGAGCGCGGCCAAATCGACTACGAGACGATGCTCAACGTCGACCCCGAGGTGCTTCTCGTCCGCGGACACGAGACGAAGACGGACGCCGAGTTCGAAGAGACGGTCGTCTCGTTCATGGAGAACCACAACGTCGCAAGCGACCTCTCGGCCGTCCAGAACGGCGAGGTGTACCGCGGTGGGCCCATCTACGCCGGCCCGCTGCACAACCTCTCTTTGACCGAGCGGTTCGCGACGAACCTCTATCCCGACACGTTCTCGGGTGAGCTGTTCGACCGCGACGAAGTGGCCGCCATCGTCGGTAGCGAGAACTGAGATGCTCGCATGCGACGCTCCCGTGCGCCTGCTCGATTCGGCCGTCAGCGAGCGTCGCATATCCACCGCTGGTGAACTATGAGCAACGACGTTGGCGCCGCACGGCACTCGGAGAACCGATTCGAGTGGGTCGACCGCTCGCTCGCGTCGCTCATCATCGCGAGCGTGGCCGTCGTCGCCGTCGCCGGCCTCATCCAGGTTCGGTTCGGCGACTTCCCGATGACGGCTCGCGACGTCGTGAACGCTGTGTTCGACCCCGCCGTGCTGTTCGACCCTCGCTGGCTGTTGACGTTCTTACTCGGCGAGGGCGGGATGCGTGCCGTGACGGGCTACACAGGCGCTCTCCCCGACCTCTCGAAGGAGACGCTCATCGTCTGGAACCTCCGGGTGCCGCGCGTGTTGGTGGCGATTCTCGCCGGGCTGAACCTCTCGGTGTCGGGCGCCATCTTCCAGGCGATTACCCGCAACGAACTCGCCAGTCCGTTCATCCTCGGCGTCTCCTCCGGCGCCGGCTTGGCCATTCTGCTCACCCTCGTCGTGTTCGGCTCGCTGGCAGCGTTCCTCCCGCTCATCGCGGCCTTTGGCGGCTCGGCGGCGTTCCTACTCGTCTACGCCATCGCCTGGAAGAACGGCACCTCACCCGTCCGCCTGGTGCTTGCCGGCGTCATCGTCGGCACCGTCTTCGGCTCGCTCCAGACGGCGCTTTTCTTCTTCGCCGACGACGTCGCCATCGTCCAGAGCGCCATCGCGTGGACGACCGGCTCGCTCACCGGCAGCGACTGGGAGCAGGTACGGATGGCGCTGCCGTGGACGGTGCTCGTCGTGGTGCCGGGGACGCTCGTCGCGGCCCGCCAACTCGACGTGCTCGTGTTGGGCGAATCGACGGCCGCCTCACTCGGCATGAACGTCGAGCGGATACGCTTCGCGCTTGCGGGGCTTGCGGTGCTCGCGGCGGCCATCTCCATCGCCGTCGCCGGCATCGTCGGCTTCGTCGGGCTCATCGTTCCCCACGTCGTCCGAACCGTCGTCGGCAGCGACCACCGCCGCCTGCTCGTCGGCTGTCTGTTCGCCGGGCCGGCGCTGGTCGTGGCCGCCGACGTCGGCGCTCGACTGGCGCTTTCCCCGACCCAGATTCCCGTCGGCATCGTGACTGGCCTCATCGGCGGGCCGTATTTCCTCTATCTGATGCGGAGACAGGACACCCTCGGAGAACTGTAATCATGAGTACGACATATGAAACGGACGGAGAGCGCACGGACAGCATCGAGACAGCCAGCATGGTCGTCGAGGAACTCGTCGTCGGCTACGGCGATGAACCGGTTATCGACGGCGAGAGCCTCGTGGTTCCCGACGGCGAGGTGACGGCGCTCGTCGGCCCGAACGGCTCCGGGAAATCGACGCTCCTGAAATCGATGGCGCGACAGCTCGACGTCGATTCGGGCCGCGTCCTCGTCGATGGTCAGGCCCTCGAGCAGTTCCCGCGCAAGGAACTCGCCCGCGAACTGGGGCATCTCTCCCAGGAGAACACGGCCCCGGATTCGTTGACCGTCGAGGGCCTCGTCGAGCACGGTCGCTACCCCCATCAGGGGTTCCTCGACGCGCTCGGGGCGGAGGATACCCACGCCATCGACCGGGCAATCGAGCTGGCAGGTGTCGGCCACATCCGCGACCGCGCCCTCGGGTCGCTCTCCGGCGGGCAGAAACAGCTCGCGTGGCTGGCGATGGCGCTCGCACAGGACACCGACCTGCTGTTGCTCGACGAACCGACGACGTTCCTCGACCTCCACCACCAGATGGAAGTGCTCGAAATCATCGAACGCCTCCGAAAGCAGGGCGACCGCACCGTCGTCGTCGTGCTTCACGACATCGAGCAGGCAGCCCGCATCGCTGACTACGTGGTCGCGCTGGCTGACGGCGCGGTGCACGCCCGCGGGCCGCCCGCAGCGGTCGTCACCGAGGAACTGCTCCGGGAGGTGTTCCGCGTGGACGCGACGGTACGCCAGAGTCCCGAAGGGCCGCAGGTGCTTGCGCGCCGTCCGGTACACGAGTGAGATGGTCGGACGTACGCTCACGGATATCCGCCATCGACTCGATACCCTTGCCGCCCCCGACGGCCCGTACTACCTCGTCTGTGCGCGTACGGGCGAGCGGCCGTTCCCAGTGGACGGACTCCGGTTTCTCGACCGTCACACCGCCGAGGAAGCGGCCGAGGTTGCGGCCGCCTACCGCTCGGAGCTCCGCGACTGGGATCCGCGCCTCCCGTACCGCGATATCATCATCTGTGAGGACGGCTTCGGAACGCCGAACCGAAGCGCCGCCTTGGTCGATTTCTGTCACGAGGTCGCGGGAGCGACGTTCGAGACGCTGACGGCCCGCGGCCGCGACGCCATCGAGGATGCGGTCATCGACGCGTATCTCGTGGCCGCAGAACAGGTGACCGACCGCGACCGCCTCTGTCTCGCGTTGCTTCGCTGTATGGCCGCGGAGCTTTCGACGCTGCCCTCGGCCGAACAGGCTGCGACGCTGCGTGCCGTCACCGGCCGGCTCTCGACGCCCGCGGCGGCGGTCGACCCCCTTGACGCCGCCCTCGAGAGACTCGACGGCCTGACGCTCGTCGGTGACTACGAAATTCAGCCGGCGCTCGACCGATGGACGGTCGCCGTCGACGGCTACGAACTCGCCGACGGTGATTCGGTTCCCACGCTCCCCATCGCGGTCGAACTGTTCCGACGGACGGCAGCGGAATCGGTCGCAATACGCGCCGCCGAGGCCGACGAGAACGACATCGACTGGCGGTTCACGGTGGTAGTCGGCGCTGACGCTCCGGCCGGTCTGACCCAAATTGTCGCGGACGGAAGTGGCCGATAACTCCCGTCAAGACTCACTCTTCGCCCGCCTGCTCGACGAACTCGACCGCTTCCAGTGGCGTCTCGATGGCCTCGGCTGCCGAGGAGCGGTAGTTGACGGCCACGTCCGCGCCGTGTTTCCCGAACTCCGTGGCGATAGCGCGGCCGATGCCTCTGGCCGCGCCGGTGACGAGACAGGTTTGGGATTCAAGCATACACAGAGGAGAACGGGGTTCCGAAAAGTCCTGCCGCCGGGCGGGGGTTACCGGTCGAGCGAGTCGTCGATTTGGGATTCGACCTCTTCGAGCCACTCCGAATCGGAGAGTTCGTCCATCCGATCGCGGAGGTGCTGCTCGCAGAGCCCGACCTTGATGTGGTCTTTCTCGACAGCGACGGCGGCTTCCTCGTCGCAGTAGTGACACTGCATACCTGTAACTACGTGTCCGAGCGGTTTGAACCCAGCGTTCCCGTCATAACGCCGCGCGAAACCGTCGGTAGGCATCTCTCTCCAGCCCGGTCCGCCCGAGCGTCTCGTCGTGGGCGTCGCTCCCCCCGGTGACGAGCAGGTCGTGGGTCTCGACGGCCCGCTGTACAGCACGGGGGTCGACCTCGTGGTCATACGGGTAGAACCGCTCGACTGCGTCGAGGTCGGCACACAGTGACAGCGCCGCCTCGGTATCCTCGTAGCGGTACGGATGCGCCAGCGAGACGAGCCCACACGCCTCGCTGAGGACATCCACTCCCTCCTCGAACGTCGGTATCTCGCGGGCGACGTAGCACGGGCAGTCGTGGCCGATGAGCTCGTTGAAGGCCTCCTGGTAGCTGTACGCGGAAGTCGAGCCGATGGCGCGGGCGATGTGGGGACGACCGAGTCCCTCGCGCGGCTCGACTGGCAACTCGACATCGAGGCGGTTCTCGACGCACTCGATTATCTTCCGCCCGCGTGCGATGCGGTCGGCCTGCAGGCGATCGATGAGCCCCGTGAGGCCGTCGGTTCGGCGGACGCCGTAGCCGAGCAGGTCGACCCGTCCGGCCTCGCTTTCGACCCGCAGCTCGATGCCGTGGACGACCGTCACGCCCTCCAGGTGTGCCACGGGCGTCCGCAGGTCGGGATGGAGCCTGTCGTGGTCGGTGATAGCGACCACCGACACGCCTGCCTCCTCGGCGGCCGCAGGGAGGGTCTCTAACGTCAGCGTCCCGTCGGAGTTCGTCGTGTGTGCGTGGAGATCCGCGACGACCATACCCGACAGTGGGCGACCGACCGCCAAAGCCCCGGCGCTTCCGGCCCCCATCGCCGTTCGGTGGCTAAGGAAACTAAGGGTGGTAATACACGGCAGGGGGAATTATAGACAACATTCATGAAGGATACGCGGTTTCGATGCAGTATGAAACTGCTCGCGAACGTCGACGAGAAGATAGACGCCCACTCGTATCCGGCCAGCTGTGCGGAACTCATCGCCGAGTACGGCGAGTTCGAACTCGAAGTGCCGAACGGCGAGGAGACGCTCGGCGATGCCCTGAACCGACTCGGGGAGACCACCTTCCACGACGCCGAGGACGCCCGCCTGGCGACCTACTCCGCCGTCTCGAAGAACGCCATCGGGCGAGAGAACTACTCCGACCGCGACGCCCCATCCATCAACGAGAACGGCCCCGACCAGGTTTCCTTCTGAGCGGCTATTCGACATCCCCGCGGAACCGGGTTTGTGCCCGGGTGAACTCGATGTCGACCGGCAGGCACGTCTCGCAGAAGTCGATGCCGAGGTCGGTCAGATAGAGGCTCACGTACACCGTTTTCGGCCGATTTGCGGCCTCCCGTGCCTTCTCGATGTGTGGCTGGGCCTCCAACACCTGATACCGTTTGAGATCGTCGATGGGCTCATCGGAGAACGTGATGAGTCCGAGCCGTTCGAGGTTCTGGAGGTAGATGGGCGTCCGCTCGGGGTGTCGACAGCCGGCGTCGCCCCCCACCATCGACAGGTGTTCGGCGATGAGGTGGGATTTGAACGGCACGTAGCGTTTGTCGCGAACGTTCATGCAGGCTTGCGTCCCTTCCGTCGCGAGGAGCCGGAGGATGCGTGCCTCATCCCCGGCGAGCTCATCAAGGATCGACGGATAAGCCGGATGAACCGCCTCATTGCGACCGACTTCGGCTGATTTCGAGAGGAGACGCTCACCGCGCTCCCGTACGGCTTCCTTCGTCAGCGGACGGCGGCCGGGAACCTCGTCTTCGTGGGCCTCCAGCCAGTCGGTCTGTTCCTCACCGATGCCGATGCCGGCCCGCTGGAGCTCATCGAGCGTGATGGCCCGCGTCTCGGTGAGCAGTTCCGCGGGCGACTCGGACGTCGCGGCGGCGTATGCCATCCGCGTCCCGGTTCGGATGCCCGTCTCCATCGAGTAGCCCGTCGCCCGCTGGGTCATGCCCGCCGCGACCCGCGCGATACGGAACATATCCAGTGCTTCCTCGTCCACGTCGGCAGCGTCGGCGGCAGTCCCGGCCGTCCCCGGGAACGCGAACAGCGGGCCGAGACTGCCAGCGTTCGGGTCGGTCAGGTCGACGATGGCGCTCTCGATGCCTGACCGGAACCGTTCGATGTCTTCGGGGTCGAGTCCCGTCGGGTCGGTGATGCCCTCGCCGAGCACCTCGAACACCTCATCGAGGCCCTCCTCGTCGGCGGCCGTCGCGCCGGCGACTGTCTCCTCGAGGATGGAGAGCACCCCCCCGATGTCGTCGATATCGTCAGTGTCGACGACCAGCTCCTCGAGGATGGAGATGAGTTCCGCGACCGTCTCCGGGCTCGTCTCCGACGGCGTGGCGAAGGCCCCCTCGAGCACCGAGAGGAACCGCTCGAGCTGGTGGCCCTCCAGTGAGTCACTCTCGATTGCTTGCTCCATCACCGAGAACACTCGGTCGACCTCCTGTGGAGGGAGGTCTGCGCCGCTTTCCTCGCTGTCGATGTCGATGTCGAACTCTTCGCTGGCGTCGAACGGCTCGGAGTCGGTGTCTTCGTCGCTCATACCGCGTTCACCACCAGTAGCTGGAGCCAGCCGGCGGCGAAGCCGAGGGCGCCGCCGAGGACGATGAGCATCCACTCGTCTTCCACGAAGGCGGGCCGAAGGAGGCCGACGAAGTCACGCGACGAGAGGCCTCGGATCCGCCCAGTCATCAGGTTTCGGATGCCCTCGCTCCGTTCCTCGTTGAAATCGGGGTCTTGCAGCGGCGAGATGGTTCGGTCGACGCTCTCGGCGGCGAACGTCTCCCTGAGCGATTCGTACTCCTGGCTGCCGGTCGTCATGCGGACGAGTGGCCCGGCGAGTCCGACGGCTCGGTCGACCTCCGGACGGATTGCGTCGCGAATCATTTTCCGCGTGCGGTCTGATTGGCTGCCGTGCATGAGATCATCAGCAACATTGGAGATTGTGACGATTTCGTCGGCGACGATTTCGGCGTATTTCTCGGCGGCCTCGGGCTGGCGTTTGATGAACAGTCCCTGAATCCGGAACGGGCCGAGGCGTCGCTCCTCGATGGGGAGGAAGATGATTTTCAGCGCGATCCAGTTGGTGGCGTAGCCGACACAGACGCCCGCGACCGGAAGCACCCACCATTGGTCGATGTAAAGGAACAACGGGATGGTGAAAAAACCGAGGAAGCCGCCGATGAGGAACCCGGAGTTGATGATGAACTTCAGCTCTTGGTCACCAACTTCGATGAAGATCCGATTGAGCAGTTCGGGGTTCTCGTCGAGATGCTTCGTTATCATGAGGTTGATGTCGAGCAGTTCCTCGATGTTGTCGCCGATTCGCTCGGTGATGGTGTCTGCGATCTCGGGCAGGCGCGATTCGACGCGTGCGTGAACGAGTTCACGCATCGGCCGAGGCATGTTGTTCCACAGCTCTGGGTGCTCTCGCCGGAGCACCTCGTCGGTGAGCGCTCGAATCTCGTCTCGGGAGTTGTTGACGATGTGGGTCGCGATGCGTTCGGGGTCGAACTCCTGGTAGAACTCCCGTTGGGTCGCGATCTTCGAGATGCCTTTCTCGGCGGCGATGGTGCCCATCCGCGCCGACCGTGAGGGGATGATGCCCTGCCAGCCGATTCGACCCTTGACGATGCCGGGAATCTGTTGGAGCTTCCGGGGCAACATCGGTGCGATGTTCTTCAGGCCGGGCATCCGGAACCCGACGAAGTCGATGGGGTGGAACAGCAGCTGGATGGCGATCCAGTTGGTGCCGTAGCCGATGATACCGGTGATGAGCGGGATGAGAAGCAGGCGCCACTCCAGGCCGTACGGCAGGCCCGGAAGGAGTTGAGAGATTGACATTACGTTTCCATCCCTCGGTGTGGTGACGTCGAGACGCCAACCCGGAGTGAGGAACCGACTGGTCGACCAGCAGCGGCCGACCGACCCTGAACCGCGCTGGACGCCTCGCAATCTGTCATACCACCGTATTTCGGCTTACCAACTTTAAATTACAGTTCTTCGCGCGAGCATCAACGGCCCCCGGTCATCCGCCTGTCCGGTATCCCGCGGGCATCGAGCAGCCGCTGGGGCCGATGCGGAACGCCGTCCGCCGCCGGTTCTGGCACTATATGGTTCTGAGTGGTAGAAGATGGTTTCTAGAGGTAAAAATTAAGTATCTCCACGGATAACAACTGAATGAAGTCACAGGCGGTGCTGGCGGCGGGTCGAGGCGACGAGCCACCACAAGCGCCGCCGGCTGAACGACGACAACCCAAAACAATGAGCGAGAACAACTCTCCCATCGAGACCCTCTTTCAGTTGCAGCGAGATACGATCAAGCGAACCGAAGAAGCCCTCGAGGATGCCTTCGAGGTTCCCCGTGACGTGAGCGACACCCTCTACGGCGGTGTCGGCACCCAGCGTGAGGTTCAAGAGCAAGCCCTCGACCTGGCCCGCCAGTCGGTGCACACGTCGCTCGACGCCGCCGAATCCGTCGCCGGCGGTTCCTCCACGCTCGACGACCTCCGTGATTCCGTCGACGAGACGTTCGACACGCTGCAGGAACAGCAGGACGAGGCGTTCGACACTGTCGACGAGGAGTATGAATCCCTCGGCGAGAGCTACGACGAACTCAGCGAGGATGCCATCGAGAACCTCGGCGACCAGATCGAATTCCTCGTCGAATTCAACGAGGACATCGAAGACCAGCTCGTCGATTCCGTCGAGGAGCTCACCGAGCAGCTCGAAGAGCTCCAAGACGAGTTCGACGAGCAGACCGAAGAAGCCCAAGAGCAGCTCGAAGAGCAGGCCGAAGAGCTGACTGACCAGCTTGAAGACCAGCTCGACCAGCTCTCCGAGCAGTTCGAAGAGCAGGCTGACCGCTTCAACCAGCTCGAAGACCGCATCGAAGACGTCGGCATCGGCGGCGACGACGAAGACGAGGAGTAACGCCCCGCAATCCGCGCCTCCACGTCCCATTTTCCCCTTTCAATACTGAACAGTGGCGCGTCCAGCCTCAGACGCCGGGGACGCCGAACGCCCCGATTCCGAGGTTGAGAACTGAGTTGAGCACGAACAGGATGACGAGCGCCGCCACCCACGCGACGAGGCCGATTATCGCCGCTTTCACCCAGCCGCCGGGATAGCGCCAGTTGACGACGCCGATCCAGACGACGAGCGCGACTATCGGCCCGATGAGCGGTATCCACGACGTCAGCGCCCAGCCGATGGCCCCGAGTAACGCGGTGATGACTGCGCCGCTGTAATCTTCGACGTCGACGACGAGGCTGGCGCTGACGTAGATCGCGAGCCCACCGACGAGCAGTGCGACGAGAAACGAGACGATCGAACCGACAAACGGGACTGCCATGGTTGGCGATTCTCTCGGCCGTGTCGTATAGTTAGTGGCCGAATCACAGCGGATTACGCTTCCTGCAGTTGCCGCAGCACGTCCGGCGCTTCTGCGAGTGCGTCTTCGAGGTTCCCGGTTTCGGGGCCGCCGCCCTGCGCGAAGTCCGGCGGGCCGCCGCCGCCACCGCCGACCATGCCCGCGAGTTCGCTGACGACGCTTCCGGCGTTGATATCCACGTCGTCGGGCACCGCGACGACGAACGTTGCGCCGTCGAGACCACTGCCGAGGACGGCGACTTTGCCTTCCTCGACGAGGGCGTTCGCCGTCGCCCGGAGTTCGTCCATGTCGGCGTCGACGCGCTGGATGACCGCCGTCGTGCCGTCGATGTCGACTTCTTCGCCGCCCTCACCGCCCTGGGCGCGCACCTCCGCGAGCTGTTCTTTCAGCGTCTCGATCTGCTTGCCGCGCTCCTTCCACTCTTTGAAGAAGCGCTCGGCGGTTTCGGGCACCTCCGGCGGCGAGACGTCGAGCGTCTCGGCGGCGTCGTAGAGTGCGTCCTCGGTACGCTGGGTAGCCTCGATGGCCGCGTCGCCGGCAGCGAACGTCAGCCGTTCGATCCCGTCCTGGACGCGCTCCGTCGAGAGGATCTTGATGGTGCCGATGTCGCCCGTCCGCGTGACGTGCGTGCCCGCACAGGCCTGGACGTCCTCGGCGACGTGAATCAAGCGGAGCTGTTCGCCCGGCGGAATACCGCCCTGATAGAGGTCGAAGCCGTGTTCCTCCTCGGCCTCGTGGCGGTGGGGCCACTCCTGTTTGACCGAGATGTTGTCGGTCACGAGGTCGTTTGCGACCCGCTCGATGCGTTTGACCTCCTCTCTGGTGATACGCTGGTAGTGGCTGATGTCGAACCGAGAGGATTCGGTGCCCTTCTGGGCGCCGGCCTGTCGGACGTGTTCGCCGAGCACTTCACGCGCCGCGTAGCCGACGATGTGGGTCGCGGTGTGGTGTTGCATCAGCCGCTTGCGCCGTGTCGTATCGATCTTTCCACGGACGAACTCGCCTTTCCCGGGGTCGTCCTCGGCCCGGTGGAGGACGACGCCGTCGACCTCCTGGACATCGGTCACCTCGACCGTGATGTCGTCGGTCGCGAGCGTTCCCGTGTCGGCTGGCTGTCCCCCGCCCTCCGGGTAGAACATCGTCTGGTCGAGAACGACGTCGTACACCGGCGCCTCGTCCTCGCCCGTTTCGCGCTCGATAACGTCGAGGACGACCGCTTCGAACTCGGTTCGTTCGGGGTCTTCGTAGAACAGCTTCTCCGTCTCCGGCAGGTCTGCGATGCGGTCGTCGTCGGTTTCGAGCGGCGATTCCTCCTCGAGGGCTTCCTCACCGCCGTGGCGGGCCGCAACGAGCGAGTAGAAGTCGTCCGGAATCTCGATGTCTGCACCGTGGTCGGCGGCGATCTCCTCAACCATATCCGGTTGGATGCCGCGGCTGTCGTACAGCTCGAGCACTTCCTCCAGCGGAATCGCCTCGCCTTTCTCGGCGTACTCACTCGCCAGGCGTTCGACCTGCCGGGTACCGCGTTCGAGCGTCTCGCGGTACTTCTCGACCTCCGTGCGGACGATATCGCGGATGGTGTCGCGGTTGTCGTATCCGAGGCGCTCGGCCTGCATATCGACGAGCTCGTCCAGCGGCGCGTCGACGCCGACGTTGTCGACGAGCCGTTTCGTCCGGCGCAGCACCATCCGCGCCAGATAGCCCGTGCCGACGTTCGAGGGGACGATGCCGTCGCCGAGCATGTACGCGAGCGTCCGGCAGTGGTCTGCGATGGCGTAGATATCCTCGAGCGGTTCAACGAGGTCACGCAGCTCCGAGGTCGAGACGCCGAGCTTCTCGGCGATGTTGTCCCGGGCTGCCTCCACGTCGTCGACGTCGTCGATGTCGAGTTGGCCGGACAGCCGCGCCGCGCGATTGACCAGTGCCTGCTCGTCGTCGGTGTATTCGAGACCGGCGTTCTCTTTGAGGAACGAAATCATCTCGGGGTACACCGCCTCGTACACCGTCGGCGTGCCCTGGGACATCCACGTCCACCGCTCCAGCCCGTAGCCGGTGTCGACGATGTACGTGTCCATGTACGAGTAGGTGTTCCCGTCCTTGAGCTCGTACTCGCCCTCGGGGTCTTGCTCCATGCACATGAAGACGAGCGTGGCGAGTTCGAGGCCGCGATAGATGACTTCGATGGCCGGGCCGGCGTTGCCGCCGCCGACCCACGGGTCTTCGATGTAGGTGACGTCCTCGATGTCCGCGCCGAGGGAGGCAAGCAGCTCGTCGCAGTATTCGACCGTCTCGTTTTTCCAGTACACTTCGTCCTGGTAGGCGTACTGGTCGGGGTCATCCAGGTCTTCGCGGGCGTTGAACGCGTGGTGGGCCATCATCTCGAAGGCCATCGTGTGCCGGCCGGTCTTGCCCACGTTGTCGATATCCTGCATCCGGATACAGGGTTGTGAGACGGTCAGCGGATTCGCCGGCGGCGGCGTCTCGCCGGACGTGACCAGCGGCTGGAAGTCGTAGATCGAGGCCTGGGTCAACAGAACGTCGTCGCGCCAGCGGTTGGCCGCGACCGGATACGGGTCGATGCGGTCGTGGTCGTGCTCCTCGAAAAAGGAGAGAAACGCCTCACGCATCTCCTCGAGGCTGAACTCTTCGTCGAAGCCGGGCTCACCGATGAACTCGTACTCGGCACACGGCGGCTCCCCGCAGCGCTCCCGCTCCTCGTCGCGGGTCCAGAAGTGCGCGCCACAGGAGGGACACTCCGTCCGGACGAACCCCTCCTCGTGGAAGTAGTCAAGTTGGTATTCCTCTTCGAGGTCACTCATTACCCCTTGTTCGCCCGTCTTCGGCTAAAGGGTTTTCGAGCCGAACTTTTTACACGGCGCGCCTGCGGCGCGCCGGCAAAAACTTCGATGAAAAAGACACGGCGGCCCTCCCTCCGGTCGGGCCTTGGCCCCGCGCCTCCCGTTGGTCGGCGCGGTGAACCGCTCGGCGTGCTTCGCACGCCTCGCGGATGCTACTCTTCCAGGGCCAGCGACGCCAACAGCGCCTCCAACTGCACCTGCTCGTTCGCGCCGGCCGTAATCCGGTAGTCGGCCTCGCCGACCCGCTCCATCAACTGGACGGCCTGTCGCTCGTCGAGGTCGAACTCCCAGACAGAGCGGTGGAGTTGGTCGATGATGTCGCCGCCGGCGATGCCGATGTCGGTCAAAAGCGTATCGAGCTGGGAACGTGCGGCGGTGAAGTCTCCCTCCATCGCCTCGGTCACCATCTCCTTGATTTCCTCGGGGCGGGCCGTCGAGGTGATGGTGTACACCGCCTCCTCGTCGACGGTTTCGCCCATGACCGCCGCAGCCTGCAAGCCGTTGATCGCTTTCCGCATGTCACCGTCGGCGGCGTAGACGAGCGCGTCGAGGCCGTCCTCGGTCATCTCGATGTCCTCACGGTCGGCGATGATACGGATTTGCTCCTTGACCGCGTCGTCGCCAAGCGGCGAGAATCGGAAGACGGCACACCGCGACTGGATGGGGTCGATGATTTGCGAGGAGTAGTTACACGAGAGGATGAACCGGGTGTTGTCGGAGAACTGCTCCATCGTCCGGCGGAGCGCCGACTGGGCGTCGCTCGTGAGCGCGTCCGCCTCATCGAGGAAGATGATGCGGTGGTCGTAGCCGCCGAAGGAGGCGCGGGCGAAGCTCTTGATGCGGTCTCGCACCACGTCGATACCGCGCTGGTCGGAGGCGTTGAGTTCGAGGAAGTTCTCCCGCCAATCGTCACCGTAGACCTCCTTTGCGATGGCCGTGGCTGCGCTCGTCTTCCCGACGCCGGCCGGCCCCGCAAATAGCAGGTGGGGTAAATCCTGTTTGCTGATGTACCGTTTCAGCCGTTCCGTGATGGCCTCGTGACCGACGACGTCCTCGAGCGTCTGCGGGCGATATTTTTCGATCCATATCTCCCGCCCGCGGTCGTCGGTAGCAGCCTCGCTCATGGGAAATCCGAGGCCCTGCCCGGGTATAAACCCCCCGAGACGAACCAGTCTGGAGCGGCACGCTGAAACGACTCCGCCCCGTATCCGGGGTATGCGCGTGACGTGTGAGGTCGTCGGCGAGGAAACGCACGACGTCGAGGTCGAGGCCGACGCGACCTACGGTGACCTCCTCGAGGCGGTCGGCCTGTCGACCCAGGAGGCGTCGGTGCTGGTCGACGGCAACCCCGTTCCCGAAGACCGGCCGGTCGATACCGACAGCGTTCGTGTGTTGCGACTCATCAAGGGTGGGTGATGATGGCCGGAGGTGGTACGTCGACGGTGACGGTTCGGCCAGCCACCCCCGGCGACCGTCCGACGGTGCGAAGTATCTGTAACGCCGCGATGCTCGAGCTGGATGAGCGGCCGCTTCGTCACGGACTCGTCTTGGTCGCCGTTGACGAGGGCCGACTCCTCGGTGCGCTCATCCTCGACGGCAACGAGATCGACGCCATCGCGGTGCGTCCGGGTCGCCGCGGGCAAGGTATCGGAAGGGCGCTCGTTGAGGCAGCGACGCGCTGTCGCCCCGAACTGCGTGCCGGTTTCAACCCCGGCGTCCGCCCCTTCTACGAGGCGCTTGGCTTCGATATCGACTGCTCGGAGGGGCGGTGTCGTGGCACTCGGTCGCGTTCAGTGCCCGGACGCTCCCGCTCTCACCCCCGCTCAGAGTAGCGGCCGGACGAGGTCGGCGCCGGCCTCCAGCAGTTCCTCGATGCGGTCGCGGCTTCCGGCTTCGGCGTAGACGCGGAGTTTCGGCTCCGTCCCGCTCGGGCGGACGAGCAGCCACGAGCCGTCGGCGAGCAGGAGTTTGAAGCCGTCCTCGGTGACCACACGGTCGATGTCGGTGTCGGCGACGCGGTCGGGAATCTCGTCTCCGAGTCGGTCGATGACTGACGCCTTGCGCTCGTCCGGGCAGTCGAGACTGATGCGGTCTTGGACGATGTCGCCGTGTTCCTCGCGGAGCCGGTCGAGGCGGTCGTCCAGCGGCTCCTCGCTGTGGGCTGCGACCACGAGCAACGCGACAAGCACGCCGTCCTTGTTCCTGAGGTGGCCGCGAACGCCGAAGCCCCCCGATTCCTCGCCGCCGATGACGGCGTCGTGGACGGCCATCGCCTGGGCGACCCATTTGAATCCGACCGGGGTCTCGTGGACGGCCTGTCCGTTCGCGGCCGCGACGCGGTCGATGAGGAACGTCGTCGAGACGGTGCGAACTGCATCGCCAGCCTCGGTTTCGAGCACGTAGTCGTACAGCGCTGCGAACAGCCAGTTCGGGTCGACGTAGCCGCGTTCGGGTGTGACGACGCCGATCCGATCCGCGTCGCCGTCGTTCGCGATACCGAGCGTCGGGTCGCCGTCCCGAACGCGCCGTTCGAGGTCGGCCAGGCGGTCGCCGGTGGGCTCCGGCGGCGTTCCACCGAATTCGGGGTCGTGGCCGTCCCTGAGCCGCACTACGTCGGCACCGGCACGTTCGAGCAGGTCGTCCGTGACGCCGCGCCCGCTGCCGTGCATCGCGTCGTGGGCGACCGTCACGCCCGAGCAGTCGGTGTCCACGAACGCCAGTGCGTGCTCCAGATAGGCCTCGACGAAATCGTACTCCTCGACCACGCCCCACTCCGATTCGTCGAGTGGCTCCGGTTCTCGGAGGTTCTCGGCTAGCTGGTCGGTGACGACCGGGAGCGCGGGCGCGCCGTCCTCGGGGATGAACTTGATACCGTTGTACGTCGGCGGATTGTGGCTTGCGGTCACCTGGAGTGCGCCCGCGAGGTTCCGGTCGGTAACCGTCCACGCGACGACCGGCGTCGGGGTGTCTCGTTCGGGGATATGCGCGTCGAAGCCGTTGGCGCACAGCACGCGACAGAGCTCTTCGGCGGCCGGCCGTGACCCCTCACGGGGGTCGTACCCGACTGCGACCGCTGGGCGGCCCTCTCCGTCCCCTGCGCCGACCTCGTGAAGGTAGTCGGCGACGGCCTGGCCGACCGCGTGAATCCGCGGCGTCGTGAACTCCTCGACGGTCGTTCGCCAGCCGTCGGTGCCGAATTCGATGTCCATGCCGGCGGGTGGTCGGGCGCGAATAAAAAGCCCTGCGCGAGAGAGGAGGGCTTTTGCCGCACCGTCCCCGATGACGGCGTATGGACGCGCCGCTGTGGACTGAGGAACACGCCCCCGACCTCTCGGAACTTCCCCAGGACGACGCCCGTAACAACCTCCGGCGGGCCGTCGAAGAGCCGATGAACCTCATCGTGTTCGGCCCCCGCGGCACCGGCAAGACGGCCGCCGTTCGCGCACTCGCCGAGGCGACCCACGACGACTCCGACAACGATTTCGTCGTCATCAACGTCGCCGACTTCTTCGACCGAACGAAAAAGGAAATCAAGAACGATCCACGGTTTTCGCAGTTCCTCGAAGGCCGCTCGCGGCTCTCAAAACGCGACATGATAAGCCGTGTGCTGAAAGAACAGGCCGCTTATCAGCCCGTCTCGGGGGATTTCCGAACCATCCTGCTCGACAACGCCGAGGCGATTCGGGAGGACTTCCAGCAGGCGCTTCGCCGGGTGATGGAACAGCATTACGAGGCGACGCAGTTCGTGCTCGCGACCCGACAGCCCTCCAAACTCATCCCACCCATCGAATCGCGGTGTTTCCCCGTGCCGATGCGGGCGCCGACCCACGAGGAGACTGTCGACGTGCTCGAACGCATCGTCGAGCTTGAGGGCGTCACCTACGACGCCGACGGCCTCGAATACGTCGCCGGCTACGGCGATGGCAACCTCCGAAAATCGATTCTCGGTGCCCAGACCGCCTTCGAGGAGGAAGGCGAGGTGACGATGCAGGCCGCCTACGACTCGCTGGGCGACGTCGGGATGCGCGACACTGTCGACGAGGTGCTCGCAAACGCCGACGCCGGCGAATTCGAGGACGCTCGCAACGGACTCGACGACCTCCTCTATGACGAGGGGTTCGAAGGCGACGAAATCCTCCGTGAACTGCTGGCGGCGGCCCGCGGTCGATACGACGGCGACCGACTCGCTCGCGTCCACCAGCTCGCGGGCGAAATCGACCTGGAGATGTCGTCGGGCACCTCGGACAGAGTGCATCTCGGCCGTCTCGTCGCCGAACTCGGCCGCGGCCGATGACGAACTTCGCACCCATCGTCCCGGACGGTTCCGTCCCCGTGTTCGGCGCGTGCCGCCCCGGCCATCTCGGCAACAGTCTCGACGAGTGGGCGACGACGCTCGACGCTGCCGGCGTCGAGTCCGTACTCTGTTTGCTCTCGAACAGCGAGGCGACTCGATGGGGGTTGCCTGACGCGTACGCCGACCGCTTCGAAACGGCGCATATCCCGATTCGCGACCGACACCTCCCGGCCGAATCGACGCTTGAGCGGGCGCTGTCAGTCATCGAAGCAGCAGACGTGAACGGCCAGCGGGCCGCCCTGCACTGTAACGCCGGCCTCGGGCGCACGGGCGTCGTCGCGGCCGCGTGGCTGTCGCGGCATCGCGGCTACGACCCGATGGCCGCCATCGAAACGGTCGAGGCGGCCGGCCGCGCGCCACGGGAGGCCGTCGTCTGCGGTAACGCGACCGAGGCGGCGCTGTTGGAGTTGCTTGAATAACTGGACACCAGTACGCGCTTCTCACACCAGCACGTGAACGTAGCGCGTCAACGAGCCATGGACGCGGCGGTCGAACCGGGACTCGACCGTCCAGCCGGCAGCCTCGGCGGCGTCGTTCCACGGCTGGTCGCCGACGACGACTGTACGGCCCGCGACCCGGCGACACTCCTTCAGGGCGTCCCCGACGAGGTCTGCGAGCGAGACGCCCTCGATTTTCGACTGTCGGCCGTACGGGGCGTCGAAAACGACTCCATCGAAGCTATCGTCGATGAAGGGGAGTCGGGTGGCATCGGCGCGGGCGGTCTCGAAGCCGTCCTCCAGATAGTGGTCGAGATTCTGGTGGGCACCGCGGGCCATCTTCCATTGGGCGTCGACGCCGACCACGTCCGAGCCGGCGAGGCCGGCTTCCACGAGGATGCCCCCGGTACCACACATCGGGTCGAGAACCCGAGTATCGGGGCCAGCACCGGCGATGTTCGCGAGTGCGCGGGCGTCAATTGGCGCCATGCTGCCGGGCTGGAAGAACGGCTTGTCCGTCGGTTTTCGCGCCGTGAACTCCCGTGGCGTCTTCGTTTCGAGCCAGCCGAGAGCGGCCGTCTCGGAGAACAGCGCCACGAGCGTCTGGTCTGGGTCATCGAGGTCGACCTCGAAGCCCCGGTCGACGAGCACCGAACCGAGTTGACGCTCGACGGCCTGGGTATCCACGTCGGTCAGGCCACGAACGTCGCGTGCGCGGACGGCGACGGTGCCCGTCCTGTCGATGCCGGCTGCCTCGAGCACCGCGATGGCGGCCTTGATATCGGGCTCGCAGGTGCCCATCAGTCGGCAGCTGCGGCGGGTGTACGCCAGCGTTTCGGGTCGGCGGACGCCGCGGGCGGTCGCCATGCCGGGCGCGATGACCTCGACGTCGGAGCAGCGGCTGGCGGCTTCCCGTGCCGCGAAGGCGTCGTCGTCGCCGGCTAACTCCAAGAGATACACGTTGGGTGTTGGCACCCAATGGAAAATAAACGGCGCGGTGAGCGACGGCACAGTAGTCGGTTGTGCGACCTGTCAGAAACGACCACCTACATTTATAAACCTTAAATACGTGTTTTAAGTCGAGTTATGCAGGACCCAAAGGAGACTATCAATATCGAGAACGTCGTCGCCTCCACGGGGATCGGGCAGGAACTCGACCTCCAGAGCGTCGCCATGGATCTCGAAGGTGCCGACTACGACCCCGAGCAGTTCCCGGGCCTCGTGTATCGCACCCAAGACCCGAAATCCGCGGCACTCATCTTCCGTTCGGGCAAGATCGTCTGTACCGGCGCGAAATCCACTGACGACGTCCACGAGTCGCTCCGCATCGTTTTCGGTAAGCTTCGTGACCTCGACATCCAGGTCGACGAAGACCCCGAAATCGTCGTCCAGAACATCGTCACCTCTGCCGACCTCGGCCGCAATCTCAATCTGAACGCCATCGCTATCGGCCTCGGCCTGGAGAACATCGAGTACGAGCCCGAGCAGTTCCCCGGCCTCGTCTACCGGCTCGATGACCCCGATGTCGTCGCGCTGCTTTTCGGCTCCGGAAAGCTCGTCATCACCGGCGGCAAAAAGCCCGATGACGCGAAGGAAGCCGTCGACAAAATCGTCTCCCGCCTCGAGGAACTCGGCCTCCTCGACGGGTAACGACACCTACTCACGTCGCCGACACGTACGACCGGTATGCTCCCGTTGCAGGTCGACCTCGTCGGTGGCGGGCCCGTCGCGCTCGTCGTCACATTCCTCGTAGCGACGCTGTTTTCGGCCGTGACGCTGCACCTCGCGGCGCTTTGGATTCTCGGCGACGAGCCTCACCAGCGCGCCGTCAAGGCCGCTCCCGTCCCCGTCGTCATCGCGATGCTTTTCAGCCGGTACAACGGCTTCATCGTTCTCGCGCTGTCGTTTGCGGGCGCCTTCCTCGCCGTCCGCTACGTCTACGAACTGACGACGTACGGCGCCGCTCTCGTCTCTGTGTTCTACTACGTCATCAGCGTCATCTTCGCGTTCGCCTTCGGCAACATCTTCCTGACCTGACGGCGGTTCCGTCTTCGACCGCCCCGTCGTTTGTCTCCGACCTCCCTACGGCACCAGCCGCTCGATTTCGGTGACGAGCACGTCGCTCGCGCCCGCCGCTTTCAGTTCAGGGATGACCTCGAACACCTTCCGCTCGTCGACGACGACGTGGACGGCGACCGCGTCCTGTCCAGCGACATCCATCACCGTCGGCCCGCCCATTCCGGGGATGACGTCCTCAACGTTCTCCAGCGACTCTTCGGGGACGTTCATCATGAGATACCGCTTCCCCTCGGCGTCGAGGACGGATTTGAACGCCGTCTTGATCTGCTGGATTTTCGGGTCGTCCGCGACGTCGGGGTGGGCGAACAGTCGGACGGAGGATTCGAGCACCTCGTCGACGACCGAGAGTCGGTTCATCCGGAGCGTCGTTCCCGTCGAGGTGATGTCGACGATGGCGTCGGCGATGTCGACGTGGGGGGTGAGTTCGGTTGCTCCCGACACCTCGACGATGTCGGGGTTGATGCCCAGCTCGTCGAAGTACGCCCGTGTGATGTTCGGAAACTCGGTGGCGACGGTGCCGCCGGTCAGTTCTTCGGGGGTGCTGACGCCCTCCTCTTCGGGCGAGGCGAGGACGAGCCGACACCGGCCGAACTCCAAATCGAGCAGGTCGACGAGCTCGACCTCGGACTCTTTGGCCTGGTCGAGTCCCGTGATGCCGAGTGCGGCGGCGCCGTCGGCGACGTACTCGGGGATGTCGGCGGCGCGAGCGAAAAGCACCGACACGTCGGGGTCGACGGTGTCGGCGTAGAGTTTCCGCTCGGCGCCGCCCTGGACGTGCAGGCCGGCGCGTTCCAGCAGACTCAACGCCGGGTCGTGGAGACGGCCCTTGTTGGGCACGGCGATGCGCATACCCCCGATTGCGGGGGACGGGTCTTTGCCCTATCGGACACACGCCGTCGTGTCGGCAGTTTCAACCCTCCGTCTCCGCAAGGGGCGGCCATGAGTACGCTGCAGATTACCGGCGGGCGCGTTCTCCGCCCCGACATGAGCGTCGAGGAGGCGGACGTGCTGGCCGACCGCGAGACGGGGAAAATCATATCGGTCGGCGACGTCGCGGCCGGCGACGAGACCCTCGATGCAGAGGGTTGTCTCGTGCTGCCGGGGCTGGTCAACGCCCACTGTCACGTCGCGATGACGCTTTTGCGGGGCTATGCCGACGATAAGCCACTCGATGCGTGGCTCCAGGAGGACATCTGGCCGGTCGAGGCCGAACTCGAACCGGCCGACGTCCGGGCCGGCGCCCGCCTCGGCTTCGTCGAACTGCTGAAAAACGGCGTAACGACCGTCGGCGACATGTACTTCCACGTCCCGGAAGTCGCCGCCGCCGTTGAGGAAGCCGGCCTCCGGGCCCGCATCGGCCACGGCATCGTCACCATCGGCAAGGACGAAGCGGACGCCCGCGCTGACTTCGAGGAAGGGCTTGCAGTCGCTCGCGAACTCGACGGTGGCGCGGATGGCCGCGTTCGGACGGCGCTGATGCCGCATTCGCTGACGACTGTCTCTGCCGACCTGCTGGGAGAATACATTCCACGCGCACGCGATGCGGGCGTGCCCGTACACTACCACGCGAACGAGACGCCAGCGGAAGTCGACCCAATCGTCGAGGAACGCGGCGTCCGGCCGCTTGCGTTCGCCGACGAACTCGGTATGCTCGAGGCCGGCGATTTCATCGCCCACGGCGTCCACCTAGACGAGACGGAGATCGAACTGCTCGCCGACCACGACGTCGCCGTCGCGCACTGTCCGGCCTCGAACATGAAACTCGCGAGCGGAATTGCGCCGGTGCAGGAACTGCTCGATGCGGACGCGACGGTCGCCATCGGCACTGATGGCCCCGCCTCGAACAACGACCTCGACGTCTTCGACGAACTCCGTGACGCCGCGATGGTCGGCAAACTCAAATCCGAGGACGCAAGCGCCGTTCCGGCGGAGGCCGCCGTCCGCGCCGCAACGGAGGGTGGCGCCGAGGCGCTCGGTTTCGACGCCGGACGCATCGAGGCGGGCGCGCTCGCCGATTTCGCTGTTCTCGACCTCGAAGCGCCGCATCTCACGCCCGAACACGACCTGGTCAGCCACCTCGCATACGCGGTTCGTGGCGCTGACGTCCGCCACACTGTCGTCGGGGGCGAGGTTCTCGTCCGCGACCGTGCGGTGTTGCCGCTCGACGAGCGCGCGGTTCGACGCGAGGCCGAACGGCACGCACGCGCCGCTATCGACCGAACGGCCGATTGAACGTTGAACGACGAGAAGTGTTTTTGAACCGTATAACGGAATTTAAGCTCTTTTCTCTCGTCTGGTTGCTTTTGATGAACGAACTGAACAGGATACCCCCTTTATGCTGGTGTCCGGCATTGCTTTGGGTGAAGATGAGCTCCAACAAACGAATCGTCGCTCTGGTGCTGTCGGCCCTGCTGCTGCTGTCGGTGGTCGGCCCAGGCCTCGCGATGGCGCAGGAGGATAACTCGACATCGACCAACACGGCTGACGACGTCGAAGACGAGGACGCTGAAAACGAGACGGTCAACGAGACTGACAGCGACGAGCTGAACGAGACGGACGAGAACGAAACCGACGACGAGGAGTTGAACGAGACGGACGAAAACGAAACTGAGGACGAAGACCTCAACGAGACGGTAAACGAGACCGAGGAGGAAGATCTCAACGAGACAGAGGAGAACGAAACTGAGGAGAACGAAACCGAGGAGGAAGACCTGAACGAGACCGAAGACGAGAATGAGACCAACACCTCGGTCGATCCGTTCGGTCAGCAGGTCTCCTCGTTCGTTCAGGAGCTGCTCAACGGTTCGAGCGACAACAACACGACCGTTGGCCATCAGGTCGCGAACTTCGTGTTGGAGCACAACCCGGGTAACCCGCCGGCCAACGCTGGCCCACCGGAGAACATGACGCGGGGCCCACCTGAGAATAAGACGCAGGGGCCGCCTGAAAACAAGACGCAAGGCCCGCCGGAGAATAAGACGCAGGGGCCGCCTGAGGACAAGACCCAGGCCCCGCCCGAGAACAAGACGAACGGCGGCCAGCAGGGCCCGCCTGAGGACGACGGCGACGACGCCGAAACCAGCGGCGGTAACGGTGGCGGCAACGGCGGCAACCAGGCTGGCGAACGCGGCAAGTAGGCCGGCCGTCGCTGATTGACGCGCGCGGCACTGTTTTTCATTCGGTTTCTTCGGTAGCGTTTTCCCGTTCTCCCCCCTCGTAGCGGGTATGAGCCACCCCACGATAACCGAGCAGCTCGACGACCCCCCGAGAGCCCGCGAGGAGGGCCGAAAGAAGATCGAGTGGGCACGCCAGCACATGCCCATCATGACCGCCCTCGCCGAGGAGTTCGCGGCCGAGCAACCGCTGGAGGGCGAGGTCGTCGCGATGGCGATGCACGTCGAGGCAAAGACGGCCGTCCTGACCGAGGTGCTGGCCGAAGCCGGCGCCGAAGTCGCCATCACCGGCTGCAATCCGCTGTCGACACACGACGACGTTTCGGCGGCGCTCGACGCCGACGAGGACATCACCTCCTACGCGAAACACGAGGTCGACGACAAGGAGTACTACGCCGCTATCGAAGCCACTCTGGAGCACGACCCGACGATTACCGTCGACGACGGCGGCGATCTCGTGATGGCGATTCACGAGGACTACCCCGAACTCATCACCTCGATCATCGGCGGGTGTGAGGAGACCACGACCGGCGTCCATCGTCTGCGCGCCATGGATGAGGACGGCGAACTGAAATACCCGATGTTCGCCGTCAACGACACGCCGATGAAGCGGCTGTTCGACAACGTCCACGGCACTGGCGAGGCCTCCCTTTCGAACATCGCGATGACGACGAACCTCTCGTGGGCCGGCAAGGACGTCGTGGTCGCCGGCTACGGCTACTGTGGCCGCGGCGTCGCGAAGAAGGCTGCCGGACAGAATGCGAACGTCATCATCACCGAGGTCGAACCCCGGCGCGCCCTGGAAGCGCATATGGAAGGGTACGACGTGATGCCGATGGCCGAGGCTGCAACGGAGGGCGACGTCTTCCTGACAACGACAGGCAACCGCGACGTCATCGTCGAGGAGCATTTCGAGCGGATGAAAGACGGCGTCGTCCTGGCGAACGCGGGCCACTTCAACATCGAGATCGACCTCGATGCGCTCGATGACCTCGCCGTCTCGCGGCGTGAGGTTCGAGACGGCGTCGAGGAGTTCGAACTCACTGACGGCCGCCGCATCAACGTCCTCGCGGACGGCCGCCTCGTCAATCTCGCCTCGCCGGTCGCCATGGGCCACCCGGTCGAAGTGATGGATCAGAGCTTCGGCGTGCAGGCGGTCTGCGTCCGTGAGATGGTCGAACACAGCGACGAGTACGGCCCCGGCGTCCACGAGGTGCCGGACGACCTCGACCGTGAGGTTGCTGAAATCAAACTCGCTGCCGAGGGCATCGAGTTCGACGAACTCACCGGCGAGCAAGTGGAGTACATGGACAGCTGGCAGCATGGCACCTGACGCAGCCGGTCGCCAACCGCTGTAACATGGCTTTTACCAGTCGCTCTCCAACAGGCGGCCATGTCCGACCCTCTCGAACGGCTCGAACAGCCGGAGTACACGGGTGAGAACCGATGTTTTCCGTGTACGGTCGTCAATCTCCTTATCGCTGCGGTGCTCGCGGCGCTCGTCGGCCGCCGCAACCGCGAACTCGGCATCGTGACGTTCCTCGGCGCCGCAGCGCTCGTGTCTCTCCGTGGCTACCTCGTTCCGGGGACGCCAGAACTCACGAAGCGGTACCTCCCCGAGTCGGTGCTCGCGCTGTTCGACAAGGCCGACCAGCCGGAGCACGACCTGCCGTCCGAAATCACACAGCATGCAGCCGACCGTGCCGAGGAACAGGCCGACGGCGCGGCTGAATCGGATTCGGACTCGGATTCAGAGTCTGAATCGGAGCCTGAAGCCGAGACCGAGGCCGAAACTGACGGCGAATCGGATGCCACAACAGCGGCACATCCCGAGCGCGAGGCTGCCGAAGAACTGCTCGGTGAGCCGATGGACGAGGTGCTCGAGGCGTTCGACGTCGTGGAACCGGCCGATGACGACCTTCGGCTCACCGACTCGTTCCGCGATTCGTGGCAGGCCCACATCGGGGCGCTCGATTCGGAGTCGGAACGCATCGAGACGCTCGCCGACCTGTTCCGGGTCGACGAATCGGCCGTCGAACTCGAAGTGCGCGAGGACAGCCGCTACTACGCGCTCGTTGATGGTCGCTCACAACACAACTGGATTACCGAGGCGGCGCTTCTGTCCGACCTCGCGGCCCACCGTGCCATCGCCTCAGAAGACCCCCGCTGGAGCGCCCTCGTCGGTGAGGAACGCGTCTCGCTGTTGAAGGGCTTCCGCGTGTTCCTCGAATCCTGCCCGGAGTGTGGCGGCACCATCGCACCGACCGACGAGAGCGTCGAGTCATGCTGTCGGTCGTGGGAGGTCATCGCCATCGAGTGTGCCGACTGCGGCGCCCGCGTGCTCGAAGTGCCCGCCGAAGACGAGTACAACCCTGAAGCCGGCGCGGGCGCAGCGGGCCCGCCGGGCGGCTTCACCCGCTGACGACGGCAACGTTTTTGTTTGTGAACGGTCATCACCCGCGTATGGCGTCATTCCCCGACTCCGTCGGCGTCGTTTCCGAGTGCTTGCAGAGCGACGGGTTCGGGTTCGGCTTTCGCTTTTTCACCGCGTAGATGGCGTGGAACCGGACGCCCCTCTTGCGGGGGCGGGCGTCCGGGGAACCCCCGTCGGTGAGTCGGAACCGCTAACAGAGAGCCACGCACACATCCGCCAATGAGAGTACCCGAAACGCAGGTCGCGCTGCTCGAAGCCGCAAGCGCGACCGACACGAAAACCGTCGCACAGATCGCCGAGGAGCTCGGCGAAGACACCGCCGCCGTCACGCGGGCCGCCTTCGAACTCGAAGCCGAAGGCCTGCTGTCGGTGGACGAACACGTCGCAGAAGACGTCAGCCTCACCGAAGAGGGCGAACAGTACCTCGAAGAGGGCCTTCCCGAAATCCGGCTGCACGATGCTGCCGTCGAGGCCGGCGGCGAGGAAGCCCCCGTCGTGATGGGCCAACTCATCGGTGCTGCAGCCCTCGAGGGCCAGGAGGTCGACATCGCGCTTTCGAACTTCGCTCGCAAGGGATTCGGCCGCATCGAAGGCGGCGAGGTCGTCGTCGACCCCTCCGAACAGCCGGGCATCGACCCTGAGGCCGACCCCGAGGAGGAAGCCCTCGAAGCCATCTCGGAGGGGGCGACCGGCTATCTCGACGGCGGCATCCTCGACCGACTCGAATCTCGCGGCCTCGTCGAACGCACCGAGACGACCATCCGGTCGGTGACGCTCACCGACGACGGCGTCACCGCGCTCATGGAGGGCCTCGAGGTCACGGAAACCGTCGGCGAGGTCACGCCCGAGCTGCTTACCTCCGGGGAGTGGGAGGACGTGGAGTTCTCCGAATACAACGTCGAGGCGGACGCCGAAACCACCCACGGCGGGAAGGAACACATCCTCCGACAGACCGCAAACCGCGTGAAGGACGTCCTCGTCGGCATGGGCTTTCAGGAGATGGAGGGCCCCCACGCCGACGCGGACTTCTGGATCAACGACTGTCTGTTCATGCCGCAAGACCATCCGGCACGAACCCATTGGGACAGGTTCGCCCTCGACGTGCCGAGGATGGAGGGGCTGCCGGACGACCTCGTCGACCGCGTCGAAGATGCACACCGGAACGGCGTCGGCGAGGACGGCGACGGCTACCACTCGCCGTGGAGCGAGGAGTTCGCACAGGCGGTCGCGCTTCGCGGGCACACCACCTCGCTATCGATGCGGTATCTCTCCGGGGAAGCGACCGGAGACCTCGAACCGCCCCAGCGATATTTCAGCGTCGAGAAGGTGTACCGCAACGACACGCTCGACCCGACGCACCTGCTCGAGTTCTTCCAGATCGAGGGGTGGGTCATGGCCGAAGACCTCTCGGTTCGTGATCTAATGGGGACGTTCACCGAGTTCTACGAGCAGTTCGGAATCACGGACATCGAGTTCAAGCCCCACTACAACCCCTACACGGAGCCGAGCTTCGAGCTGTTCGGTAAGCATCCCGAGACGGGCGAGCTCATCGAAATCGGCAACTCCGGCATCTTCCGCGAGGAGGTGCTCAGCCCGCTCGGCGTCGAGTGCGACGTGATGGCGTGGGGACTCGCGCTGGAGCGACTGCTCATGCTCATGTACGGCTTCGAGGACATCCGCGACGTCCACGGGACACTGTGTGACCTTGACTTGCTGCGGAACGTGGAGGTGGTGTACTGATGCCTGTCGTTGACGTCGACCCCGACGAACTCCGGCGGCTGACCAGCCACGAGGACAAAAGCGACGAGGAGCTGAAAGACGATCTCTTCTCGCTCGGATTGGAGTTCGAGGGCGTCACCGAAGACGACGACTTCCAGCTGGAGTTCGCCCCCGACCGCCTCGACCGGCTCTCTGTAGAGGGCATCGCCCGGTCGCTCCGCTATCAGTACGGAGATGACCGTGGTGTCTATGTCCCGAGCACGAACGACGCCGAGTGGACGATCGAGATCGACTCCTCGGTGCCCGACGAACGGCCTTACGTCACGGGCGCTATCGTTCGCGGCGTCGACCTCACGGCCGACGAACTCGACTCGCTCATCCAGTTGCAGGAGAAACTCCACGCGACGATGGGTCGGAAACGCGCGAAAGGCGCCATCGGCATCCATGACCTGGCGATGCTGAAAGGCCGTCCCGCAGGGGATGACAAGCCCAAAACCATCACCTACCGCGGCGTCGAACCGGATGGCGACACGTTCGTCCCGCTGGATGACGACGCCGAGCGCACGCCCGCCGAGGTGCTCGAAGCGCATCCGACCGGCGAGGAGTACGCACCGCTCGTCGAGGAACTCGACCGATATCCGGCCATCTACGACGATATCGGGCTGTTCTCGTTCCCGCCGGTCATCAACGGCAAGCGGACGGAGGTCGAGGAGGGCGCCCGCGACCTCTTCATCGAGATGACGGGCACAGACCAATGGACCATCGACAAGATGTGCACCATCGTCTGCTATGCCCTCGCGGCCCGCGGCGGCAAACTCGAAGAAGTGCGCGTCGAGTACGACGACCGCGACCTCGTCCGCCCCGACCTCTCGACGGACACGAAGACGGTCACCCACGACCGCATCGAGACGACCCTTGGCATCGACATCCCCGGCGAGGAGGTTATCGACCTCCTGGAACGGGCCGGCCTCGACGCCGAGACGGGCGACGATGGCTCGGGACGGCGCCGCGACGACCGTCCCGCTCCCGAGGATGACGTCGAACTCGAAACCGTTCCGAAACGGGCAACGCAAACGGAGGCCCCTGACGAAACCGCCGATTCGGAGGGGGCAGAGACGGACGAGGATGAACTCGTCTACGAGGTCGAGATTCCGCCCTACCGCGTCGACGTGCTGCATCCGATGGACATCGTCGACGATATCGGGCGTGCCTATGGATTCAACGACCTCTCACCGCGGTACCCGGAGGTGTCGACCGTCGGTGGTCGGCACGAACGCTCGCGGCTTGAGGATGCCACCCGCGACGCCTTGACCGGGCTCGGCTTCGAAGACCTGCTGAACTTCCATCTGGCGAGCGAGACGGAACTGTTCGACCGGATGTCGCTGTCGCCGGCCGACGACGCTCTCGGCGCCCGTGAGGCGCCGACCATCACCGAACCGTACAGCGAGGATTACACCGTCGTGCGCACGTGGGCGCTGCCGTCGCTGTTGATGGTACTGGAGAATAACACGCACCGGGCGTATCCCCAAGACCTCGCGGAAATCGGCCTGGTCGCCGGCGTCGACGAGGGCGAACCGACGAACGTCGCCGAACACCGCTCCGTTGCTGGCGTGGTGGCACGGACGGACGCGTCCTACGAGGACGCGAAGGCGCGCCTGCAGACGCTTGCACGCGCGTTCGATGCAGAACTGGAGACGCCGCCGGCTGAACACCCCTCGTTCATCTCGGGTCGAACGGCTGCGGTCGTCCTCGATGGCGAGCGCGTCGGTGTCATCGGCGAACTCCACCCGCGCGTGCTCGTCGAACACGACCTCGAAGTGCCCGTCTCCGGCTTCGAGTTCCGGCTGGACGGGTTGGCGTAGCGATACAGCGGCGTCGAAACCAGTTCTTCTTGGCTACAGGTCGGCGCCGACAGCGTCCTCGATGGAGTCGAAACCGTCGCGTTCGAGCAACTCCAGCAGGCCGCGGTTGATATCGCGTGCGAGCGACGGCCCCTCGTAGACGAGGCCGGTGTAGAGTTGGACGACGCTCGCGCCGTTGCGAATCTTCTCGTAGGCACCCTCGGCGTCGGAGATGCCGCCCACGCCGACGACCGGTTTGTCGGTGCGCTGTGCGACGAACCGAACCATGCTGGTGGCTTCGCCCTCGATGGAATCGCCGGAGAGGCCGCCTTCCTCGTCGGCGTGGTCGCCGTGCAGCGAGGCGGGCCGGTCGGTCGAGGTGTTGGTCGCGATGACGCCATCGAGGTCGAGGCTGTCGACGACATCGAGGGCCTCCTCCGTCGCGGCGTTCGTGAGGTTCGGCGAGAGTTTCACGAGCAACGGATCGGCGCCTGCGTCCTGTAGCGTCCCGAGGATGGACTCGAGCCGGTCGCGCTGTTGGAGCTCCCGGAGCCCCGGCGTGTTTGGCGAGGAGACGTTGACGACGAAGTAATCGCCACCTTCGCGCACGCGCTCGAAGGTATAGAGATAATCCTCCTCGGCCTCGTCGTTCGGTGTGGATTTCGACTTGCCGATGTTGACGCCGAGCGGCACCGTGCAGTCGGTTTCGGCCAGTCGGTCGCCGATGACGTCGGCGCCGTCGTTGTTGAATCCCATGCGATTGATGAGCGCTTGGTCGTCCGGCAGCCGGAACATGCGCGGGCGGGGATTGCCGGCCTGTGGTTCGGCGGTGACGCCGCCGATCTCGACGTGGCCGAACCCGAGCGCTGCGAGCGCGTTCGGAATCTCGGCGTTCTTGTCGAAGCCAGCCGCGACGCCGACGGGGTTGTGGAACGTCTGCCCGAAGGCGTCCACGCGGAGGCGCGAATCGACGACCGTGTAATGGTCGGCGAGGAGCTGCTCGAGTGGGGTGTCCTGTGTCGCTGCGAGGAGTTCGTGGACGCTCCGGTGGGCGGTTTCGGCGTCCGCCTGGAACAGAAGTGGCTTCGCGAGGTCGTAGAGGCTCATTACCGAATTGGGCCGGCGAACGCGCTTAAGAGTCGTGGTCTCGCCGACCCCCGACCGGGCTCAGAACTCGTGTTCGAGCTCGTCCGGATCGGCCTTCTGGATGATTATCTTCCCGTCACGGACGCGGACGAACACCTCGTCGCCGATCTCCATGCCGGCTACCGCGAGTTCGTCTTCGTGAAGGTTGACGTGGACGTTGTGGTACTCCCCGGACTCGTCTTTGGCACCACTCGGACTGAGCTTCTTCTTTCGCACCATCGGGTTATGTTGGGTCGTTCGCCACACGAGATACATAAGTGTACCGTGCGAGTCGTATCGCAACACGGCGCGCGCGAGGCTTCTGGGCGTCTCGAGCGCGGCAAAACAACCCCGATTTCGCGGTCGGGCGCGGCCCCACTTATAAACCACCGTCGTCCAACCCCCGTTTCGGGGGTTATATTTATATCGGCGTGTGTGCAGAACTCACACGGAGGAGAGCAAACCATGGCACGAGACGACGATGACAAGCGAAACTTCGCGCTCCGCGAGAGCGACGGTGATGAATCGAGCGTCTTTTCGGGACGTACCCCTCGACAGGCAGCCCTGAAAGCGGCCCGTCGACTCGACCCCGCAGGCAGCGAAAGCAGTGCGGACGAGACGGAACTGCGGCTCCGAGAGAAAGGGACGAAGAAAGTCCACATCTACGATGGTTGGGCCTGGGAAGAGGAGGCGCCGGACGACAGTCCCGACTGGATGCCCGAGGAGATAACAGAGGCGAACGTCTCCAAGAAGGGCATCAAGCACCTCGACGAAATCTAAGCAGACGCTTTTTTCCGAACGGCTATCCGTGACGCGCCACTACTCGTGAGTGCGCGGCTCTCACGCGGCCTGACCACGCGTACACGCGTGCGGGATGATCGGTCGACTTCCACCCGCGCGACATTTCTACCAGAAATCCGACATACTGTTCCGTCGAGCGTGCGCTCTGCGCGCCCGAAGCGATTCACACAGTATCGGTGGGATGTGGAGCCTACCCTCACGGGCCGTATTCACATGGGCCGAACGGTGTGAAATCGCGTGACGTGGCGGCTGTCGTTCGACGGGCTTAAGTATAACACCGGCATCTGAATGAATGCGAACAGCGTGGGGCGACATGCCCCGGCCGGGACGGCCCTCAGGGTTGTCTCGTTTCCGACGCCCTTACGTATGCGAGGGGCGTCGGATTGGAACACGCAGGTCGAGCCGGCTTCGGTCGGCCCGAATCTGGATTCGACGCCCTTAAGTGTAACAGGGTGTTCGTGTTGAAGTACGCAGGGCGACGCGGAATCGCATTCCGGCGTCGTCCTGAAACCAACGCCCTTATGTGTATCAGGGCGCTGGTGTTCAAGTACGAAGGTCGAGTCGGACTCCGTTCGATTTGGCCTCCAATCCGACGCCCTTATCAGTATAAGGGTGGTTGGAAAAGATACGATGTGGTTGAGAACAGTTCGAACCTGTTCTCACTCACGGATCTGAGGTAATCCGGTGGGTTTATGACCCATCGCGGGTTACTATTAGATCCGAAGGAAATGAGGATTCCACCCCTGCGGTACGCCGTATAGATGGGATCTGATGTTAGCCCTGGCAGTTCGGTGACACTCGGTCGGTCCGAATGTCGCCGAACGCCGATAGACATTGATGGAAACACACTCTTTGAGTGTGTTCCCGCCAACCCTCCCCGAGCCGGGAATCAGGCACGGGGAACACATTCCGGTTGATCCTGCCGGAGGCTATTGCTATCGGTGTCCGATTTAGCCATGCGAGTTGCACGTTTAACGTAGCAAACTGCTCAGTAACACGTGGCCAAACTGCCCTATGGACTGGGATAACCTCGGGAAACTGAGGCTAATCCCGGATACCACACCCATCCTGGAACTGGAGGGTGTGCGAAACGTTCCGGCGCCATAGGATGTGGCTGCGGCCGATTAGGTAGACGGTGGGGTAACGGCCCACCGTGCCGATAATCGGTACGGGTCATGAGAGTGAGAGCCCGGAGACGGACTCTGAGACACGAGTCCGGGCCCTACGGGGCGCAGCAGGCGCGAAACCTTTACACTGCACGACAGTGCGATAGGGGGACACCGAGTGCGAGGGCATAGAGCCCTCGCTTTTCTGAACCGTAAGGAGGTTCAGGAACAAGGGCTGGGCAAGACCGGTGCCAGCCGCCGCGGTAACACCGGCAGCCCAAGTGATGGCCGATATTATTGGGCCTAAAGCGTCCGTAGCTGGCCGAGCAAGTTCGTCGGGAAATCCACTCGCTTAACGAGTGGGCGTCCGGCGAAAACTGTTCGGCTTGGGACCGGAAGATCCGAGGGGTACGTCTGGGGTAGGAGTGAAATCCCGTAATCCTGGACGGACCACCGATGGCGAAAGCACCTCGGAAGGACGGATCCGACAGTGAGGGACGAAAGCTAGGGTCTCGAACCGGATTAGATACCCGGGTAGTCCTAGCTGTAAACGATGCTCGCTAGGTGTGGCGCAGGCTACGAGCCTGCGCTGTGCCGTAGGGAAGCCGTGAAGCGAGCCG
>NZ_JBLGBY010000017.1:0-38907 GCF_047616845.1 Natronomonas sp. | reverse complement strand
CTGATGACCATCCTGCTCCAACAGCGACTAGAGCACATACTAAAAGTACTGAGTATGGTGAACTTAGTCTGATTGAATGTATCTATCCTGACCCAACAATTGGTTGGAAGCTGAACGGTTCAAGTGAAATGAAAATATCAACATATCTCACAAATGCAAATATTCAGAGTCATATTCCACTCAACGATGATTATGAACCAGATCAAAACGGGTCGGTGCGAACAGAAGCAGATGACCCAGAAATCCCGTGGGAGTTCCACGAGAACCACAACACCATCAGCGACGTTGTCGACCTATAATCTATAATTTTGGTACAATCAGGTTTCTGATTCTGGGGGAAGTAGGTTCTCACGATTTTTGCGGCAACCGCCGACGAAGCGTCATCGACAGCGGCCGTCTCAGAGTTAGTAATTAGATTTAATTACCAGCGGAACAATGGTGTCAATGTGACCGAGACACCAACATCGGCGCCGACGCCCTCGTTCTACGACGGCCTGTTAGCGGCGATGCCGGCCTCGCTGGCCGGCGGCGCCGCAGTCGGGTGGGCGCTGGCGATGCCGCTTGCGGTCGGTGTCGGAATCGGCAGCCTTCTCGCAGCGGTCTTCGTCGCCGTCTCGCTTTTCGTCGTGCCGCCGCAGTAAGCGACGCGCTGGTCGTCTTTGCGAGCGCGTAAAGCCGAATAAGAGCCGTTACCGCGCCGCTCGGTTGACATCTTGAGCGGCGTGTTTGGCTTCGAGAACGGCACCGGCAGCCAGTTCCTGTGCGAGCGTTTCGACATCGGCGTCCTCCTCGTCGTCGCGGTCGAAGCCGGCCGAGACGACCGAGCCAGCGGGCGGCTGGACGGCGACCGTCGCGTGGAGCGCGCCGTCGTTATCCGAGATTTCGGCGCCGATGATGAAATCGTCGGAGAGTAGATCGCGCGTCGACGTGGCGACATCGACGAGGTCACGACGCAGCGCACGGCGGTTCTCCGAGGAAGGTTCGATATCGGCCGGGCCTGCGTGTGGCGTGTTTCCGTGCATATTGAACTTGCCTCCGATACAGGGTAGGCAACTAAAAACCCGTCGGCTCGCGTGAGGAGTGAAACCACACCTCACGTTTCAGAGCAGCGGCGTGCTTTCGCCATACACAGCGAGGACGAGGGCCGTCGTGTACGCGTCAGGGTCGGCCTCGGCGGCCACGACCTGTCGGCCCTCATCGACGAACTCCCATTCGCGGAGTCTTTGGCCGGCGACAAGTCCCTCGTCGACGCGCTCGCGAACGCGCTCGGGGTCGGTGCCGGACGACTCATAGAAGATGCCGGAGCCGTCGGGCTCGCGCGACCAGCCGAGTCCGGCGGCGGCGCGCTCGGCAGTGCCGGGGGCGACCGTGGCCCGGCCCTCGACCACCGTGAGGCGTTCGCCGGCGGGCCCGAGCGAGGGGGCTTCACCGACGACTTCGATGGTGGCGTCGGCAGGCACAACCGACGACACCGAGACGAGGTTGTAGTTGTGGATGTTCGCCTCGGCGAGTGCGGCATCGTACGACGCCATCGCTGTCGGTTCGGTTGCGGTGCCCCAGACGACGCGGATGACGCCCATTACCGGATAGTCGGCGACCGAGACATAAAAAGAGCCGTAACTTCAGCTACCGGCGGACTCCTTGTCGAGGCCGGCCGACTGGATGTCCTCGCCCTCGACGGAGGAGCGAAGCGCGTCCATGCCGTCGTCGCGTGCGATTCCGAAGTCCTCGGCGTAGAGTTCCTGCACGCGCTGGAACTCCTCGTCGGAGAGCGCCGGCACGTCGCTTGCGGCGGCCCACTCGTCGATGTCCTCGCGGGTGCGGAACGTCGGCGTCACGGTCGCGACGGCCTCGTGGTACAGCAGCCACTGGAGGCTGGCCTGTGCCATCGAGCGTTCGCCGTCTCGCGGCTGTCCGCCGCTCGAACCGTCCGCGGAGCGTGGCTCCGCGCGTTCGAGGAACCGCAGCGCGTCGATTTTCTCCCAGCCCGCCTCGTACCACTCGTCGGGGCGGTACGCGCGGTGGTCGCCCTCCTCCAGTTCAGTCTCGGGCGTGACCTGTTCGTTGAGCAGGCCCGAGGAGTGTGGCACGCGCGGGATAAGACTCGTCGATGAGCCAGTGCGTTCGATGGTATCGAGGAAGTGGTCGCCGACCTCCTGTTCGAGGACGTTCCAGACGAGCTGGACGGCGTCGAACTCCTCTTCGATGGCCATGTCGCCCTCGGCGAGCCAGCCGATGGAGGGGCCGAGCGCCCAGCCGATGGCATCGGCGCGGCCGTCCTCGCGGAGTTCATCGAGGAACTCCAGTACGTCCGCATCGACCTCAGAGGCGTTCGCGTTGTGCAACTGGAGGACATCGACGGAGTCCAGCCCGAGCCGGTCGAGCGATTTCTCGAAGGCCGCCTCGAGATACTCGCGGTTCATCTCCTTGGGCAGTTCGCCGTGGCCGGCCTGCGGATTGTTGTAGAAGTCGTAGCCGATCTTCGTCGCGACGGTCACCTCATCGCGAACTTCGGCGAGGGCCTTGCCGACGAGCTCTTCGGAGCGGCCGTGGCCGTAGACGTCGCCGGTGTCGAAGTACGTGATGCCCTGGTCGACGGCGTACTGCACCATGTCGATCGCTTCGGCTTCGTCGCGGTCACCCCACCAGTCGGTACCGACGACCCAGGCCCCGAAGCCGATTTCGCTGACCTCAACGCCGGAGTTACCGAGCTCCCGGTAGTTCATACCCACGGGTTAGGCGTTGTCACACTTAGCGGTCGTGGTTCGTCCCAGCCGCTGGGACAGCCGACACACGCAAGGGCTGGCGAGCCGATGCCCCGATATGCGCGCCTTCCAGCTGGCGTACGACGGAACCGGCTATCGGGGGTTCCAGCGGCAGCCACACGGCGAAACGGTCGAGGACACACTGTTCGACGCGCTCGCGGCCCTCGACGTCGAACTCGTCGACGGCGTCCCGCCAGGATATGCAGCAGCGGGGCGAACCGATGCCGGTGTCTCCGCGCGCGCACAGACGGTCGCCTTCGAGGCCCCGGCGTGGCTGACGCCGCGGGCGTTCAACGGCGAACTCCCGGCAGACATCCGCGCGTGGGCGTACGACGACGCTGATGAGTTTCACGCGACCTACGACGCTACCGAGCGGGCGTATCGGTACTTCCGCTACGGGCCGGGATCGGAACTGGACGCCGACCGCGCCGCCGCAGCCTGCGAGCAGCTCTCCGGAGCGCACGATTTTCACAACTTCACGCCGGACGAGACGGGCACCGAGCGCGACCTCTCGGCATCCGTCGAACGCGACGAGGCGTTCCTCGTCTTCGAGTTCCGTGCGGGGGGATTCGCGCGACAGCTCGTCCGGCGGCTCGTCTCGGCCATCGTCGCCGTCGCCAGCGACGAGCGCGACCTGTCGTTTCTCGACCGCGCGCTCGCGGACGCGCCGCTGACCGGCGGGGACGGAATTGCGCCGGCAGCACCCGAGCCGCTGGTGTTGCTCGACGTGCGATATCCGGGGCTGGATTTCACCGTCGACGAGACTGCGGCAGCGAGCGCACGGGCTGTGTTCGACCGCCGACGCCGCGAACGGCTGGCCGGCGCGCGAGTGGCCGGCACGCTCGTCCCCGATGGGGACGGATGACGACGGGTTTAGGGCGCCTGCGGCCATAGCCGTGGCCATGAGTTCGGTTCCCGAGCGAAGCGAGGTTGATGAGCGATACACGTGGGACTTGACCGACCTCTTCGCCGACGACGAAGAGTGGGAGGCGGCCTACGAGGCAGTCGAGGAGCGGCTGGACGAGCTCGAAGCCTACGAGGGCCGGGTCACCGAGGACGCCGACACCCTCGAAGAAGTGCTCGAACTCCGCGAGGACATTATGCGAGCGGTGTCGAACGTCGCCGCCTACGCGCGGATGCGGAAGGACGAGGATACGACGAACCAGACGTATCAGGCGCTCGCCGCGCGCGCCCAGTCGCTGTCAGCCGACGCCTCCAGCGCAGCGAGCTTCATCGAGCCGGAGCTCCAGAAACTCGACCGCGAGACGCTGGACGCGTTCATCGAGGAGAACCCCACCCTCGAAGAGTACGACCACTACTTCGATAACGTCCTCCGGATGAAAGACCACACCCGGTCGGCGGAGATCGAGGAACTCCTCGCCGACCTCAGTGAGGTCACCGGCGCCGCGGGCGACGTCTACAACATGCTGACGAACGCGGACATGGAGTTCCCCGCCGTCGACGTCGACGGCGAGCCACAGCGAATCACGCTGTCGAACTTCACGAAACTCCAGAAACACCCCGACCGAGACGTCCGACAGCGAGTCTACGAGGCGTTCTACGACGAATGGGGCGAGTATCGCAACTCGGTCGGCACGGCGTACAAAAACAGCGTCAAAGCCGACTCGAAGCTCGCGGCGGCCCGCAACTACGAGACGGCCCGCGAAGCGGCCCTCGATGGCCCGAACGTGCCCGCGGACGTCTACGACACGCTCGTCGACACCGTCGAATCGAATCTCGACGTGCTGCATCGGCACGCGGAACTGAAGCGTGACTGTCTCGGCGTGGACGAGCTGAAGATGTGGGATTTGTACGCGCCGCTTGCGGGCAGTGAAAGCCCCGACCTCGAATACGGGCAGGCCAAAGAGTACGTCATCGACGCCGTCGCACCACTTGGCGAGGCTTACCAAGACCGGATGGCCGAAGGGCTGGAATCCCGGTGGGTCGATGTCTACGAGACGGCGAACAAGCAGTCCGGCGCCTACAGCGGTGGCACCTACGACAGCCAGCCGTACATCCTGATGAACTACCAGGACGATATCTCCTCGATGTACACACTGGCCCACGAGCTCGGCCACTCGATGCACTCGGAGCTGACGAGCGAAGAACAGCCCTACGTGTACTCCGGCTACGAGATCTTCGTCGCCGAAGTAGCATCGACGGTCAACGAGGCGCTTCTGACCCATCACCTGCTCGAGACCGTCGACGACGAGGCGTTCCGCAAGCACGTCATCGACGAGTATCTGGAGCGGTTCCGGTCGACGCTGTTCCGGCAGACGATGTTCGCCTCCTTCGAGCACCGCGCCCACGAACTGAGCGAGGCCGGCGAGGCACTGACGCCCGACCGACTCGATGAGCTCTATCACGGGCTCAAAAGCGACTACTACGACCCGGCCGACGTCGACGACCGCATCGCTCGCGAGTGGATGCGGATTCCGCACTTCTATCGGGCCTACTACGTCTACCAGTACGCGACGGGTATCAGCGCGGCCAACGCCATCGTCGACCGCATCCTCGAACACGGCGAGCCAGCCGCTGCGGACTATCGGGAGTTCCTCCGATCGGGGTCGCTCGGCTACCCGCTCGAACTGCTGGAGACGGCCGGCATCGACATGTTCTCGCCGGAGCCGGTCGAAGCCGCAATCGGAACCTACGACGAGATGGTCGGCGAGTACGAGTCGCTGCGGTAGGCGCTCCCACGATTTCCGACGTGAAAGAAAGGACAGTATTCGGTTCCCGTCTGTGTGTTATTTGGTATCGCAAACCTCTCCCACACCCAAAGCCCCTTTTAGCCTCCATCACCTACGCTTCAGTAATGTCGCATAGTCCTTCACTGCCCGACCGACCGACGCTCGACCTCGATCCCGAGATGACCGAGGACGAGCGGCTGGCCGCGCTTCGGGATCATTTCATCGACGTCTCGCGGGTTCACGACAAGCTCGCAGACCAGCTCGACGCCGCCCGCGAGCGGCAGTCCGGGCTCCGAGAGGAGGTCAACGACCTCCAGGAGGAAAACGAGGCGCTGAAGACCTCCTCGCTGTATCTCGCTACCGTCGAAGAGTTGACCGACGACCAGGTGCTTCTCAAACAGCACGGCAACAACCAGGAAGTTCTCACGGACGTCTCTCCGCGGCTCTACGACCAGCTCGAGGCCGGCGACCGCGTCGCGATCAACGATTCGTTCGCAATCCAGACGCTGCTCGACGCCGAGACGGACGCCCGCGCGCAGGCGATGGAGATCTCCGAGAAGCCGGATGTCCATTACGCCGAGATCGGTGGCCTGGAAAGCCAGGTTCGCGAGGTTCGGGAAGCCGTCGAAGACCCGCTCACGAACCCCGAGAAATTCGAGCAGGTCGGCATCGAACCCCCGACCGGCGTCCTCCTCCACGGCCCGCCGGGCACCGGCAAGACGATGCTCGCGAAAGCCGTCGCCAACCAGACCGACGCCACCTTCATCAAGATGGCCGGCTCCGAGCTCGTCCAGAAGTTCATCGGCGAAGGCGCCCGGCTCGTTCGTGACCTCTTCGAACTCGCCGCCGAGCGCGAACCCGCTATCATCTTCATCGACGAGATCGACGCCATCGCCTCCAAGCGGACGGAGTCGAAAACGTCCGGCGACGCCGAAGTCCAGCGGACGATGATGCAGCTCCTCTCCGAGATGGACGGCTTCGACCAGCGCGGGGACATCTCGATTATCGCCGCGACGAACCGCTTCGATATGCTCGACCGCGCCATCCTCCGCCCCGGCCGCTTCGACCGCCTCATCGAAGTGCCGGAGCCCGACATCGAGGGCCGCGAGCAGATTCTTGATATCCACACCCGCGAGATGAACCTCGCGGCGGACATCGATCTCGCGGAAATCGCTGAAGAGACCGACGGCTTCTCCGGTGCTGAACTGGAGAGTCTCACCACCGAAGCGGGCATGTTCGCCATCCGCGACGGCCGCACGGAAGTCGAGAAGGCGGACTTCGACGACGCCTTAGAGAAGGTCTCGACCGACGAGGCAGCCGGCAAGCCCATCGCGTTCTACTAACTCTGCCGTACCGCGTTTTCGGTGTTGTTCCCGTTCCGTAGCGGCAGCCTCGTTGCGGTTCGACGTGTAAGCACGAAATCCGATTCCATTGACATTAGATATTTTCACTTCTCTGTTTTTTGTAGCACGACCGTACACTTTACACCCGATAAATAATACATCAATGAGTGAAAACACACTAAATAGCTGAAACTCCCGCAGACCTTAACCACCCCCAGGATATTTGAATAGGGTGTAATGCCCGGTCGAACCCGACGGACGTTCCTGAAGATCGCAGGAGCATCGATTACAGCTGCCGCCGTTCCGACAGCGGGGCTCACAGCGGCAGCCGACGGCTGGACGACAGCCGAGACGCCGGTGGACGGCACGCTCCACGGCGTCGCACACACCACAACCAACGCACACGCGGTGGGTGACAGCGGAGTTGTCATCGAGCGTACCGACACCGGCTGGGAAACCGTGCTTCGCGGTGGCCCGACCGGCAACGGCAACGACCTCTACGGTGCCGATGTGACCGACGATGGGGAGCGACTCTGGACCGTCGGCGCCAGCGGTGCCATCGGCGAGTACGACGTCACGACCGGGAACCTCGTCGACCGGTCGGCGCCGAACGACTACACGAACAATTTCAACGACGTGGCGGTCACCGGCCCCGCGGGCGAGGCCGACGTCTACGTCGCCGACGACTCTGGTTCCATCCATTACAGCTTCGCGAACGGCGAGGAAGGCACCTGGGAGTACGAGGTTCCCGGAAGCGGAGCCGGCCTCCCGGCCATCGACTTCTACGGGTCACGGTCGGGCCACGCCATCGACACCAACGGCAAGGTGTTCGCCACCGACGACGGCGTGACCTACGAGGCCATCGGCATCGAGGACGCCGACGTGACCTTCTACGGACTCGATAGCGATGCCGCGGACGACGTCACTGTCAGCGGTGGTAACGCCGCCGTCTTCGAATACAACGGCAGCCAGTGGACGCCCGAGAGCCTTGGCGACGCCGACCTCGTCGATATCGAAACGACCGGCGGCGAGGGATACGCCGTCGGCGGCGGTGGCGTCGTCTTCGAACTGGTCGACGGCGTATGGGCGGCGACCGACACCCCGACGGGGGAGAACCTGAACGCGGTCGCATCCGGTGCTGTCGACCTCGTCGTCGGCTCCAGCGGAACCGTCCTGGAGCGATAGAAAAACGGTCGGTCGCTACGCGAGGAAGACGTGTCGCGGCCGGTCGGCGAGCACTTCGCGACCGAACTCGACGGTGTCGCGGAACGCCTCCGAGCGGAAGAACTCCATCGCGTCCTCCTTCTGTCGCCACTGACTCGCGATGAACATGTCGTTCTCGTCGTCTTCGTTGACCAAGAGGTGGGTTTCGAGGTGGCCCTCCATTCTCCCGAGTGCCTCGCCAACCTCCTCGAACGTCTCGACGAACTCCTCGCGGTAGTCGGGCTTGACGGTGTAGAACATCCCCATCGTCCCGAAGGTGCTTTCGTCCTCGTCGGCGCGACCGACGATATCCGGCAGGTCAGCGAGGTGTTCGCCGGCCCGGTCGGCAGCGTCCTGCGTCTTCCAGAGGGAGACGACCGCGGAGCGGCCACCGTGTTCGTCGGCGTAGACGGCCGATTTTACGTGGCTGTCGTACTCGTCGAACCGCTCGCGGAGCGTCGAGAGCTCCTCGTGCAGCTCGTCGAGATCGGCCTCGGAGTACAGCACCCGTGCGTAGACATCCTCGCCGTGCGGCTGGCCGCCGTAGATGTCGAGGTCGTCCAGTTCGCTCCGGAGGTCGTCGTCCTCGTCGGTGCCGTGCGTCGCGGCTGCACCGCCGTCGGCTTCGGCGTCCGCATCGTCGGCGAACTCAGCACCAACGCCCGGTTCGGCACCCGAAAGGTCGGCGAGGAAACCCGAGGCGGTGTTCGCCGCGCGCTCGTTAGCCCACAGCGAGATGACGGCCGTATCGCCTGAATCGGCGCGGACGGTCGTCATGACGTGAGTGTCGTAGTGGTCGAAGTTGCTCCGAAGGCCATCGACTTCGTCCACCAGTTCCTCGGCGGGCGCGTCCGCGTAGAACAAGAGGGCATAGCCTGCCTCGGGGTATTCGTCCAGCCGGATTCCGAACCGGTGTACCCGACGGACGAACTCTTCGGGGACGATCTCCTCGTGCGATGGCCCACCCGAGGTTGGTGGCCCACCCGAGGATTCGGTCTCCTCATCGGCCTGCTCGCCGTCCGACTCCTTGGTCGCCCCCTCCAGGTCGGCGCCGATACCGGAACCGACGCCGGGCAGGTCGCCAAGGAAGCCCGAGGCGGTGTTCGCCGCGCGCTCGCTCGCCCACAGCGAGACGACGGCTGCCGTCCCATCTTCCGAGCGCACGACCGTCCGGACGTGGGTGTCGTAGTGGTCGAAGTTCTCACGCAGCTCGTCGACCTCTTCGGTGAGCTCGTCGACGTCGGCGTCCGATTCGAACAGCACACCGTACCCGGCGTCCGTCTCGGAGACGTCGACGCCGTACGCGTTCGCGGCTTGCACGAACTCGGCGACCTCGACTTCTTCGTGGGGGGCTTCACCCGAACTCGGGCGGCCGCCGCTGTCCGACTCGTCGGTCTCGTCCGTCTCGCCGTGGTCGGTCGCGGCGTCTTCGGTGGCGTGGTCAGGAGCGTGAGCCCGATTGCTGTCCTCACTATCGAGTGTGTCGCCCTGGAGCGATTCGTCCGTCGGGATAGCCTCGCCGGCGAACAGCGCTCCGAGGTCGGACGGCGGGAAGCGCTTGCCGACATAGAAGTGGCCGAACTCGGCGAACTTCGAGGTGGAGGGGTCGAACCGCATCTCGTAGAGCAGATGCTTGATGTCGGTCATGTCGTCGGCGAAAAGCGTCACGCCCCACTCGTGGTCGTCCAGACCGACGCTTCCGGTGATGATCTGTGTCACCTTGCCGGCGTACTCCCGGCCGATGTCGCCGTGGGAGGACATGTGCTCCGTTCGCTCCTCGAACGGGAGGTCGTACCAGTTGTGCTCGGGGCCGCGGCGTTTGTCCATCGGGTAGAAGCAGACGTGGTCGGCGTCCGGAATCTCCGGGTAGATGCGCTGTCGCATGTAGTTGCGCATCCCCTCGTCCTCGACGTCGTCGAGGCCGTCGGTGAGGTCTTCGTGCATGTAGCCGGAGACCTCGGTGACGGAGACGTACGAGGAGGCTCGTTCGGTGAACTCGGCCAGCGCCGTCGACTCGAAGCGCCGCTCGGCGCGGTCGAGGTGTTCGAGCGTCGGCCGGAGATGCAATACCAGCAGGTCGGCCTTGTGGCCGACGATGGAGAAGACGGCCGAGCCGCCCTCCTCGGCGTCGTCCAGCGCCTCGTGTGACTGCAGATAGTCGATTCCCTCCTCGAGTGCGCGGGAGCGCAGCCGTTCGGGCGCGTCGCGCCACGCATCCCAGTCGATACGCCGGAGGTCGTGAAGGGCGTACCACCCCTCCTCGGTGCCCGGCGGTCGGCGTCGTACCATACGCCACCATTGGCTGGCTTGCTAATGGGGCTTTTGAGTCATCCGAATGGGACGTGTGAACCATCGAAGAACAGCTCAGAGTGTGCGATAAAACCTATTCGATCCTCTAAGCTGTTCATTAAACGTACATCGCAGTCGATAAAACGACGCCAACAGCGCGAACAGTGCTGAACTCGATACAAGGCTCTGGCGTTTATATAGGGTTGGCAGTTCGTAGACGGAAGTGAGGAGAGCATCAATGTCGAACGCTGCCCCGTCCACGTCCCCCATCAACCCGTACAGACTGGCAAGTGTCTGCCTCGACCGAGCCGCGACCGGCGTCCGCGCGACGGCCTTCTGGACGGCCGCCGTGCTGCCGATCGCCGTCCTCGTCGCGCTCGTGACGGGCACCGCAAGCCAGTATCCCACGGCCCTCGCTGGCGCCCTGGCGCTGAACGCCGTTTGCGCGGTCGTCGGCCACGAACACACCCCCGAAGAATGAATAACTGCACGTCAGCCTACCACTCTCGGACGGCCGAACGCCTCGCCCAGTACCTCCGGGCCGAGGCCCATCGCGCCGGCGGCACGCTCTACGTCCGCGGCGAACACGTCGCCGACGAAATCGACCTCCCACCGAAGCGAATCACGACGCTCCTGTCACAGCTCAGCGGGTCGGTGCCTGGCCTCGAAATCACGCACTCCACATCGGATTCCCCGACCGCCTGGCGAATCTCGACGGCGTAAGCCGTCGTCGCTCTCCTCTCACCCGAGCAACTGCGGGATGAACAACATTCCGAGTAGACTCAGTATCATCACGGCGCTTATTGCCGTCGTCACCGCCCCCGCAAGCGTCGGCTTCGGGTCACCGGGCAGGCGGGCCAGCGTCGCCTCGACGGTCGACCGGAGGATGTGCCCGCCGTCAAGCGGATACGACGGGATGCAGTTGAAGAAGCCGAGGTTGATGTTGACCCAGCCAGTCCAAAAGAGGATGTTGGCGAGTCCGAAGACGACGCCGGCGCTCAGCGGCCCCGACACCGCATAGAAGTTCGTCACGTAACTGTTGAACCCCGCGAAATTGTAGCCGAGGTTCGGGTCGACGACGCTCGCGAACGGCAACACGAGCACGGCGAAGGTTCGTGAGACGAACGTCGTGACGGGGTCGTCACCCCAGCCGGTACCGCCCAGGAGGGCGTGGTACTGGTCTGCCGGATACGAGTCGATACCGAAATCATCGACGACGACACCGCTTGTCCCCTGCTGGATGCCGCCGACGCCGAGGAAGCCGTAGTCGTTGCGCGGATGCTCTCCGAGTGTCACCTCGTAAACGACGCGGTCACCGACCCAGGGGTTGTTGCCGTCATGATAGGCGACGACCTCGACAGTCTGTCCCGGCTCCGTCTCCGCGAGCACCGAGGAAAGCGTCTCGGGCGTCGGCGTCGGCTCACCATCGACGCTGTGAATCAACATCGGCGTGTCGGGGGCGCCCTCCGACCCGAGCGGGCCGTCGCTGGGCACCGTGCTGACGTAGACGCCGACTGGCAGCGTGGCCGTGCCGTTCTCGGTCTCGATGGTGACGGTTTCGTTGCCGGCGACGGCCTCTTCGAACTCCGTTTGCGTGTAGACGGCCTTCCCGTCAACAGCCGTTATCGTCGCCCCGGTACCGATGGGCGCGTCGACGACGGCACGGGTGACGGTGAGGCGGCGTTCGACGGTCACCGGGTCGGCGTTGCGCCGGTCGACGGTCACCTCACGGCTCGCGTTCGCCAGCGCCGCATCGAACTCTGCCCCCCCGTCGACCGGCTGACCGTTGACATCCGTCAGCACGTCCCCCCGCTCGATGCCGGCGTCGTCGGCCGCAGACCCCGGAAGCGCGCCGCCGACGGCGACGCCCGGAACAACGGTGACGAAACTGGCGACCATGCCGAAAAGCAGCGCGAAAGCGAGGGCGGTGACGAGGAAGTTGTTCGTCACGCCGGCGGCGAACATCCGCGTTTTGCTGCCGCGATTGGCCGCCTCCTGGCTCTCTTCGTCAGGCTGGACGAACGCACCCAGCGGGATGAACGCAAGGAGGGCGATGCCCATCGAGTCGATGTCGATGTTCTCGACACGGCAGAGCAGTCCGTGTCCGCCCTCGTGGACGACCAGCCCAACGAGCAAGCCGATGAGGATATCGATGGCCGCCGCCCACGGGAGGAACTGATTGACACCGGGGATGACGAGGGCATCTTGCGGGCGGGCGATGGTCGCCGCCTGCGGGTCGGTGATGGCGCTGAACGCCGAGAACAGGACGGCGACGAACGACCCGACCATGATGACCAAAGCGACGCCGACGCCGAGGTTCCCCCACGCTCGCCAGAGTCGCTTCGGCGTCGCGAGCCAATCGAGGAAGGCGCGACCGCGTTTCGTGTGGATGGTCAAAATCGGCCCGGAGACACGGAACGATGACGGAAGCAGCCCGCGCGCGTTGAGGGCCATCGCGACGGAGGTGTAAAAGAGGATTCCGACGAGTATCCACAGCAGCGTTCTCATTACCGGTCGTAAGGGCTCCGCCATTCAAAAGTCCGCCCTTTTGACGCGTCGTTTTCCGGTGTCCCGTCGGCCTGCTCAGGCCGCGCGCCGAAGCCGGTCGACGACGAACTCGGTATCCATCGCCGCGAGGAACGGCCCCAGACGCGGCCCCTGCTCCTCATCGAGGAAGAGCTTGTAGCCGGCCTCGAAGAAATCACCGACAGGAACGTCGTTGTCCTTCGCAGTCTCGTAAATCTCGCCCTGGAGTTCCTCTTCGTCGGGGGCCTCGGCCTCGATGAACGCCGCGAGGTCGTCGAGCGCTACCTCGATATCCGCCTCGAGATCAACCTCCGGGAGCGTCTCTTCGAGCCGGTAGTTGAACTCGTTGTCCGTTCGGACGGCCCACGCCCGTGCCTTCTCGACCCGTTCGAGCGCGGCGTCGATTTCGGCCTCCGTGGCATCTTCCGGGAGGTGGCCGGAGCGTTTCGCCATCCGCTCGCGGAGCTCCCGGTTGTCGGTCATCCCCAGAACGGCCGCGAAGGTGTAGGGAATCCGAACCGGCTTCTCCGCGGGCGGGTCACCGCGGACGACCATCGGATAGGCGCGCTCGGCGCGTTCGGTCTCGTCCTCGTCTGCGTCCGCCTCACCGTAGTAGACCTCCTCGAAGCGGTCGAAGTCGTCGACGAGTCGGTCGATGTTGTGAACGTCGAAGTTGCGCTGTTTCTTCGGGTTCTTCGTGAAGAAGTACCGCAGCACGTCGAGCTCCAGCAGTTCGAGCACCTCGTCGACGGTGATGATGTTGCCGGCCGACGATGACAGGGGGTCACCGTTGAGCGTGAACCACTCGTAGACCATCGGCACCGGCGGTTCGAACTCGAATACCTCGCGGGCGACGGTCTTCCCGGAGGGCCACGACCCCTCGGCGTGGTCTTTGCCGAACGGTTCGAAATCGACGCCGAGCGTGCGCCACTGGGCGGGCCACTCGAAGCGCCAGGGGAGCTTCCCTTCTCGGAACGTTGCAGTGCCCTCGTGACCGCAGCCCTCGATGGTGTCGTCGCCAGCCGCGACATCGGTACAGACGTACTCGACCGTCTCCGAATCGAGGTCGACGTCGGTTATCGTCTCCGTCAGGTGGCCACATTCGGAACACTGCGCGAAGAACGGCACATACGATTCGTCGACCTTCTCCTGGAACTCGCTCAGAACCTCACGGGCGGTGTCGCGGTTCGCGAGCACGTGTCTGACGGCGTCATCGAACTCGCCGGAGGCGTACAGTTCGGTGTTCGAGACCACGTCGATGGGCACGTCCACAGCCTCCGCGGAGCGGGACAGTAGCTCGGTGAAGTGGGCGCCGTAGGAGTCACAGCAGTCGAACGGATCCGGGATGTCGGTGTAGGGTTTGCCCAGGTTCCGACCGAGGGCGCCGGCATCGACGTCGCCGAGCCCGACGACGTTCCACTCGAGATCGGCGAGCTTTCGCGGGAGCTTTCGGAGCCGATCCTTGTCGTCGGTGGTGAACACCTGCCGAACCTCATAGCCGCGGTCGCGGAGCGCCTCGGCGACGAAGAAGCCCCGCATAATCTCGTTGAAATGGCCCAGATGCGGGACGCCCGACGGGGAGACGCCACCCTTGATGATGATGGGTTCCTCGGGGTCACGCGCTTCGATTTCGTCGGCAACGGCATCCGCCCAGAACGCCCGATGCTCGCCCGTGCCGATGTCGTAGAGGTCGCGGTCACTCATCGGGGACGACCTCTGTGCCATCGAACTCACCAGCGACGGCGTCGGCGATGCGCTGGGGCTCGGTGCCGTCGAGAACGACCGTTCGCAGCCCCGACCGCTCGATAATCTTCGCGGCGAGCAGGTCGACGGGGGCATTCGAGCCGGCAGCCGTCTCGATAGAGGAGATGACGTCGACGAGTTCGGAGGCGGTGAGCCGGTCGAACTGCTCTGCGGTTTCGTCCTTGTTGGGGTCGGCGGAGAAGACGCCAGGGACGCTCGTTGCGTACACGAGTAGGTCGGCCTCGGCCATCTCGGCGAGCATGGCCGAGACGGCGTCAGTGGTGTGGCCAGGGACGGTGCCGCCCATGACGGCCACCTCGCCGCGCCGGAGCGACGCGCGCGCAGCCTCGTGTGTTTCGGCCGGTTCGGGCGTCGCAGAGCTATCGAGTGCGGTGATCAGCAGCCGTGCATTCAGCCGCGTCACGTCGATACCGACCGAATCCAGGTCGTACTCGGTGGCGCCGAGTTCCCGCGCCGTATCGATGTATCTGCGGGCGATTTCGCCGCCACCGATGACAGTCGCGATCTCGTGGCCGTCCGCGACCAACCCGTCGATGATGTCAGCGTGCTGCTCGACACGGGCGGCCTCGAGGTCGGGCGCGAGCACGCTCCCACCGATAGAAACGACGATTCTCATTGCGTTCAGGTTGCCGTGTTTCAGTCTTAAGGGTTGTCAAGACTGTCGACACCTACAAGCCGTCCCGGCCGAAGGGTTCGGGTATGCACGCCTTCACCGTTCTCGGAGCCGACGCCGAGAGCGCGCTGGAACAGCTCCTTGCCGAGTTGAACGGCCGCGTCGGAACGGTTCGCGTCGAGGATGCCACGACGGACGGCGGTGTGGTCGCCGCCCGCGGCGACACGGAGTACGTCCTCGATGACGGCTGGCGGGCCTCGGGCGACGGCCTCTCGCTCGATGATGCCTTCGACCGGCTCGCTCCGGAACACGAATACGCGGCCGTCATCGGCGCCCCTGAAGCCGATCTGCCGGCCATCGTCGTCGGTGGAACACACGAGAACGCACTCGTCACCGCGGACAGCGCGGCCGGTTTCGATGCCGCGGCCGCCATCGAAGCGATTCACGACACCGACCCGCACGAGACGCTGGAATCGCTCGTCGCGTCGGTCAAGCGGTCGCCGAAGGCCGACTACGCGGGCGCTATCGCCACGTTCACCGGTCGCGTGCGTGCGAAAGAGGATAGCGACGACGAGCGAACACAGTACCTCGAGTTCGAGAAGTACGAAGGAGTCGCAGAACAGCGGATGCGCAGCATCGAATCCGAACTGGAGGAGCGCGACGGCGTGTTGGACGTCCGCCTGCATCACCGCACGGGCCGGGTTGCCGACGGTGATGACATCGTTTTCGTCGTCGTCCTCGCCGGTCACCGTGGGGAGGCGTTCGAGACGGTCGAAGACGGCATCAACCGGCTCAAAGACGAGGTGCCACTGTTCAAGAAAGAGGTCACGAACGACGAGACTTTCTGGGTACACGAACGCGAGACGTAGCGCGCCCCACCGAACGTTGGGGGAGAAGCGGCAACATTGGCACCCAAACCGTCGTATTCTGCGGCTTTCAGTTGTGAATCGGGTGAAGATAAATCCGTTATTTTGATCCAGAATCAATGCCTTAGAGGTATTTATAAAACATCTAAAAGAATCTGAAAGACTTCTGAAAAGTGCGTTTTACACAAATACACGCCGAAGCGAGGCGAAGTAAACCGAAGGTTCCTGCCTTTATATCCCCCCACAGGAGATAGGCGAGAGCGAGGTGTCACACATGAGCGCAACGACGGAACCCTCCACGGAAAGCAAAGAATCGCGTCTTCGAAGTTACCTGCGGCAGCGCGCTGAGGACGGCGAAGTGTACGTCAAAGGTAAGTTCATCGCCGATGACGTCGGTCTCTCCCCGAAGGAGATCGGCGCCCTGATGGTCAAGCTCCGCGACTCCGCGACGGACATCGAGATCGAGAAGTGGTCGTACACCTCCGCGACCACATGGCGCGTCACCCGCGCCTGACCGTGAGCCGTTCCGCACGACACCGGCGGTAGCCGCCCGCGTTCCCGCCACCGAACCGTCAGCCGCTTTCTCCCCTGTCACGGGATTTATCCCCACGAACCCCCTTTCATTCACTGATGACGAGCATCGAGTCGGCCACTCATGATGGCCCGCCTGCGGAGGCACTCCTGCCGGCGTTCCGCGCCACCGACATCGAGGTGGACGACGACGGTACCCTCCGGTACTATGGTCGGCCACAGACCGAATACCGCCGGCTCGAACGACAGCTGTGGCCGCTGTTCCGCGAGTACGGCTACGAGGTTCGACTCGACGTCGTCGACGACAGCGAGGCCGACCCGATTACGGGTGTCGAAATCAGCCAGGAGCGGCAGGCGCTCGTCGCCGAGCCACGAAGCGTCGGCGTCAACGGGATTCCCTGGGTGAACATCGGCATGTTCGTCGCGACGGTCGTCACGACGCTGTATGCCGGTACCGTCTGGTATTACCAGCCCGTCGGCGGCCCGCTGGATCTGCTTGTCGGCTGGCCGTTCACGGTGGCGGTACTCGGCGTCCTCGGGATTCACGAACTCGGCCACTACGTCCTCTCACGACACCACAACGTGCAGGCGAGCCTCCCCTATTTCATCCCCGTCCCGACCCTTATCGGGACGTTCGGGGCCGTAATCAAGATGAAAGGCCGCATCCCGAACCGGAAAGCCCTCTTCGATATCGGCGTTGCCGGGCCCCTGGCAGGGTTGGTGGCAGCCATCGTCGTCGCTGTCATCGGCCTCCAGCTCGACCCCGTGCGAGTGCCGGAGACCGTTCTCAACAGCGAAAGCGCCATCCAGATCGAAATCGGCTATCCGCCGCTTTTGCATTTCCTCGCGTGGGCGACGGGCGGACAGCTTGACTACGCCGACCCACAGCTGGCGGCGAATCCGGTCATCTTCGGCGCCTGGGTCGGACTGTTCGTAACTTTCCTCAACCTCATCCCTGTCGGCCAGCTCGATGGCGGCCACATCATTCGAGCGATAGTCGGCGAGCGCTCCGAAAGCATCGCCGCGCTCGTTCCGGCGGGGCTGTTCACCCTCGCTGCCTACCTCTATCTCTTCCGGGAGGTCAGTCCCAACGCACCGTTCCTCTGGACGTTCTGGGGACTCATCGCGCTTGGGCTCGCCTACGTCGGCCCGACGACGCCCATCTTCGACGAGCCGCTCGACCGGAAACGGAAGGCAATCGGCGTCCTCACGTTCGCACTCGGCATCCTCTGTTTCACGCCGGTGCCCATCGAGCTCGTGATGTAGTCAGTGGGTGTAGCCGCGGTCAGGAAGCGCCTCGCCGTCCATTGTCACGCCCGCTTCGGTTACGGAGCCAATTCTGGTGATATCGACCTGCGTAGCCGCTTGAACGCCCTCGACCGCGTCGGCAGGGACTGTGAACACCAACTCGAAATCCTCTCCGAAGTGGACGCCGAGTTCGCGTCGCTCGTCGGCGTTTTCAGCGACTGACTCGACAGCCGGATGCAGCGGGACGTCATCGACGGCAAACCCACAGTCGCTCGCCTCGGCAAGCTGGTGCAGCGACCGCGCAAGGCCATCGCTTGAATCCATCATCGCCGTGGCGTAGGGAGCGACAGCACGGCCGGCCGCCACCCGTGGTTCGAAGCGGAACAGCTCGTTCGCACGCTCCGTATCGCCGGCCTCGAACAGCCGGATAGCTGCGGCGCTTCGGCCGAACTGACCGGTCACACAGAGAGCCTCGCCCGCGGTCGCACCGGAGCGAAGCACCGGGTCGTCAGTCTGGCCGACCGCCGTGGTGGCGACCGTGAACTCCTCGTGCCCATCCAGGTCGCCACCGACGTATTCGGCGTCAACGGCCGCACAGACGTCGGTACATCCCTCAAGAAAGGCCTCAAGCTCCGGTTCGTGGAATTCGGGTGCGCCGTACACAGCAACGGCTGCCGTCGCGTCGGCGCCCATCGCGGCAACGTCCGAAAGCGACGCACCGACCGCTCGCCAGCCTGCGGTGTAGCGCGTCGTCCCGGCCGGGAAATCCGTCCGTTCGTGAAGCATGTCGGTCGTCACGACGCGGTCGTCGATGACTGCACAGTCGTCGCCGGCAGCCTCGACGTACTCGCCGACGAGCGACAGCGCCACCCGTTCGTCCATACCGGCGTCTCGCCCGCCGGCGGCAAAGGGGCATCGGTGCGTTGAAACGCCCGAGGGCCGACCGACCGATATGACCCCGGACGTGCGGACGACGGTTGCCGGCTTCGCCGGCGCACTGCTCGTGTTGGCAGTGTTGGCGTGGGTCGTCGGCTTCGAGTCACTTCTCGACTCGCTCTCGATGGCCCGACGCTCCGTCATCGTGGGCGTCCTCGCTGCGGCGGCCGTCTGGCTAACCGCATGGGCGCTGGCGCTGCGTACCGTCCTCGGCGCGCTCGGCGCGCGTATCTCACCGCTCCGTGCAGTCGCCGTCTACGCCGGCGCGCTGTTCGCCAACAACGTCACGCCGTTCGGACAGGCCGGCGGTGAGCCGGTGACAGCGATTTTGATATCCGAGACTGCCGACACCGAGTACGAAACCGGGCTGGCGGCCATCGCGAGCGCCGACGCGCTGAACTTCGTCCCCTCGACGGCATTCGCCTTCGTCGGCGTCTCCTACTTCACCGTCGTTCTCGCCGCCGGCGAAGAGATTCGGTGGGCGACCGCAGCAGTCGTCGCCCTCACGGTGGCACTGCCCGTCGTGGGCTATCTCGTCTGGACGAACCACGACCGGGTGGAGACAGGTGTGGGACGAGCGTTGACGCCGCTTGCGCAGGCCATCGGCCGCCGTGTCCCACGTCTCGGCGTACCGAGCGAGGCGGCCATCGAGGAGCGCATCGACTCGTTCTTCCGCGAAATCGAGGTCGTCGCGACCGACCGGCAGACGCTCGTGGCCGCGCTCGGGCTGTCGACGCTCGGCTGGCTCGCGCAGGCGACCGCGCTGTGGCTCGCACTGTACGCTATCGGCGTGACAGCCCCGTTCGCCGCCGTTCTCGTCGCCGTGCCAGTCGGTGCTATCGCGAGCGTCACGCCGCTCCCCGGCGGCCTCGGGGGCATCGAGGCCGTCCTCATCGCGCTTCTCGTTCCGCTGGCCGGCGTCAGCGGGGCGACCGCTGCAGCAGCGGTCGTCATCCACCGTGGCGCCATCTACTGGCTTCCGACACTCGTCGGCGCCGGCGTCTCCTCGGCGCTCGGCGCACAGCGCGTGTGAGTCGTTCTCCCGGCTGAGTCGGGTGATACCAACAGCGTTAAACGCAGCCGACGGGAATCGTGACGTAATGACGACGCTTTACGACGTGCCCGCGGAAGACCTCATCGAGGCGGTGGCCGAGCAAATCGAGTCCGACCTTGATGAGCCCGAATGGGTCGGGTACGCCAAGACCGGTACTGGCCGCGAACTGCCGCCCGAACAGGACGACTTCTGGGCACGACGTGCCGCGAGCCTCGTCCGAAAGGTCGCCGTCGAGGGCCCCATCGGCGTCCAGCGCCTCCGGACAGCCTACGGTGACTCCGATAACGGGACGACGCGCTACCGCGTTCGACCCGAGCACAAGAAGGACGGCTCCGGGAACATCATCCGAACCGCCCTCCAGCAGCTCGAAGAGGCCGGCTACGTCGAGACGAACGAAGGCCGCGGCCGCACCGTCACCGGCGAGGGTCGTGCCCTCCTCGATGACACCGCCGAGGAAGTCATCGAGGCGCTCGACCGCCCCGAACTCGAACGCTACGCGTAACTCCGTTCTAGCGTTACTCCGAACAGCCTCGGGTGAGGCGAGCAGTCGGTTTCCGGTGGCGAACAGTGGCCGTCAGTGGAGAGCGTTCGGTCGGAACCATTTTTCACGCTTCATCTCTTAGGTGAGAGTATGAGTGGAGACCCCACCGACGAAGAACTCGAAGAGCTTCGAAAGGAGAAGATGGAGCAGCTACAGGAACGACAGGGCGGCGACGGCCGAGGCGAGGCCGCCGAGGCCCAGCGCCAGCAGGCCGAAGCCCAGAAGAAAGCCGTCCTCCGGAAGGCGTTGACCGACGGCGCACGCAAACGGCTCAACACGGTGAAGATGTCGAAACCCGAGTTCGGCGAGAAGGTCGAACAGCAGATCGTCGCCTTGGCCCAGAGCGGCCGGCTCCAGGGGCAGATCGACGAGGACAAGATGAAAGAACTGCTCCAGGAAATGAAACCCGAATCCCAGAGTTTCGACATCAAGCGCCGATAGATGGAGTGTGGACTGCTGTTCAGCGGCGGGAAAGACTCCGCGCTTGCAGCCCTGCTACTCGATGAGTTCTACGACGTAACGCTCGTTACCGCACACTTCGGAGTGACCGACGATTGGCAACACGCCGAGGAAGCAGCCGAGGCCCTCGGGTTCGCGTTCGAAGAGATCGAACTCGACACCGATGTCGCGGATACGGCCGTCGAGCGGATGCGGGATGACGGCTTCCCCCGCTCCGGTATCCAGCAAGTACACGAGGCCGCACTGGAGGCCGTCGCCGCCAAATACGAGATCGTCGCCGACGGCACACGGCGTGACGACCGCGTTCCAACCGTCTCGCGGGCCGTCGCCCAGAGTCTCGAAGACCGCCACGACGTCGATTACGTCGCACCGCTTTCGGGATTCGGCCGGAACGCGGTCGACGATCTGGTCGAGACGCATCTCGTCGTCGAGTCCGGGCCGAGCGAAGAGGTGCCGAAAGGCGATTACGAGACGGAGCTCCGGGCGCGAATCCGGGAGCGCTGGAACGAGGCAATCATCTCGGAGGTGTTCCCCGACCACGAGCAGACGCGCGTCGTCGGGCGTGCCTGATCGACGATCGGGATGGGCGTACACCTTTTTGCCCTGTCGCGTCATACCACGGTGCATGAAGTTCGTCATCGTCGGTTACGGTCGGGTCGGGAGGCGGACCGCGGATATCCTCACGACCGAAGGACACGACCTCGTCGTCGTCGAAAACGACCTTGAGAAGGCACAGATGGCACGCGACGACGGCCTCGACGTCGTCGAAGGTGATGGTGAGGACGAACGCATCCTCGACCAGACTAACCTCGATGAAGTCGACGCATTCGCCGCCCTCACCGGCGATCTGAACGTCAATTTCACGGCATGCATGATAGCGAACGGACACGGCTGCCGCACCGTGTTGCGCATCGACGAGGACTACAGAGAGGAGATATACGAGACGTATGCCGAAGATGTCGACGAGGTCGTCTACCCCGAGCGGATGGGTGCAGCGGGTGCCAAGACCGCCCTTCTCGGCGGCGATTTGAACGTGCTTGGCGACCTCACGGAGCATCTCACGGCGACGAGCATCGACATCCCGGAAGGCTCGCCAGTCGTGGGGCGCCGCGTCGTCGAACTGGAGTTGCCCGGCAGCGCACGACTCTACGCCCACGGCCGACGGAAGGAACCGATGACGATTCCGATGCCACAGACCGAAATCGAACCCGGAGACCGCGTTGCGCTTATCGCCGAACAGGCAGCTCTCGAGGACGTTCGGAAGATGCTACACGGCTGACGGAGGCAGAAAGTGGCTGACGCTCACGTGTGTGAAAAGCCCGGGCGCGCGATGGGGAGGATGGGGAAAGTTTGAGGCCGTCGGTGCGCGCCCATCCTGGGGCACGATGGGATACCACATAAATCCGCGTCAGACGGACGTGTGACCCTGTTTACCCCGAACGCGGTGAGTACCAGAGACATCTGCTCGCGAGGCATGTAACCGCCAGTCGTTGTAGCGCCATGGAACCGCAACCGTTCGTAGTTTCTGATAATTGATATATCCGTTGCGACCGCAGGGACGTGTATGGCGACCGCCACCGCCGCAAGGCGAACGTTCGCGGTCGACGCCGGCGAGGTGACAGGCGCAATCGGCGACTCCATCACCGTGTTGCCGCTCGTCGTCGCGCTCGGCCTCCTGACGCCAGCGTCGATACCGCATCTCCTCGGCGGGTTCGCCGTGTTCCAGGTCGTCTGGGGCGTCTACTACGGCCTGCCGCTTTCCGTCGAGCCGATGAAGGCGCTGGCCGGGCTGGCTATCGCCGGCGCCATCAGTTACGGCGACCTCATCGCTGCGGGCCTGCTTGCAGGCGCGGTCTTACTCCTCGCGGGACGTGCAGGCGCCCTCGAACGTATTGCGACCCTCATCGGCAATCCGGTCATCCGCGGGGTTCAGTTCGCCGTCGCCTGCCTCCTCGTCGTCGCGGCGGCAGACCTCGTCGTTGCGGCACCGACCGTTGCGGCCGCTGGTGTGGCCATCGCAGCAGTCGTCGCGCTCGTCTCCCAGCGGGCAGTCGCTCTGGTCGTCCTTGCCGTCGGTGTTCTCTGGACGGCCGTCGTTTCGGGCGTTCCGATGCCAGCGCTGCCAGCGCTCGAACCGTTTCCCAGTGGCGTCCCGACCCTGTCCGTTGGTGTCGCCGAGGGGCTTGCCGCCCAGTTGGCGATGACCGTCGGTAACGCGGCCGTCGCGACATCGCTACTTCTGTCAGACCTGTACGACGCAGACGTCTCCCCGGATACCCTTGCCGAGAGCATGGGTGCGATGAACCTCGTTGCGGTGCCGCTCGGGGCCTTGCCGATGTGTCACGGCTCCGGCGGCCTCGCCGGTAAACACGCATTCGGCGCTCGCTCCGCGAGTGCGAACCTCGTCGCCGGCTGTTTGTACGGCGGTCTCGCGCTCATCGCCGGCCTGCTCGTCGCGTTTCCACTCGCGTTACTCGGCGTGCTGCTCGTCGTAGTCGCCGCCTCGCTCGCGCGGGTCGCGCTCACCTCGACCGACCGGCCACTGTTCGTCGTCGCTGTCGGCGTCCTCGCAGTCGTGACAAACGTCGGCATCGCCTTCGTCGTCGGCGCCGTCTGGTGGCACGTTCGGGGCTGAACCCTGGGTTTTTGGGGCCGGGCGGGGTGGTCTCACACATGACGTGGAGTGACCTGTTCGACCGCGCGGCGGCGTACGACGTGGGGCTGGACGACGTAACTGAGACGCTCGAAGCCAGTCGTGACGATGGATAGCGACCACGAACCAAACCAGGGCCGAATCGTCGCAGACGCGGGCGTCCTCGCCGCCGACCTGCTCATCGGCGGGGCGGCGCGGGAAACCCTCGATTACGTTCGTGGCCACTCGTGGCTCGAACACGTCGTCACCGAGCGCCTGCTCGGGGAGGCCGAGGAAGTCATCACCACCCTCGCTGACGCCGACCTGGCGGCTGACTGGCGGGCGAAAATCGAGGCCGAAGCCATCATCGTCGACCAGCCGGAAGGTGACCATTCGGCCCTCGCCGCGGCGTATCACGGGGATGCCGCCCACATCGTCTCCCTGGATGAACGGCTCCAGAGTGCCGAAGCGGGCGCGAACCTTCGGGGTATCATGGACGTCAGCGTGCGGTCGCCGGACGCTTTCGTGACGGTATTCGACCCCGGGACGGCCTACGAACTCCTGTTCGACGACGAGTACGACGGCCCCGACTGCGACCCGCGGGCGTAGCTACTCGGACGTGTTGAGGTCTTTTGCGGACTGCGTCGTCAGCCGGTTCGGGAGGACGTTCGAGAGTTTCGTCAGGAGCTTGTATTTCCAGCCGGTGACGACGACGGGTTTGCCTGCCTGCAGCCCCTCGTATCCCTCCTCGGCGACCATTTCGACATCCTGCATCTGACCGCTCCCCAGAGGAGTGTCCGTCATGCTCGCGCGTGACTGGAACTCGGTCTCGACGGGGCCGGGACACAGCACCGTCACGGAGACGCCCTCGGAGCGAAGTTCTTCGGAGATGGCCTCCGAGAAGCTCTTCATGTATGCTTTCGACGCGTAGTAGACTGCCATGAACGGTCCGGGGAACCACGCCCCCGTCGAGGCCACGTTGAGAACACCACCGGAACCCCGCTCGGCCATATCGCCCCCGTAGAGATGCGTCAACTGCGTCGGCGTCACCATATTCAGCTGCATCTGGTCGAGCTCGCGGTCGAGGTCGTTCTCCACGAATGCGCCCTGCGTTCCGATACCGACGTTGTTGACTAAGACATCGACTTCGATACCTCGTTCCTGCGTCTCCTCGTACAGTTCGTGCGGTGCCTCCCGTGAAGCGAGGTCTTTCGTAACGATGTGGGTGTCAACATCGTATTCAGCCTCGACCTCGTCTGCGGCGACCCGCAGTTTCTCTTCGCGTCTCGCGACCAGTACGACATCGTGGTCGTGTGCCGCGAACTCCTCGGTCAACGCTCGTCCGATACCTGCCGACGCACCAGTCACGAGTGCGGTTCCATCGACTGTCATATCGACTCACCGGGCGTCGGCGCCTTATGCGTACGGGCGTCCTCGCGAGGGCCGTTGAAAACCGCCGCAGCGAGAGCTATTCCCGACGCAAGGCAGCGGTCGCGATGAGTACCGAGACGAAAACTGTGAGGGCCCCGGCCCCAGTTCCAGAGGCAGGGGTATTCTGTGGCGAGGCTATCGTATCGGTGGTCAGTCAGTGCGACCCTGGTACCACTCGGCGAACTTCGCGAGCGCCCGCCCGCGGTGTGAGATGGCGTTTTTCTCCTCGGCGCTCATCTCCGCGAACGTCGTTCCGTCGTGTTCGAAGATGGGGTCGTAGCCAAACCCGCCCTCACCGCGGGGTTCGACGATGGTTCCAGGGACGGCGCCCATGAACAGCTTCACCGGCACGTCGCTCTCTTCGACGGTTTCGTCGGTCGTTGCAGTCGAGCGGTTCTCGGCGGCGATATCCTGCCCCCGGCGCTCGCCCGTATCGACGGGGTCGGGAGAGGCTTCGAAGGGGTCGCCATCACAGTACGCGATGACACAGCGGAACTGGGCGCGTATCTCCTCTTCCCGACGGGCCAGCCGGCCGACGCGCTCGATGCCGAGGGTGTCTTCGACATAGGCGGAGTACGGGCCGGGGAAGCCGTTGAACCCCTCGATGTAGAGACCGGCGTCGTCGACGATGACCGGCCCGCCGGCGTAGTCGTAGGCTTTCCGGGCGCCGTAGGCGGCGACGGCCTCCAGCGAATCCGCCTGGATTTCGGGGTAGTCGTAGTCTATTGCTTTCACCTCGTCGCCGAGATACTCCTCGGCCTCCCGCACTTTCCCCTCGTTCGTCGTCACGTACCGGAGCATATCGCTCGGTTACGCGGCGGTCGGAAAAAGCCCCTCCGATACCGAGCGCTCGCCGTGACCCCGAGGCTTATGCGGGTGTGAACCGTACACACAGGTAATGACAGACGCCGACGCGGACGCGGGCGGGGACGCGAACGCGGACGAAATACGGGGTGTGTTGCTGGATCACTCCGACCACCAGGCAGTTCGGAACGTCTTCGGCGCCTACACCGGTAGTGGAACGGCGACACTCGCAGACTATATCGAGGCGATGCGGGCGACGGACGGCACCCTGGCGCTCGTGGCCAACGACGGTGCCGCCGAGGTGTATGCCCGCTGGGATGGCCACGGCGCCCGCTACGAGCACCTGACGATGTGGCCCCCGTGGAGCATCGGCGGCTACGACCACAAGGACAGCTCCGCGCTGGCGGCGTATCTCGACGAGAAAGATGACCTCAGACCGACGCTGCACGAATACACTCCGTTTGATGACCAGCAGGTGCTGTCGAGTCTCTCACACCGTATCTGGCCCTGAAAAGTCTCTGTCTCGCTTCTGCCTATCTTAGCAATTCAGCACTTCTGCAGGTCGTGGATGCAAAAGTAAATGTCCGCGCGAGCGAAGCGAGCGCGGTTCCCGGCGACGAGCGGTAGCGAGGCGTGAGCGAAGCGAACGCCTCGAAAAGTCGAACGGCGAGCGGAGCGAGCCGTGAGACAAGTGAGTCGCCGTAGCGCGCGACGACCACCGCGGCCCGAAGGGCCGCGACGGGAGAAGCGCGCGCATATTTTCCCCAGGTTTTTGCCGAGAACCGGTGTCGGGCGGCGAACGCCGCGCGACCCGCGTTCTCGTGCAAAAAGTGGAGGTTAGTTACCCACTTCCATCGCCCGCTCGACGACGTCCTCGCTGTAGAGTTCGGCGAGGTCGTCGTGCTGGTCGGGGCGGTTCTCGTAGACGTCCTGGAACAGCGTGATGGGCGTCTGGAGTGCCTGGTAGGTCGCCTCGTCCCACATGCGGTCTTTGGCGATGTCGACCTCGACGCCGTCGATGCGGACGGTCGCCGACTGGGTCATCGCGATGGCGCCCTTGCCGGCTTCCTTGGCGGCCTCGAACTCTTCCATGGAATCGACGATGTCGTCGAGGCTCGGCACGTAGTCGAGCAGGTCGAGCAGTTCCTGGCGGAGCTCGTCCTCGTCGACTTCGAGGTCGTCGCCGCCGACGCTGAGGACGTATCCGCTGCCGGTCTCTTCAAGGCTGATACGCTCGCCGTTGTAGACTTCGACGCCGCCCTCGGTTTCGAGTTCGACTTCACGGCCGTCGGCGTCGATGAGCCAGCTGCCTTCAGCCGGCGGGAGCGGCGACTGGTTGGCCTCGACGACTTGGCCGGGGGTGAGCGACCAGATGCCGAGCATACCTTTTGCCTGGTTGTCGGTCATGCGCTCGTTGTAGCCCTCGACGTCGCGGATGTCGTCGTACGGGCCATCGACGGCGATGAGGCCGTTCGCGCTCGCACCGCGGGAAGTGTTGTGACGCAGTTCGGGCCACGACGGAAGGCCGCCGGTCGGCGTGATTGCGCGCATGTCCTTCGTGTAGTCGACCTCGCCGTCGACGAGCAGGAACATCCGCTCGAGGTTGTTCGTGGGCTTGCCCATCTCGTCGCGCAGCTTGCCCATCGCGAGTTCGGCGGAACCGCTCTCGATGATGACGGACATGGCGAGGCTGCCCTCTTCAAGGCCGTACTCGTTTTCGACGATGGTGAAGAACTCGTCGGCCTTCTTCCAGTCGTCGATGTCGCCGACTTCCGGGATGACGAAGCCGTCGATGTTGTCGATAGCGCCGTTCTCGGGGTCGGCGATCTCGAGCATGTGCTGGAAGCCCTTGTATCGCGTTTCGGGGCTGTCACGGTGCCAGACGACGCGGGGGTGGATTTCGCCGGGGAAGTCGTCGCCATCCTCTGCGACGACATCGGCGATGTTTTCGGCGCCCTCGTCGCGCATGTTGGGTGCGGTGGCGTCCTCGTTGTCCGGCACCCACACGTCGGGAGCCTGCATGCCACGGAGGCCGATCGCGCTGCGGAGCTTCTTGGCGGAGTCGTCCTCGCCCTGTTCTGCTGTCGGCGTAGTAAAGAACGTGCGCACGAACGTTCGGTCGTGCAGACGCTTGTCGATTTCAGTCATCTCAGTCACTCGTACGGATTACTCCGCGGGTATTAAAGCTGGCCGAATCGGCTGTACTGGCGAGTAAAGCGAGCGAGAGCGTCGCCACTGGCGAAGGGGTCACGAAAGAAAGAACGGCTATGAGATCCGATCAGTCGTCCTGCGAGGTGACGGGGTCGGACTCTTCCTCGGTGAAGCCGGCGGACTCCTCCATCCGCTCTTTGGCTTCGGGATCGAACTGCGCCTCGATGTCCTGGAACCGGGAGACGAACGAAAGCTCGTGGTGGCTCTCGGTCTCGTGGCCCAGGTAGCGGTCTTCGAGGTCCCACTGTGCCGCCTCGTCGTTCTCGGAGATGTTCTTCATGTCCTCGTAGACCGCGTGTGCGCCCGAGTGCAGAGCGTACAGCGTGATGAAGAGGTACTGGTAGCCGAGGTCGCCCAGTTCCTGGAACGTGAGCGGATCCTCTTCCTCGGACCACGCGAACGAACTGGAGTAGTTGAACGCGAGGTCGAGGTCGGGGTGCGTCTCGTGGATGGTCTCGGCGTAGTTGACAGCGTCCTCGCGGGACGGGTCGGGCATCTCGGGCCAGACGAGGTCGACGCCGGCGTCGGCGTAGATGCGACCGCGCTCGAGGTGTTCCTCCCAGTCACCGTTGGCGGAGCCGTAGGCGTCCGTCCGGGCGATGATGATGGTGTCCTCGGACTGCTTCGCGTCGACGGCGGCGCTGAAGCGAGCCTCGGCGTCCTCACGCGAGACGATCTTCTTGCCGGCGATGTGACCGCAGCGCTTCGGCGTCGTCTGGTCTTCGATGTGGACTGCCGCAACGCCAGCCTTCTCGTACTCTCGGACGGCGCGGCGGACGTTGTGGATGCCACCGTAGCCGGTGTCAGCGTCGGCGACGACCGGCAGATTCGTCGATTCGACGATGCGCTTTGCGTTCTCGACCATCTCGGTCATCGTGACCATCTCGAGGTCCGGGAAGCCGAACTGGCCCAGAACCGTCGAGTAGCCCGACATGTACGCGGCGTCGAGGCCTGCCATCTCCGCGAGGCGGGCGTCGAGTGCGTGGTAGAGACCGGGTGCGAACGTGAAGTCCTGCTTCTCGAACTTCTCGCGAAGCTCTCGAGCAGCAGGGTTATCGACTTCTCGGGTGATCGATTCGGTGTTCTGGACTCGGCTTGCGACCTTGTCCTCTCCGTCGTTGTCGTGTGCCATGGTTGGGTTGTAGTGTTACCGGAGTCGAACAGCGCGTTCGAACAACCGGATTTCGTTCCTGAGTGCCCCCAGCCCGCTGCCGCCGCCAGCCATCGAATCGATTTCCGTCCGCTGGAGGTGGCACCGAGGCTGTGAGCCACTCATCGTGTGCACTTGTGGAGAGTGAGGACTGGTACAAAACCCTTATGAATTATAATGTTAATACTGGCTAGACTGTTTCGAGTCTTTAAGGGATTGACAATCTCTACCACTGTGGTTCGGCGTTCCACACCGGACGGCACAACACGTATTATCCTCGCGCTGTACTCCCGGATATGCGATACGCGACCGTCGTCATCTCGCCGGAGGGCGGTGGGCTCCAGCCGACAGACCAAACGCTCGCCGCCGACCCGACGGTCATCCGCGAGTCGATCCACGAGATTAACCTCCTCAACGATGGCACCGCTGTCTCGCTGTACAGCATCCGGGGGAATCTCGACCACGTTGCCGAGATTCTCGAAACGCAGTCCGACATCATCGCCTACGATGTCTCCGGCGACCGTGAAGGCCTCGCGTACATCCATTTCAGGCCGACAAAAACCATCGAGGCGCTGCTTTCGATTCCACAGGACAACGAAATCGTCCAGAAGATGCCCATCGACTGTCTCGAAGGCGGCGGGGTTCGCGTCACACTCGTCGGCCACGACGACACTATCCAGCAGGTCGTCAGCTCGATTCCCAGCTCGCTAACGTTGTCGCTCGAGGGCATCGGCGATTATCACCCCGATTCCGAACAGCTGTTCTCCGTACTCACCGAGCGCCAACAAGAGATCCTCGAAGCCGCCGTCGAGATGGGGTATTACGAGGTACCGCGGGAGGTGACCCACGAGGACATCGCCAACAAGATCGGCGTCTCGGCGGGCACTGTTGGTGAACATCTCCGGAAAGTCGAGGGCAAAGTGCTGTCCGCGCTCGTTCGCTAGTCACGCTCCGGTTCACGAGGCGAGCCACGCTGAAACGAGATCCTGAAGCAGAAACGCCACGTCGACACAACGAAGCGAGACAGTCACAGCGGCTCGCGCTTACCGGAGATGAGACCAGTTCCGACTGCCTGGATGAGTGCGGAGTGGAAGAGCAGCGCCCGGAATGTGCCGATGGTATCGGCGCGGAGGGTAATTACCCCCGCGGTGGTCGCCTACGCCGTCACCCAACGAAGTCGCTCAGGATTTTTGACTCGGCTTTTCGAAGATGTTCACTCACCGTGCTCCCAGTCAGGCCCATACAGTTCGCGATTTCATCACGCGTAACGCTGCGGGGATGTTCGTAATATCCCTCGGAAATAGCGATTTCGAGAACCTCTCGTTGACGCTCACTCAACAGTGGTTGATGACGCGTCGATGCGTCAGTCGGGGTCATCGACACGACCTCCACGAGAAGCCCCTCCGGAAATCGCTCGACGGCATCGGCTATATCTGATTGCTCACCGATCGCCGAAATCCGGATGCCCCTGTCATGGCACTCGATCGGGAATTCGATCGCCACTTTGTGTTGATTGATCAATTGAATTAGCCGTTCAGACGTCCCGTCTACGCTGAAATGGACGTGCGTTCGAACCCCATCCGCTACGCGGATTGTCTGGAACGAAATCACGTCATCTGTCTCCTCCAATAGCTGGATGATCCGTTTTTCTGCCCCCCGAAGTCGGTAGAGCAGGATACCAGTACCATCGTCCAAGTAATTGAGATATTCGATGGACTCCCGCTGGATCGCCGAGTCTTGAGAGAAAGCGTGTTCGGCCTCGTGGAGATGGCGGTCGTTGGGAATGAGCTCGATCGTGATTTCGTGCATAGGTATTCACATTCACAACCAACTATAGCGATGTTGCCGCAAATATCCGCCAGTTAATGTGGTAGGCGATGAAACGCACAGCCGGTTTAAACGAGCCAATATGCGAAGGGGATACTCTCTATACAACCGCCACGAGAATAACAGTGGAATGGCTTCTCGAGTACCCAAGACGAACCCTCTTATACAGACAACGTATCCGGAATTGACCACTACCACAGCACCCGCTGGGTGTGAGAGCGTTACGACGGCATCTGTAAGTGAAATATGACGGAGATCACCGACGTCATGGAGTATATCCCTTTCGCAAGCCATCTCGGCATCGAGATGAACGAGGCCGAAGATGGATATGCCGAAGGGCAACTGGAACTCACCAGTGAACTCTCCTCGAACCCCGGCCACCTCATCGCACACGGCGGCGTCCCGTTCGCGCTCGCCGACACCGTCGGAGGAGCCGCCGTCGTCTCACTCAACTACACCGTAACACCCACCATAGATATGCGAATCGACTACTTGAACCCAGCCACAACAGATCTTGTCGCCGAGGCAGAGGTCATCAGAAACGGCGACTCGGTGGCAGTCGCCGATATAGACGTCCGTGACCAAGATGGCACGGAAATCGCGACAGTGCGAGGAGTCTATAAGACAGGCGGTCACGATGGTGAATCGGCCTGGACTGGTGGCGACGACGCGTCCTCGTTCATCGAGCAATGAAACTCACAGATTTCCACCACCAACCGGGAGCGCACTGCGGGTCAACCTCTCTTCGCAACCTCGCTGAGTTCTACGGCTGGAACCTGGCAGAACCAGTCTGTTTCGGCCTCGCATCCGGACTCGGATTCACGTACCTCGAGTTGCCGATGGATCCGTGGCGAGCCTTCTTCGGACGGCCAATGTGGCTGGAGGAGGCATTCTTCGAGAACCTGGAAATCCCGCACACCCACACGAAGGGCGACGACTGGGAGACCGCCTGGGACGCCGTCACGAACCGCCTCGACTCCGGTGATCCAGTGATACTCTTCGTCGACCTGTATTATCTGGATTACTACGAGACTGATACGCACTTCGCACCGCACTCGCTGTTGCTCGTCGGGTACGACGAGGCGAATGATGTCGCGTTCGTGGCTGACAACGAGTTCGACGAGATACAGCGACTCCCGATTTCCAGTCTCCGCGAAGCATGGAGTTCCAAAGATATGCTGCCTCTGGAGCATCGCTACCTGGTCGTCGATGAACCGACCCGCGGCACGTCGATCGAAGACGCCACTGCGAAAGCGGTACGGGATACGGCGGACTTCATGCTCGATCCGGAGAGTATCGAACGAACCCCGATGCCCTATGGGACACATGGCATAGAGGGGATTCGAGCGATGGCAGAGAACATCGAGAACTGGTCTTCGCTCGACGATGTACAATGGGTACTCCGGTTCGCCTATCAGAATATCGAACGACGCGGGACGGGCGGAGGGCTGTTCCGACGGCTCTACGCCTCGTTTCTCAACACCCAGGGAGACGCTATTGAAATGCGGGATGCCGCCGACCGAATGCAGACGATTGCAGACGAGTGGACTGAGATCGGTAGGATCTTTCAGGAAGCGAGCGAGTTAGAAACTCCCGACGAACAGCGATCCGCACTCGGCGACCTCGCAGACCGGATAGACAGACAGGCATCCCGAGAAGCCGAGTTCTACAGAGACATTCGAAGTTCGTTGTGAGCCAATGTCGTCGTTTTTCGCCCCAAGATGAGCGTATCGGAATCCTAGCGGTGTGGGTATCAGTCAGTTCGAATTTTCAAGATCTCATGGGCCACGTCGCCGGAATCGTCTCGTATTCCGATACGCTCGTCGATCCCGTCCCGCTGGTCGAGTACGGTCGTGACAAACTCACTCGTCGCGTCGAGATCATCACCGATTCCCAAGGTATATCCCCGATGTGGAAGAGCTTGTCGCCCTTGATGACTCCGGATTAGCCGCTGGAGACGACTAATACGGACTGCTGTACCTGTTTCCCTCGACGGTCACCCGACTACGGGCGACTGCTGCCGACATGACGCACTGCAGCCCGTATGAATCTATCCCGATGATACGTTAGTCTCGTCTCGCAAGTGGGCAAGTACAACCGGTGCCTTATCTATCAATAGAATCGGTATTTTTGACAGGAAGCTCACATAATACTGCCGAGAGTACCCACCTCGTAGGTGTCCCGAAATGAAAAATAAATTATGTGTTTGAGTTTCCCACCCACCTAGAATTCAGAAGCATTCGGGTTTCGTCGATCGATTGGTAAATACTGTAACCGCTAAAGGCCATCCTAGGAGGCAGTGGCCATTACTGCCGACGGAGCACCAAGAGGGCGGAGGCCAACAGTGCCATCACCGCGATCATCGGACCGAAGCCGGGGCCGGAGCCGGGCGTCGGAGTCGAGTTGTCGGATTCGTCATCGGCGGGCGTTGATGTCTCCTCTTCAGCGGGCGTCTCTTCCTCGGCGGGCGTTGACGTCTCTTCTTCGGCAGGTGTCGCTGTCTCCTCATTGGCAGGTGTCGCTGTCTCCTCAGCGGTGGGCGTTGGTGTCCCCTCAGCGGTGGGCGTTGGTGTCCCCTCAGCGGTGGGCGTTGGCGTCCCTCCACTGTCCTGTTCACGTGGGGGATCCTCGCTCGGTGCGGGCTTCGGGCCGAGTTGCTCTTCGGCCTCCTGCTCGTTTTCGCAGTCGCAGACGTACCAATACGTAGATCCTGTTTGTGCACCAGCTTGCTTCGCATCCTCGGAGGGTTGCTCGTTCGGACCGTTGTCCGCTTCAGTGCCGTTGAGGAAACCCTGTATCTGATACCAACCCTCATCTTCGGTCACGGTTGTACAACCGCCACCGTTGGAGTTCTCACCTTGGTCGGCAACGATAGCGTCCTCTGGAGCAAGGTACGGCGGATCGGCGGTAAAGTCCTCGAAGTTATACATGAGGATAGTGAGACCGTCGTCGCGGAAGATAGTCCTCCTCTGTGATTTAACCATGTCTTGGTCGATCTGCGTACCGGTGTTGTTATTTCCGCGGTCGATGCCGAACACCGCGATGGTGTCAATAGTACAGTCACTATAGTCGAGCCATCCCGGTGAATCGATAAAGATGGTGTCGAGGAAAAGGCCTTCCTCCATACCGATATCCCTGTAGGCGTCTCCACCGGCAGCCGAGTATTGAATACTACCGTTTTCTTCACCGGGATAATGGTCGCTCGGCGATACCGAATTAATCGTGAAGTTATAACTCTCCGTATAGTCGTTGGCGTCATCGGGGTGCTCGGCAGCGACCGGTGAGACGGCTGCACCCAGAATCATGGTACTGGCTATCGCAATCACTAGCGGTACTACTAGATACCTTGTTGACAGGGTTAATTTCTGCAAGGCCATGCTGACTCATTGAGGTACATGTATAAGTACTTATCTCCTGATATGGGGGATATATTTATACGGTAGTTTGAGCGGCATCGGCCGTTCTTGTAACTCGACCCTGGTTTCGCATTGCAATACCAATTAGTCGAGAGGAAGCTCAAGGTGTCCACACCCTTCTAAAACTCTCACCGGAGAGACGGAGAGCCTACCGCCGCCGGAACAACAGCAGTGTCGTGGCCAGTGTGAGCAATGCTCCGACACTGGTGAAGCCGGAACCGTCATCGGCCGTCGGAGTCGAGTTGGCGGCACTGGCCTGTGCATCGGTCGTGGTCTGGCCGCCGTCATCTCGGTCGCCGGTCTCCTGCCCCCCAGCATCACTCTCACTAGTAGTGGTTTCACCGGGTGTAGACTCACCGCCACCGTCAGTGTTGGTCTCCGTAGGCGCAGTGTCGTCCTCAGTAGTGCTGGTCTCTCTCGGCGTAGCATCGCCATCACCAGTGTCGGTCTCGGTAGGCGTCGGATCGTCATTATCCCCAGTTTCGTCCTCTTCGGACGGCGGCGGGCCGAGCTGGTCACGGGCCTCTGACTCGCTCTCACAGTCACAGATCCAGAAGTAATGAGATGAGACGGACACCTCCTTGTATTCACCGTCCCAGCCGGTTCCGTTCACCATCGAGGTAATCTGGTACCACCCCGGCTCGTCTGGATTCCCGAAACAGCTGGTCTGATAGGTGACTATCTCGTCGGATTCGTTGATGTACGTCGTCCCCCCAGCCACATCGGAATCGTCGTAGAACTCCGCGACGACCCTGTCCTCGGATCGCTGTTGATTCTTCACGTACTGGAGGAGCCCTTCGTCCGTCTCCGTCCCGGAATTATTCGCGCCGCGGTCTATTCCGAGTTCCTCCGTATCGCCCGCCCCACAGCCGCCCAAATCGCCGGCTTCCCACGTCACGACGAAGTAATCTACCTTCCTGATACTCTCGTTTCCTCGCGCAAACTGTTTATAACTCGCATCGGACGCGCCTGGTATTCTGTCCGCCGGCGCGTCTGCTGGCTGAGCGGTGTAATTCGCGTCAGTCCCGTGGCCAGCACTCGCCGGTGGAGAGAGGCCGATGCCAACGGCACCGACCACCAAGAGAAGGGCGACCCCCGCTATGGCTTCGTGTTTCCGCTGCATACTATATCGAGGTAATGCGACGACCACGGTAGGAATACTGCCGACGAACGAAGGGGAGTTTATGAATGATGCTCGGTCTTCGTCCATGTCAGAGAGCGATACCAGTAACGAATCACCCGTGGCAGAACGCACCAGAGAACGAGCGCACTCGGTAAGACGAAGACGCTCGCGAGGAACGCATAGAACACTGTCAGTGCCGAAATGAGCCCAAAATTAGCCATGGGTGGGAGGAAGCCGAAATACAGAATCGCGAACGCACCGGCTGTGGTGAGCATACTCCCGAAAAGCGCCCCACCCGTTCCGGTCACACTCTTCTCCAGCGCTGTTTCGAAGGTATCCTTCCCTTCGAATTCTTCGCTGAACCGTTCGCTCACGTGAATCGTGTAATCGACGCCCAAGCCCAACGTGATGCTAACGATCATCGCCGTCAGAACGTTGAGAGGGATATCGAGAAGATACATCGTCCCGAGTATCCATGCCAGTGTAAACAGCACAGGGACGAAGGTCACGAGGCCGAGTAAACCGCTCCCGTGATACAGACGGTACCCGACTAGGAGGATACCTGCGATTAGGATGAACGAGTAATAGAAGCTGTTCACAGCGGTTTCGAGGATCTGCTGTTGAACCTGCGTGAAGAGCACCGGTTGGCCGCCGAGCGAAACTGAGACGCCGTCAGCCTGCAATTCGCCCTCAATTAGCCGCATCTCTGTGGTGATTTGCTCGTTGCTATACGTCCCCTCACTCGCGACAGTCAGTCGAACTGCTTGGTACTCACCATCGTCCCGAGCAATAACCGACCCGGCCAACTCTGGCGCGACTCTGAACAGCTCGTCGTAGACCGTCGTGACGTTCGTGTCGGGGACACCATCGCCATCGGTATCGGCGGCGGTGAACGTCTGGTTGAACGATTCGTTGGAAGCAGCGACGGTTCCCATGACGGTAAGTGGCGTCGTGACCGCGGGTTCGCCGTGAGTCCGGTTCGCGACGACCTCACTCCCGATAGCGCGATCTTCTGCACGATCGATTCGTGCGAGAGTTCCCGGATCGGAGACATCACCTTGTATGAGAAACTCCGTTTCGGTATTCTGGTGGATGAAATGCGTATACAAGTAATCCAGATTGCCCCGAGTATTGTACTCTGCCGGAGCCAGTGGTTCTGGAAGCTCGGTCATCAATGCCTGAGGCTCTTCTGCGACGAAGTCCTCTTGTTGGAAACTCGTATTGAGCTGCGCGGCGCCGACTACTCCGGCAGTCGCGAGGAGGAACGCCACGAGTATGACCCGGCCAGGTGCCCGTCTCGCGAGTCGGATTCCGACCATCAGTACGGGCCGTAATCGGTCGCCGCCCGTTCCGATCGGCGGAGCGTGCCGGTCGTAGCCGCGACGCTCGAGGAATTCGTCGGCCTCGACTTTGAGTGCCGGAACGATAGTTCCGAATATCAGGAAGGCGAAGATGATGCCCGCCGGTGCGACGATGCCGAGGTCTTGAAGTGGCGGAGCTGGGCTGAAGTAGTTCGCTGAAAACCCGACCGCTGTGGTCAATGTCACCCATAGCAAGGCAGTCACGAGACCCGAGAGACCGAGCACCATCGATCCGCGAATACCCAAACCACCGCCCTCCGTGGCGTCACCTCGGGCTTCACGATAGCGCATGAACACGTGGTTCGAGTAGTCGATGGCGAGACCAACCAAGAGAATCGGTATTACCACGATCGTTGGGCTCAGGTCGATGCCGACCCAGCCCATGAAGCCGAACGTCCAGAGGAGCACCAACCCGATGCCAACAAGTCCGATGGCGATGTCAACCGGGTCACGGTAAAGTAACACGAGGACGATCAGGACGTAGAGGAACGATAGTGGGAGCAAGATGCTGAGGGAGTCGATCATCGAGTTATCAATCTCCTCGTTCACCAGTCCGTTCCCGAAGACGAACGCGGACGTGTTCGCGTGTGTATACTCGTTTTCGATGGTGTCGCGTATCGCCGTTTGCGTCTCGATGATCTCCTGGGTGGCCGTTCCCGGTAGTGTCGCCCCATCACTCTCCGTGGTAACGACGATTATCGTGGCGTTCGCCGTCGTATTCCCCGGCGTATAGCCGAGCGGCATGAAGGCAAACGGCCGATCGTTCTCCGCGCTCTGATTCAATACCTGTGTGACGACAGTATCGATCTCGGATTGGTTCATGGCCGCCAGCTGGTCGCGCTGCGCCGATAACGGTGGGAGCTTGTCTTCGTCGGCCGATGGCCCGACGAGCGCAGCCCGGAGTTCACGGAGCTCTGCCTCGCGTTGTCGCAACTCTGTATATCGGTCTTCGTATACGTTCGCAGGCAACTCCTGAATGTAGAGGCGTTTGCCCTCTTCTTCCAGTTTCTCACTCCGATTCAGATACGCCGATTGATTGATTTCGCCCTCCTGAAGCTGCCGCTCTAATCGGTCAATCTGTCGCTGGAGATCGCGCACTTGTCTGGCGATATCCCTGAACGCCCGCCGTTGGTCGCTGGTCAGGTTAGCGTCGGACGGATACATCGTCCGGTTCAACTCCTGCCGTAGCTCCTCGGATCGGTTCTGGTACGTTTCTTCGTCTATCTGTCCTTTTTCATACGAGAGGTTGAGAAGATGGTACTCGTGTTGTAATTCACGCGTGCGGTTGAGCCGATCCGCAAGCGGCCGTACCGTTTCGTTGAACGCATCTGCGTCACGTTGGAGTTTTTCGCCCCGTTCTTCGAGTAGCCCGGTCGTGGCGATGACCGTCGCGATGCCGGTCGGCCTGGCGGTCAACGACTCGTTGATAGTCTGGTTCGCCTGGAACTCTCGCTGTAAGTCGAGTTGCGCGAGGAGTGACTGCCTGGTGAGGACGTTCTGGCCGCGGATGATAATGACGGCCTGTGTTTCGTTCTCCGCGTCGGAACTGAAGGTTTGATCGAGTGTTCGCTGTGTCTCACTGGCAGGAGTGTCGGTCTGATATCTGGCGAGTGATGAGGTACGGTCGACAGCGAGCACCCCGCTCCCAATGAGAAGTGAACTGACGAGGACGAGGGCGATGATGAGACGGCTGTGGTCAACAACGAGCTCGGAGAGGCGTGTAGAGAGATCCATTGGTGGCTGAAAGTCCAGATGTTTCGGAAGTTCGGGGGCCGTAGTATCAATTCCCTATTGGCCAGATTAAACGATAGGAGTAGTGCCGACGAGTGTTGGCCAGTTTAAGTGAAGATGCGGTATTTCATCGGCTACGCTCACCCCCGAACCACGGGATGGCGCGGTGCCTGACCTTATGGTTTCCTGACAGCTATGCGAACCGCAAGACAGCGACGAAGTTGGCGTGTAGTAGAACGTAACGTTCTTGAGTTCCATTTGTTCTCTCCTAAGAAGAGCGTAAAATGGGGAGAGAGGTTCTGAAGCCCGTGAAGCCTAGGCCGAGATTTGAACTCGGGGTCTCGTCCTTACCAAGGACGCGCTTTACCGCTAAGCTACCCAGGCAGGCACTCG